>CAYUSM010000036.1:0-19210 GCA_964447345.1 uncultured Sulfitobacter sp. | reverse complement strand
AGATCACCATGGGGGTGATTGCCGAAATCAATATGACAGGAGACATCATGTCACTGACAAAACTCACCGTATCCGCGCTGGCCATTGCCGCTGTATCTGCCACAACCGCCGCTGCGCGTGATCAGGTGCAGGTTGCCGGTTCTTCCACTGTGCTGCCCTATGCGTCCATCGTTGCAGAAGCCTTTGGTGAAAACACCGACTTCCCAACACCGGTGGTCGAATCAGGTGGTTCTTCATCAGGTCTTAAGCGCTTCTGTGAGGGTGTTGGCGAGAACACAATCGACGTCGCCAACGCGTCCCGCGCGATCCGCGAAAAAGAGATCAAAGCCTGTGCCGAGAACGGCGTAACCGACATCATCGAAGTCCGCATCGGCTATGATGGCATCGTGTTTGCATCCCAGCAGTCCGGGCCTGCGTTCACTGCATTTGAGCCAACAGACATTTTCAACGCCATCGGTGCAAAAGTTCTTGTCGATGGCGCGATTGTCGACAACCCGCATGCCAACTGGTCTGATTTTAACAGCGAACTACCCGATGCTGAAATCGCCATGTTCATCCCTGGCACCAAGCACGGCACACGTGAAGTATTCGAAGACAAGGTGTTGCTGAAGGGTTGTGAAGAAACCGGTACCATGAAGGCGATGATGGACGGCGGCATGTCCGAGGACGACGCCGAGGATGCCTGCCTTGACGTCCGTCAGGACGGCAAGTCTGTGGACATTGACGGTGACTACACCGAAACACTGGCGCGCATTGATGCCAACACCAATGGCATCGGCGTGTTCGGTCTCGCGTTCTATGAAAACAATACCGACAAACTGAAGGTCGCGACGATGTCCGGTATTGCGCCATCCACCGAGACAATCGCATCCGGTGAATATCCGGTATCTCGCCCGCTGTTCTTCTATGTGAAAAAAGCGCACATCGGTGTGATCCCCGGCCTGAAAGAGTATGCTCAGTTCTTCGTTTCTGACGAACTGGCTGGCCCTTCCGGCCCGCTCGCCAACTACGGGCTGGTGTCTGACCCTGAACTGTCTGACACACAGAAAGCCGTGGCTGATGAAAAGACCATGGGCGCTGGCTCCTAAGCGGCGCTTTGACATGACGAACGGGGGCGGATCACGTCCGTCCCCGATCCATCTTACTGGGCTCCGGCCCGACGGATGTGCGGGGGCGACATGCCGTTACTTTGGCTTCTTCTGACTGTGGTGGTGATTGCCACGGGCGGCTACATCGCCGGGCGATCCCGGGTTCTGCAAAGCGTGGACGGCGACCGGCGCGTTATGCACTCACTGCCATCCTATTACGGGGGCAATGTCGCACTTAAGGCTGCTGTTCCTGCGCTTATCCTGCTTGCCATCTGGCTTCTCATACAACCAATTTACGTGAACAATACAGTATCGGCGCTGATCCCGGACCGCGCCATCGCCGAAAGCTCCTCGCGCGGACTGGTGCTTTCTGAAGTACGCCGCACCGCGGAGGGTCTTGATCTTGCCATCGAGAACGGCGTCATGGACGAAGCTTTTGCCCGCGACGCCCGAGTGGAATTGTCCAACGTCACTGAGCGCCTTCAAGAGGCAGGTGCGATCGTGACGTCTCAGATCACGCAACCGGTCCTGCGGGCGGCCCAACAGTACCGCATCATGAATGCCACCGGCAGCACCATCATGACAGTCGTGGTGATCCTACTATCCGTCGCTGGGGCTGTCTGGGGGCTGCGCGAGGCTGTGCCGGACTTTCGGGCACGCAACACCGTGGAGCGAGCGGTCCGGTATTTGCTGATCGGAGCAGCTTCCATCGCCATCCTGACGACTTTGGGGATTGTACTGTCACTGGTCTTCAACACGGTGGCGTTTTTCCAGCTCTATCCCGCGTCCGAATTCTTCTTCGGCACCAATTGGGCTCCCAGTTTTTCCGGTCGCGGTGGCAGCTCTGATCTTGGTGTCATTCCGCTGCTTTGGGGCACCTTCTACATCTCCATCGTCGCCCTGGCCGTCGCGATCCCCATCGGTCTCTTCGCGGCGATCTACCTGTCCGAATACGCCAGCCCCCGCGTGCGCTCCATTGCCAAGCCTATGCTCGAAGTGCTCGCCGGTATCCCGACCATCGTATACGGTCTTTTTGCGCTGCTGACCGTGGGACCACTGCTGGTCTCTGTCTTTGGCCGCGACGGTCTGGGCATCATGCAGGCGGGTACCGCCGTCATGACCGCCGGTCTGGTCATGGGTGTCATGCTCATCCCCTTTGTCAGTTCGCTGTCCGATGACATCATCAACGCGGTCCCTCAGGCCATGCGTGACGGGTCCTACGGGCTTGGGGCCACAAAGTCTGAAACGATTAAGCAGGTGATCCTGCCCGCAGCGCTGCCCGGAATTGTCGGTGCCATCCTTCTGGCCGCCTCGCGTGCGATTGGTGAGACGATGATCGTGGTGCTGGGAGCAGGTGCGGCAGCCCGACTGTCACTCAACCCCTTCGATGCCATGACGACGGTAACCGCCAAGATTGTCAGCCAGCTGACCGGTGACGCCGACTTTGCCAGCCCCGAAGCGCTGGTGGCTTTCGCGCTCGGCATGACGCTCTTTGTCATCACCTTGGCGCTCAACATTTTCGCGCTCTACATCGTGCGCAAATACCGGGAGCAATACGACTAATGTCTGACGCAAGCATCACCAGCGCCCCTGCACCCGGCGCCAAAGGCAAATCATTGCTGGAAGTGGACGCAAGAACGCGCAAACGGAACGCATCCGAAGCCCGGTTCAAGTATTACGGCATCACCGCCATCCTGATCGGGCTGTTCTTTCTGGTTGTCCTCGCCTTTTCCATCATCCGTTCCGGCGTGCCCGCCTTCACTCAGACGGTTGTGGGCGTCGAATTCAACCTGACCGCTGAACAATTCGCCGAAGCTGAGGGCCAGTTGTTTAAAACGAAGGCCTATGAGGGCTTTCTGATCGAAGAAATTCGCGCGGCACTGGACGAACGCGGCATCGAAGTGGACTTTGACGCTGCCGCCATTGAGCGCCTGCTGGGCAAGCCCGGAGGCACGCTGCGAGAGCACTACCGCGCAAATGAGCAGGACCTGGGCAGCCCGGTATCGTTTCAATTGGCCGCTGCGTCTCGCGTCGATGGCTATCTGACCGGCAGGGTGACACGCGACACACTGCAGGACAGCCGTTTCCTTCAGCAGACCGACCTTGATCTTATCGATGCACTGGTAGCAGCAGACATCATCACGCGGGCATTCAACTGGAACTTCATCACAGGTGCGGATTCCGGGGTCGACAACCCGGGCGGGGCAGGGATCGGCGCATCGGTGATCGGGTCTTTCTTCATGATGGTTGTGGTGCTTGTCCTTTCGCTTCCCATCGGGGTGGCCGCATCTATTTATCTGGAAGAATTCGCGCCACAGAACCGGTTCACTGATCTGATCGAGGTCAACATCTCGAACCTTGCCGCGGTCCCCTCCATCGTCTTTGGCATTTTGGGTTTGGCTGTCTTCATTCAGTTCATGCACCTGCCGCAGTCTGCCCCGCTGGTAGGCGGGCTGGTGCTGACGCTCATGACACTGCCCACCATTATCATCTCAACCCGCGCCTCGCTCAAAGCTGTGCCGCCGTCCATTCGCGAGGCAGCACTGGGGGTAGGGGCGTCAAAGATGCAGACGGTGTTCCACCACGTCTTGCCGCTGGCGATGCCCGGTATCCTGACTGGGACAATCATTGGGCTGGCGCAGGCGCTTGGCGAAACCGCACCGCTTTTGCTGATCGGCATGGTGGGCTTCGTGGCCCGGGGCTATCCAGACGGCTTGATTGCGGGCTTCACCGAGCCCAACTCAGCCATGCCCGCACAAATCTATACTTGGGCGGCACGTGCAGATGCGGGCTTTTACGAAAAAGCATGGGGCGGGATCATCATCTTGCTGATATTCCTGCTGACCATGAACATCCTCGCAATTATTCTGCGCCGCCGCTTTGAACGGCGCTGGTAAGAAGGGCGGACCGATGAAAGACAACTTTACTGCGGAGAATGACGTGGCAACCAATACCGTAAAGATCGCGGCCCGCGGCGTGCAGGTTTTCTATGGCGACAACCACGCCATCAAGGACGTGGACGTTGATATCGAAGACAAGACCGTCACCGCCTTTATCGGCCCATCGGGCTGTGGGAAATCCACGTTTCTGCGCTGCATCAACCGGATGAACGACACGATCGACATCTGCCGCATCGAGGGTGACATCCGCATCGACGGTGAAAACATCTATGACAAGAAGGTCGACCCGGTTCAGCTGCGCGCCAAAGTCGGCATGGTTTTCCAGAAGCCAAATCCATTTCCCAAGTCGATCTACGACAACGTTGCCTATGGCCCCCGTATCCACGGTCTCGCCCGCAACAAGGCAGAGCTCGACGATATCGTGGAACGCGCGCTAAAGCGCGGTGCCATCTGGAATGAGGTGAAGGATCGTCTGAATGCGCCCGGCACCGGTCTCTCTGGTGGTCAGCAGCAGCGTTTGTGCATCGCACGTGCCGTTGCAACAGAGCCCGAAGTGCTCCTGATGGACGAGCCATGTTCGGCTCTTGACCCCATCGCAACGGCGCAGGTGGAGGAGCTGATCGACGAATTGCGCCAGAACTATTCAGTCGTGATCGTCACACACTCCATGCAGCAAGCAGCGCGTGTGAGTCAGAAAACCGCCTTCTTCCACCTCGGCAATCTGGTGGAGTTTGGCGATACCGACAAAATCTTTACCGCACCCGAAGACGACCGGACGGAAAGCTACATCACAGGACGTATTGGATAAATCATGCAAGATCAGCACATTGCATCTGCATTTGACCGTGATCTGGAAGCCGTTCAAGCACAGATCATGAAAATGGGCGGGATGGTCGAAGACGCCATCCGCTTCTCCGCCACCTCGCTTGAAACCCGTGATGAGGAACTGGCGGAAAAGGTCCGCACCGGTGACAAGGCCATTGATGGGCTTGAAAACCAGATCAACGAGAATGCCGCGCGCGTCATCGCGCTGCGCGCCCCCACGGCAATCGATCTGCGTCTAGTTCTGACGGTGATCAAGATCAGCGCAAGCCTGGAACGCATCGGTGACTACGCGAAAAACATGGCCAAGCGCACCGGTGTTCTGAACACACTGCCGCAGGTCAATGGCAGCGCGTCGTCCATCCGCCGCATGGCACAGGCTGTCGAGGCAATGCTGAAAGACGCGCTTGACGCCTATATCCAGCGCGATGCAGAGCTTGCGATGGATGTGATCAACCGCGACACCGAGGTTGACCAGATGTACAATGCGCTCTTCCGCGAATTCCTGACCTTCATGATGGAAGACCCGCGCAATATCACAGCCTGTATGCATTTACACTTCATCGCCAAGAACACCGAACGGATGGGTGATCTCGTAACGTCGATCGCAGAACAGGTCGTCTATCTGGTCACTGGCGAACACCCCGAAGAAGGCCGACCCAAGGCCGACAAGACGTCTGTCCAAGCTTAAGGAAGCACAGCATGTCCGTCACCCAACCCCACGTTTTGCTGGTCGAAGACGAACCCGCGCAGCGCGAGGTTCTGGCCTACAACCTCGAAGCTGAAGGCTATGCCGTCAGCCGCGCGGAAAATGGCGAAGACGCGATGCTTCAGGTGTCCGAGATCACGCCCGATCTGGTGATCCTGGACTGGATGATGCCGCTGATGAGCGGGATTGAAGTGTGCCGTCAGCTTAAGACAAGGGACGACACCAAGAATATACCCGTGATCATGCTCTCCGCCCGGTCCGAGGAAGTTGATACTGTCCGCGGGCTTGAGACGGGCGCAGACGACTATGTCACCAAGCCCTATTCACTGCGCGAACTCATGGCGCGGGTGCGGACACAATTGCGCCGGTCCCGGCCCGCGGCTTCGGGTGAATTGCTGATCTATCAGGACATCTCGCTCGACCCTGAACGCCACCGGGTGACCCGTGCAGACAAGGAGCTTAAGCTGGGCCCAACAGAGTACCGCCTTCTGGTCACCCTGCTTGAAAAGCCCGGCCGCGTTTTCAGCCGCGACCAATTGCTCGACCTTGTCTGGGGCACTGACATCTATGTCGATACGCGCACGGTAGATGTCCATATTGCCCGCTTGCGCAAGGTCCTGACAGCCGCGAACAGCGATGATCCGATCCGCACTGTGCGCGGTGCAGGATATTCTTTGGGATAGCCCCGCACCGGCCAAGACTTTTGCCTTTCCCCCCATTGGGATAGTCCGCTACGTTCGCCTCAAAACAGGGGGCTTACATGGCGGATATCACGGTTTTTGCGGCAAAGAAGATCATCACGATGGATCCCAACCGCCCGGAAGCAACCCATGTCGCGGTGCAGGATGGCAGGATCCTTGCAGTGGGCGCCGCAGACTGCGCGGACGCATGGGGCCTGGTCACTCACGACAACAGCCTGGCCGATCATGTCCTGATGCCCGGATTTGTGGAGGGTCATGCCCATATGATGGCGGGCAAAATGTGGGACTTTGCTTATGCTGGCTATCATGATCGCATCGACCCTCAAGGGAACATGCATGAGGGTATGACCACCATCGAGGCGGTTATTGCCCGCCTCAAGGCACGCGCGGCAGAACTGCCAGAGGGCGAGCCATTGGTCGCCTGGGGTTTTGACCCCATCTTTCTGCCAACTGAGCGGTTGAACAGGCGTCATCTGGATGAGGTGGCTACAGATCGCCCCATCGCGGTGTTGTTTTCCAACTTTCACCTGATGTGCGTGAACTCGGCAGCCCTGGAACTAGCGCAGTACACAGAACACAGCAACGTCGAAGGCGTCTTGAAGGACGACGACGGGCGGCCAACCGGAGAGCTGCAGGAAATGGCCGCAATGTTCCCGGTCATGCGCCGCGTCGGTCTGGACTTTCGGACCTTGTCCCAAGGTGAAGACGCTTTGCGTTCCTACGCCGAGGTATGCCGCAGGGCAGGGGTAACGACCGTAACCGATCTCTATTCTTCGATGGAAGAAGAGGATCTGGATGACATGTTGCGTGTCACGAATGACCCTGACTTTGCCGTGCGCATCGTGCCAGCGCTTGGCGCGACGGGACAAGACCCAGAAACACTGGCAAACCGGGCCCTTGCGCTGAAGGCGCGATCCACAGACAAGCTGCGATTGGGGGCCGTCAAACTGATGACCGATGGATCAATCCAGGGTTGGACAGGACGTGTGAAATGGCCGGGATATGTGGGCGGTCAGCCCAACGGTATCTGGAACACCACGCCTGAGGAAATCTATGCGCTGACAGAGATGATGTATGCGCGCGGCGTACAGATGCACATACATGTCAACGCCGATGAAGCCTCCGAAGTCTGTCTTGATGCCTGCGAGGCCGCTGCGCGCAAATATCCATGGCCCGGTGCGCGCCACGTGTTTCAGCATTGCCAAATGATGGGGCCAGCACAATTCGCCCGCGCCCGCGAACTCGGCATCTGCACCAACATCTTTGCCAACCACCTGTGGTACTTTGGCGATCAGCATGTTGCGCTCACAATTGGTGAGGATCGGGCAAGCCGTATGGACGCGACCCGCTCGGCTTTGGATGCAGGCGTCAATGTTGCCATTCACTCTGATGCACCTGTCACACCCATGGGGCCTCTTTTCACCGCTTGGTGTGCTGTGAACCGCAAGACGATGTCAGGTCGCACTTTGGGAGACGCCCAACGGATTACAGTCGACGAGGCCCTGCGCCTGATTACCCTCGGTGCGGCTTACACGCTGAAACTTGATCACGAGATTGGGAGCATCGAAACCGGCAAAATCGCGGACTTTGCGATCCTGGGCCAGGACCCGACGGAAGTAGATGCAGACGCCCTCAAGGACGTACCAGTGCTCGGCACAGTCAGCGGTGGGCGGGTGCATCTCCTATGACCCCGCTGCCGCTTACGGTCATTGGCGGCTACCTCGGCGCTGGAAAGACCACATTGATCAACAGCTTGCTTGCGCAGCCGCAGGGAAAGCATCTGATGGTGATGGTCAATGACTTCGGGGCAATCAACATTGATGAGTCACTGATCGCGGCAAAAGACGACGATGTCATTGCGCTGACAAACGGCTGCGTATGCTGCACGATGGGCGCAGATCTCTTCATGGCCATCGGTGATGCGCTTGATCGAAAACCACGCCCGGATCACCTGATCATCGAAGCCAGCGGCATCGCCGACCCCAAAGCCATTGCCAATACCGCGATTGCAGAGCCTGACCTGCATTACGCAGGCATTGTGACCGTGGTCGACGCACTCAACATTGCAGAACTCCTGAACGACCCGCTGGTTGGGCCGCAGGTCCGCAGACAAATAGAAGTTGGGGACCTCGTGCTGCAAACCAAGGCATCAAACCGCCGACCAAAAGTTGACGCCGCTTTCGCCCGTCACGGCCTCGACCTGCCAAGCATCGCTGAACCCGATGTTGTAGGCCTTCTAACGCTGCAGGTTGAACCTTTGGACGACGAACCGGCCGCAACGCCGCACCCGTCCTACGTTGCCTGGCACCGCAAAGATCAGGACATCCTGTCCCTTGATAGCCTGTCGCAGGCCATGCAGACCCGACCAAAGGGCCTCTACCGGTTGAAGGGATTTGTAGAAACAGAAGGCGGTCCGCATACCATCCAAGTCGTCGGACAATACGTCGAAATCAAAAAGACGACAGATAAACACACTGCGGCTGTCGTCGGGCTTGGACTAGCCGATACAGTCAGTCGTTCCCAGATCGACGCCTGGTGGTCACGCATTAGGCGCATAAGATCAGTGGGTGCCCAATCCGCCGGCTGACGCGCCCGAAGCCCCTTCGGTCTTTGCCTCTTAACTGCCAGTTCATTTTTCTGCGTCATGAGCAACATGCCGGACGTCAGCGTAAAGCTTTTTGAAGTTCGTCCCGGCGGAAGTTCAGGAACCGCTACATGCTCGAAGGGACAAGGCCTTACGCAAGACTCGGAGATCACTACATCAAAAAGAAGGTGGTGATCGTCGACGACTCCCGCAGCATCAGGGGCTGGTTGCGGGTCATCCTGGCTCAAGACCCGCGGCTGGAGGTCGTCGGGGAGGCAGACAGCGCGAAAACGGCGCGGGAGGTGATCAAGCGGACCGAACCAGACGTCATCACCCTTGATATCGAAATGCCCGGGATGAGTGGCCTCGCGTTTCTCGAAAAGCTGATGAAACTGCGCCCAATGCCTGTTGTCATGATTTCCGGCGCCACCAAAAGCAATTCCGAGGCAACGATCACTGCACTTTCGCTGGGCGCTGTCGACTGCATTCTCAAGCCGACCTCTGCCGCTGACGAAGTGACGTGTCGAGACATCACGAGACGTGTCTTTTCTGCAGCGTGCAGCAAGGTGCAGAAAGTCCGCAAACATGCCCCGTCCCCCCTTCAGCGCATCAATACGCCCGCCAGGAAAACACCCATCGTTCTGATTGGTGCATCAACTGGCGGTGTTGGAGCCCTCGAAACCGTACTGGCAGACCTTCCCGAAGATGGGCCACCAGTGGTTATCGTTCAGCACATGCCGGGGGCCTTTCTGGTCAGTTTCACGCAAATGCTGAACCGCGAACTCCATCAAGATGTTGCCATTGCAAAGAAGCTCGAAACGCTCACCTACGGGCAGGTCAGGCTTGCTCCGGCTGTCGGAATGGAGACAGGGGTGAAACGCGACAGCGGCAACTGGCACTGCTACTTCTCGTCACCCGCCAGCAACGCATTGCATTGTCCATCCGTCGATACGCTGTTTCGCTCGGCCTATCCCTACGGTGACGACGTGATTGCCGTGCTTCTGACCGGATTGGGACGGGATGGCGCCTCAGCCATGCTCCAACTCCGCGGCGCCGGGGCGCAAACAATCTGCCAGGATCAGGCAACAAGTGTTGTTTACGGCATGCCCAAAGCGGCCTGGGAGCTGGGTGCCGCGATGTCGAAGCTGCCGCTACAAGACATCGGTTCAGCGATTGCGCGCGCGGTAGAGGCCCACGCCATGTCCACGGTCAGGGGCCAGTTGTGATGACCAATCGTATTGTCATCACGCAAGGCGAGCATTTCACAAGCGCCGACCCTGAAACGACCATTTCAACGCTGCTGGGCTCCTGCGTGGCCTGCTGCCTGTGGGATCCATTGGCGGAAGTCGGCGGCATGAACCACATCCTGCTGGCAGCCAATCCGCGCGCTGCCGCCGAAGGCCCCAGTCTTACGGGGATCAACGCCATGGAGTTGTTGATCAACGATTTGCTCAAACTGGGCGCGCGCCGCACCCGTCTTCAAGCGAAGGCCTTTGGGGGTGCCCAAATGATCAGCGGTCTGTCCAGCATTGGTCCCGCAAATGCCCGGTTTGCCTTGGACTATCTCAGTCGGGAAAACATCGAATGCACTTCTCAATCGCTAGGGGGGGACAGGGCGCGCCATGTGATTTTTGCCCCGACAACTGGCGCGGTGCGTGTAAAGATCCAACCACACGAGGCACCTGAACCAAGTATGACGGAGGTCTCGCAAGGCGGCAATGGCCTTGAGTTGCTCTGAGCCGTCAAACCCGGAAAGCAGGTGGGGCGCCTAAAAGAGATCGACCTCACCGCTACGGTCCGGCTCCGAGCCCTGCGGCGGCTGCGGCCCAAGAAGGTCCCTGGTTGCTTCCAGCCTGAGTTTCCGAGCTGTGTTCGCAGGCAATGTCCCCTTGCAGCACCGTGAGGCGAAATGGACCAGCAAAGACGCGTCTTCCAAAGACTGCCGCAGATGGTCCAGCCGCTGCAACCGCGAGATGCCATCCACCCCAAGAACCCGACCGTTCCCAAGTTCTTTGCTGACCAGCATTTCGATCTCATGCACGTTGTTTGCCAGCCCTTCCATATGTACCGACAATCGCCGCAACATGCGGTCCACGGACACTTCTTTGGATGCGGTGTCCATCAAAGACGGCCAACAACGGCCTCAATGCAATTTCGCAACTCATCCGGTTGAAATGGCTTCTTGAGGTAGTTGTTCATCCCCAGCTTCTTGCCGTGTTCAATAATCTGGCGTTCCGCGCGTCCTGTGATGAGGACAAATCCGACTTTCTGCGTTTTGGGCGTCGCGCGCAGATAGTGCAGCAATTGAAGCCCATCCATCTCAGGCATGTTGTAGTCGGAAATCACCAAATGCGCAGGCTTGCTGGCAAGAATCTGCAACGCTTGCTTGCCGTTTTCAGCCGTCGACACGTTCCTGACACCAAACGCGTCAAGCGCCTGGGTGATCAAGCCCCGGCTGGTCGACATGTCATCCACAACCATAATCCTAATTTGATCGCGCAGTGCCATTGTTCAGCATCCTTGGTGTGTTCTGATGGGCAGCCAATGGCTGCTGGGTTTTAGGACAATCGGGGGCGGTACGTGGTTGGACCGGTACAATCGAATCCGAAGCTGCAAGGGTCCGGTATCCGCTCTGAGTGACCCAGAAAAAGGACTCCATTTGGCGCTAGCGCGTCTCGCAGGCGGGGCCAAAGACGCGCTTGCGTCTCGGCATCGAAATAGATCACGACGTTCCGGCAAAAGATCACATCGAATTTTCTGTTCATCGGCCATGGGCCAAGAAGATTGAGTTCGTTAAACCGGATCATCTCCATCAGTTCGGGACGCACACGGTAGTGGGGGTCTGACCTTTCGCTTTGGATTTGCTCAAAATACCTGTCACGTAGCGGTTGCGGCACGCCGCTCATCAGTCGGGCCGGAAAGGCACCTTGTCGCGCAAATTCAATGACCTCTTTGTCAATATCGGTGCCAAGAATGCGCAGATCAAACCGACTGAGATCAGCGGCATGCTCTGCCAAGGTCATGGCAGCAGAGAACGCTTCCTGACCCTGCGAACAGCCGGCGGACCAGATGCGCATGGTGCCGCCCGAGCGAAGCTCTGGAAGGCGCCGGTCGAACTCGTCACGCAAGGTGTTGAAATGGTGATCTTCACGAAAGAAGTGCGAGACATTGGTGGTCAGTGCCGAAATGAGATGCCGCCGCTCGGCTTGTCCGGCCTCCGACTGCAGCAGATTGCTATAGGCAGAAAAGTTTGTAAGTCCTAATTCCCGCAGCCGATGTCGCAGCCGGGAGCGAACCATTGAGCTTTTCTCTTTGACCAGAGTGAGCCCGCTTTCGCGGTAGGCCAAATCGGCAATCGCACGAAAACTTTCGGGATCCAGCTCAAATGATGAGTGGGCGTCAACATTCATGCTGCTACCTCTTCGAGGTCTTTAATGGTTGCGCTCAGGTCCAGAACGCGCACCATCCTCTCATCAATCAAGGTCAGCGCGCTGACCACCGCTTCGGCGGCATTTGCGGAAAGCTCGGGCGGTGCTTGCATATCCTCGGGTGACAGCGCGACAATATCGGAAACCGCGTCAACCAGCAGTCCCGTCATTGTATCGTCCAGCTTGACCACGATGATGACGTTGCGGTCATTCTGCTCCTGCTTTGTCAGGCCAAGTCGGACGGACAGATCCATCACCGGCAAAACTGTGCCCCGCAGGTTAATCACGCCTTTCATGTAGTTTGGGGCATGGGGGAGGGGGGTCGCATGGGTCCAGCCGCGAATCTCGCGGACGGACATGATATCCAACGCATACTCCTGTTCGGCGATGCGAAAGGTGAGGAGCTCGATGCTGCGTGCCGCGTTGTCGCCGTTCATGCCGAAACTCCCTCATGCGCCAAGGCGGGTCTGGCATTCTGCAGCGTTGCAGGGACATTGGTGATGATATCGGACGGGTCGAGGATCAGCGCGATCTGACCATCCCCGAGGATTGTCGCGGCTGCAATGCCCGGTGCGCGGTGAAAGCTGTCATCCAGACCTTTGATCACGACTTGTCGCTGATCCAGGATGTTATCAATGACCAGCGCGGCCTGGCTGTCATCCTCTTGCGCGATCAGCAGCACCACCCGGTCCGTAAAGTCAGTGGTGGCATCGCGGTAACCAAGCGCGTGTCCAAGATCAAACAGGGGCACAAAACCGCTGCGCACCTCAATAACGTGGTGGCCCGGCCGCACCATTTGGACATCGTCATTGTCCAATGTCAGCGTCTCAATCACCAGGTTGAGCGGCAAAACCAGCGTTTCACCTGCGACTTCGACAACCATACCGTCAAGCACAGCAAGGGTCAGGGGCAGAGATATGGAGAAAGTTGTGCCTTGCCCCGGTTCCGAGGTGATGGTGATCCGCCCGCCTAGGGCCTGAATGGCTGTACGTACAACATCCATACCAACGCCCCGGCCAGAAAGGTCGGAGACAACCGAAGCTGTCGAGAATCCTGGCATGAACAGAAGATTGTCGATCTCGCTGTCACTGAGGTTGGCATCCGGCGGGACGAGACCCTTATCGATGGCGATCTGCAAGACTTTGGGGCGGTTAATTCCGGCACCGTCATCGGCAACTTCAATCACCACACGACCTGACCGATGCGCAGCAGAAAGATTGACACGCCCTTGCGGATCCTTGCCCGCAGCCGCTCTTGCTTTCCTATCTTCAAGCCCATGATCCACGGCATTGCGGATCATGTGCGTTAAAGGGTCCGCCAAACGTTCGATGACCGTTTTGTCGACTTCGGTGGCCTCGCCAAAGGTTTGAAGACGCACATCTTTATCCACGGCAGCTGACGCTTCCCGCACGATCCGCGACATCCGTTGGAAGAGCGATTTCACCGGCTGGGCACGGATCATCATGACACTGTCCTGAATGTCCCGAGTGAGACGTTGAAATTCCTCCAACCCGCTCATCGCATCCGAGTGAGGAGATAGGCCCGATTGCTCCAGACTTTGACTAAGCATTGCTTGATTGATCACCAATTCGCCAACGAGATTGACCAGACGTTCAATCCGGTCCAAATCCACCCGCACAACCGACTTTGCCGCTGGCGCCGCACTTGTTTTCGATGCTTTTTCTTCCTGGACCGGGCTGGCGGAACCTGCGGATGGCATTTCAGGGCCTGTGTCTTCTGCATCTGTCAAAACCGCTTTGGCAGAAGAAATTTCGGACGTTGCCTCAGATTGGGTAGTTTCAGGAGCCGGGTCCGGGAGCTCCGAAGTGAGTTCACCATCTTCACGTATGATCTCAAGGACACACAGCCCCTCCACAAACTCGAAGACCGAACTGATTTCCGCCTCTTCAACGTCAGTGGTCAGATTAACAGACCACCGAAGATACGGCGTTTCCGGCACCAGTTCAGAAAGCTCAGGCAAATCAGATTGGTCACAGGTGACAGATGCTTCGCCCAGTTCCTGCAAGTTCCGCAGCAAGAGGGCAGGTTCATTTCCTGTCTCAAAAAGCTCCGCCTTTGGGGCGAAATTGATCGTGTAGGTTTGATCGGACGTCTTTTCAGAACCACCAAAATCGGGAGGAGGCGGCAAATCCTCCAGATCCGGCAAATCCCCTGTCGGGGCGCTGTCGTCTGCGTCCAGATCGAGATCGATGGCAAGGCCCGCAGGCTCAAAGTCGATGTCCTCGTCCTCAGGCTCTGTCTCTTCTGCCGTGTCGCCCAGAAAAGCGTTCAATGCGGTTAGCAGCCGCGCTGTGTCCTCTTCGGGCAGGTCCTCTTCGTCACGGCTGATGCGCACCAGATCAGAGAGGTGATCGGCAGCTTGGAAGAAGACTTTCAGCGCATCTGGATCTACCCGCAACCGTCCCGACCGCACCTCATCCAATACGGTCTCAAAGCGGTGTGCAAAGCGTACCAGCGCCTCAAGACCAAAAGCTCCCGCACCTCCTTTGATGGAATGTACGGCGCGAAAGACGATGTTGATGGTTTCACTGTCATCGGCACCATCATCCATCGTCTGCAGGCCATCGTGCAGCGCCTCCATCAACTCTTCGCATTCGATGAAGAACGACGCGCGAATTTCAGCCATTGGGTCGCTGGTCATACCGCGCCTCTATCCCGCCACCATGTGAAGCGCTTTGACAAGCTTGGTCGGATCAAATGGCTTGACGATCCACCCGGTCGCTCCGGCCTCCCGCGCCCGCTGCTTGAGTTCGGGTGCGGCTTCCGTGGTCAGGACCAGGATCGGAGTCGCGCGATGCTTTTCCTGATCCCGGACGGCATCAATAAAGCCAAATCCGTCCATGCGCGGCATATTGATATCGGTGATGATCGCATCGGGCTCAATGCCGCTGAGCACTTCAATCCCATGCATCCCATCATCAGCTGTATGAACCGTAAATCCGGATGGCAAGAGCGCAAGACGGATCATGTCGCGCATGGTCCGGCTGTCGTCGACTGCAAGAACTTCCAAGGTCATACCGCACCCTCAGCCAAAGAAGTTGCCGTGAACCCCATGCTCTCAATCTGAGCCGCCACGACATCGGGCACATTCACAACTTCGAACGATTTCCCAGCCTTAAGCGCATCCCGCGCTGCCGCCAGACACAGCTGCAGGCAAAGCGCGCCCATGGCGGTCACATTTCCAAGGTCCAGAACCACATCCTGTCCTGAACAATCCTTGAAGTGCTGGTGCAGCTCAGTCACCGCGGCGAGATCGAGCTTGCCTGTGGGGGCGACGGGATCACCCATGGCAAAAAAGCGCGTTTGGGGAATGGGCAGGTATCATTCGAACACTCCGCATCTACTGGATGCGCAGGTTCTAGAGTGCGGTGCGTTAATTCCGGGTTACTTGCGGGCCAGCACCATCAGAAATTTCCACCAGCACCCGCACAAAGGGCCTCGCCGAAACGAAGCCCTTTCACAAATTTCGATCTATTGGCTTTAGGCCCTGCGACGGCCGCCTCGACGCGCCCCGCGTCCACGGCCTTCCTGACCGGCCTTGGGCGCGACCTTGTTGAATTTGATCCACTCGCCACCATGCGGGTCACGGTCAAACAGGAAATTGGCGGCTCGAATGGCCTCCATCTCCTTGCCCGGACGCGGCATTGTCGATCCCATCCCGAAAAGCTGAACAAAGGCTTCGTCGTCCATGCCTTCGGGCAGGACAACACCCAAAGCCGCCAGCTCGGCTTTCTTCTCTTCGATCTTCTTGGCGTTCACGGGCAGGGCCACGGGGTTCATGATAGCAGAGGTCATGCCAGCACCCATCGCCATCGGCAGGAAAGCGTTGTTGATCCCGTGCCGGTTCGGCAGACCGAAGGAAATGTTTGATGCACCGCAGGTCGTGTTGACCCCAAGTTCCTCGCGCAAACGACGGACAAGGGTAAAGACCTGATGACCAGCTGTCGCCATCGCACCGATCGGCATGACCAGCGGGTCCACAACGATGTCATGGGCAGGAATGCCGTGATCCGCCGCACGCTCAACGATCATCTTGGCCACAGCAAACCGCACGTCAGGGTCTTCAGAAATCCCCGTGTCATCGTTCGAGATCGCGACGACCGGCACATTGTATTTTTTGACCAACGGCAGAACCGTCTCCAACCGCTCTTCTTCGCCCGTCACGGAATTCAAAAGCGGACGCCCCTCACAGGCCTCCAGGCCTGCTTCCAAAGCACCGGGCACGGAACTGTCGATGCAGATCGGTACATCAGTTACCGACTGGACGCGTTTGATCAGCTCCGGCATCAGCATCGGCTCGACAAAGTTGTTGTCGGCATACCGGGGGTCTTCAGCCATCTTGTTGGAGAACACCGCGCCAGAGTTCACGTCCAGCACTGTTGCGCCCGCATTGGCCTGGGCCACGGCATCAGCTTCCACACGGCTGTAATCCCCGCGCTCCAGCTCTTCGGAAAGAACTTTGCGGCCGGTGGGATTGATCCGCTCACCAATCACGCAGAAAGGCTCGTCAAAGCCGATCACGGCGGTTTTGGTCTTGGACTCAACAATTGTGCGCGTCATGGATGATCCTTCAGGAGGCGTTTGCAGGGACGGCAGAGGCACCGCCATTTTCGATGGCCCAATTGGCATTGGTTTTGATCCCGCCCAGCGGGAAAAAATGCACATTGGTGATGTTGAAGTCCGGATGCGCCGCCTTGTGTGCTGCCAAGTCAGCGATCACATCCGTCGGCTCATAGGGCAAAAGCAGCTTGGTCACATCCATCGCACGTTTCTGAAGCACCTTCAGTGACGGGCCGACACCACAGGCGATGGCAAACTTGATCAATGTCTGCAGCTTGGCAGGGCCAGCGATGCCGATGTGCACAGGCAGGGTGATACCCGCATCCCGCAGGCTATCGGCCCAGGCTATGATCGGCTTGGTGTCAAAAGCGAACTGCGTGGCAATAGCCATCTCTGCATCCGTGCGCGTCTGAAAGTCGTTCTTCCACTTCAGCGCCGCATCCACATTCGCCGTACCGGTCGCATCAATGTCGCGATTGCCTTCAGGATGGCCAGCGACATGCAGCCGCTCAAACCCCGCCTCATCGAAAAGCCCGGTTTCCATCAATTGCATGGAGTCGCTGAAATCGCCGTGGGGCTGCGCCACACCACCGGCCAGCAGTAATGCCTGTTTTACATCCGCCTCACCCTGATAGCGCGCGATCCAGTCAGCCAGAGTGGCGCGATCCTTGATGATGCGCGCAGGAAAATGTGGCATGACCTTGTAGCCGTCCGCGTTAAGGCGCTTGGCAGTGGCGACCATATCCTCGATGGGCGTGCCTTCAATGTGCGCGATGTAGACGCGTGTGCCCGCCGGAAGCAGAGCGGTGAAATCCTCGACCTTCTCTGCGGTGCGCGGCATGACCTCGATGGAGTAGTCCTTCAGAAAAGCCTCAACCTCCGGGCTTTGGCCTGCCTCTTTCGGTGCTTCTTTACGGCGAAAATTCAACAAAGCCATGATGGTATCCTTTATCATGAAGCTCCGGGCCTTCAGGCGTCGGAGGTGTCGGAGGTGTCGAAACGTTCGTCCTTGCCGTCGTTTTCAATCAGCGCCTTGATGCGTTCCTGGTCATACTCATTGTTCAGGCTGGCGGCGACAGCATCGGCAATCTGCTGCGGATCGCCTGCCACTTCGAAAGGTTCGCTTTTACGCCATTCGGCAAGATAGGCATCGCTGTCCGCTGCACCAACTTTCATGGCTGCGCGGTCAATGGCTTGCTCAAAACGCTCGGGCAACTGCCGTTTGGACCCCCGACGCCCTTTGCCCACGATCACTTGGGCTGGAATGTCGCGCCAGTAAACGATTGTAACGTCGTGCATGCGGTGATTCCTTGAATTCGCTTTTTCGCTGTCTAACGGCTTGAACCTTCGGCGCGGTGCCGGTTTTCGACACGCCGGGCGTCATCCGCGACCTCTCCAAACTAAGCGATCCTGACGAAGGCTGCGAGGGCGGCCAGGTATCATAATTCTCAACAACGTCGTGAGGCTGACACATGGCGCGGCAAGGTGCAGGATGTACTGTGGCGAAATCCGTGCCATTTCGGTAGAGAGCCTGCATGACAAGTGCACCCTACTCCTACGTCCTGTGCAGCAACCCACGCAGCGGCACGACGCTCCTATGCGACATGCTTTCGCAGACAGGGATCGCAGGCAAACCGAACTCTTTCTTCCGGCAAAAGAGTCTTCAGGACTGGTGCGATGATTGGAACGTTGAGGGGCCGGTCGACCCAGAGGACGCTGACTTCACCAAGCGCTACTTTACCGCCATGCTGGCAGAGGGCCGCGGCGAGACGCCGGTCTTCGGGCTGCGGCTGATGGGGCCCGATCTGCGCCTGGCGTGCGATTGGCTCGCTCGGGCCTATCCCGGTCGGAAAAGCGAGGCGGCCACCTTTGAAGCCGCCTTCGGCCCGGTGCGCTTTATCCATCTGTCCCGGTCGGATAAACTGGCCGAGGCCGTCTCCTACATTCGCGCAGAACAGACCGGGCTGTGGCACCAACGGCCCGACGGCAGCGCCTTGGAACAACTCGAACCAACCGCCCCAAGCGGCTATGATGCGGACGCCATTACAACTCGCATGACGGAACTTGCCCGATTTGACACGGCGTGGGACGATTGGTTTGCCGCAGAAGCCATCACGCCCTTGCGCATCACTTATGAGACACTGGCCGAGAACCCGCAGCATGTCCTGGCCGAGGTGTTGAGTTTCATTGGGCAAGACCCCGCCAGTGCCAGTTCCATTGTCCCCGGTGTGCGAAAGTTGGCGGACGCCACAAACACCGCATGGATGGCGCGCTACCGCGAGCGTTTTCCGGATCGATGAATTTCGCCAGGGCCTTCCACCTTGGCGCTTGCACGGAATCTGATCCCGCACTACCTTGGGGATAACTCGATATGAAAGGCGCGAACCATGGCGCCAC
>CAYUSM010000035.1:0-19781 GCA_964447345.1 uncultured Sulfitobacter sp. | reverse complement strand
ATCAATGCGATGGGCACATACATGCCCAGCATCACGAAAACGCCCATGCCGCCCAACGCCATCAGGCCGATCTCAATTGGGGTCATGCGCGTCCCCCGAATAGCGTCGCACAATGCGCGCAAAGAATTGCAGCAACAACAGCGCCGCCCCGATAAGGATCATCAGTTTTACCGGCCATGTCGGTGCCGTGAAGTCACCCGCCGCGCCAACAAAATCGCCGCGCGCCCATGACTTCGTAAAGATCGGCCAGGTTGCGTAGAAGATCGCGCCGACCACCAGCACAGCCAGCAAATCAAATACCGTCTCCATCGCCCCGCCGACCTTCGGGAACCGGGCATTGATCCGCTCAATCAGCGCATCCGACCGCGTCATTCGCCCTGCTTTCAACGCCTGTGGGGCCTGCAGGAAAACAATGGCGACAATCGACAGTTTCACCATCTCCGGCACACCGGATATGGGCGCGGCAAAAAGGTTACGCCCCAGAACATCCGCACCAATCAGCAAAACCAATCCAACGATCAGCAAGGACCCCACGACATTTGCCACCTGCGTGCAGGTGTCCAGCGCCCGCAAAGGCGCAGGATCATGCCGTGAGGCCAGTTTCACGGGTTACTCTTTGTCCCAGTCGCGCAGGGGCGTCGCACCGGCGGCACGCATCTCTTCCATGTAGGTGGAGAGCACCTCGGCCCCGCCAGGGATACCCGCCGCCCATTCCTTGGCAGCGTTGTCCATGCCCGCAGCCCACGCATCGCGCATGTCCTGTGGCGCGTCCGTGATCGTTGCACCCGCATCGCCCATGGCCTTGAACGCGCCTTCTACAGCGGCCTCAAGATTGGCAGTGTACCAGTCCCCTGTCTCGGCGGCGGCTTCTGTCATTGCGGTGCGCACTTCTTCTGGCAACCCATTCCACCAATCCACATTGGCACAGATGGAGCCCGCGTATTGCGCGCCCAGCCCGGCCCGCGTGATGTAGGGTGCCACCTCAAAAAGCTTGCCCGGCAAGGCAGCGGAGGCGAAGACGATAACCCCATCAAAGACACCGGTCTTGATCTCATTGTAATAGGTGGTGAGGTTGCCGGACACACCGACTGCGCCGGTCCCCTCCAGCCAGTTCAGCGCGGCACCCGGCGCGCCAATCTTCTGCCCTTCCAGATCAGCCAGCGAATTGACCGGGAAGTTCGTCATCAGCAGATAATCATCAATCGTGATGGGTGCCCCAACATAGACAACGCCGTTGTTGGCATAGCTGGCCTGCATCGTCTCGTTCTCAAGCTGCAGACGGTGCATCAATTCACCCACCTTGCCCACGTCATCGCTGACAAACGGCGTGTAGTAGGTCACGTTCTGCGGGGCCATCTTGGCCGGGTCAAAGAGCGCCTGACAGGTGCCCATTTCAGCAAGCCCCGCTTCCACGGCTTCCAGTTCCTCACCGACCTTGGCGATGGAGCCACCGTATTGCCCGGTGAAATTCACGCTATGCCCTGTACCTTCCAGCTTTGCCGCCACTGCAGGCACAAAGACTTCATCAAGCATCTTCACCCAGCGGAATACCGGCGGATGGCCCGCTGCAATTGTGGCGTTGAACGTCTCGGCCATGGCACCTACCGGCAAGGCCGTGCAAGCCGCCAAGAGCGCTGCTTTCATTGTCTTATTCATCGGTTCCTCCCATTTGAATGTCGTTAATCGTGCTCTGCCGCCAGGGCCCTTATCCCCCCATGCGCAAAAGTGATGAGACCGCGCAGAATCTCTTCGGTATCCCGCTGTCCGTCCCGCCCCATCAATCGCTCAACACGGCCATCGCGGCTGATCATCGCCACAAGGTTACCGAGCGCCAGCGAATAGCAATGGGCCGCAAGTCTTTGATCATCGGTCCCAAGGGCTGTCTGAATGGCTTTTACAAACTTGCGCGCCGTCGGGTCGTAGAACTCCCTGACCAGCGCCTTATCGCGTTCTCGCCCCACAATCAGACCGCCAAAAATGCGGGTGTAGGATTGATCGCCCCCTGCGGGTCCCAGTGGCGGCCGGAACAAGGCATCAAGAATGCCGGGAATGGCATCAGCGCCATCCAAATCAACCGCGTCCAGCAAGGCCTGCCGCTCATCATTGATCATCTTCGACCGCCGACGCACAACTTCGGAATAAAGGTGATCCTTGTTGCCAAAATGATAGTGCAACAGCGCCTGACTCACATCAGCGCGCTTTGAGATGGCCTTCATCCCGGCCCCCTCAAACCCACGTTCCGCAAACTCGACCTCAGCGGCGCGGACGATCCGGTCGCTGGTTTCCAATTTGCTTTCGCTGCGTGTTTTGACAGCCTCCCCCATGGCGCAGCACGATACACTGACTAATCGGTCAGTCAACGAGTTTCTGAAGTGAAAGTAGTTGGTCGTTCAGCAGCACTTTCCTCAGGTTCTCTGAAAAGTGACCTGACCGTCGCAGATGGTCGTCATCGCCTGTACGCGTGGCAGTTCCATTGGAGGAACCTTCGTGATGTCTTCACTCAACACACAGACATCCGCCATCATACCGGGGCTGAGCTGCCCCTTGCGGTCCTCGTTGAATTCCACCCAGGCATTGTCGCGGGTGTAACTCGCCAGCGTGTCCATCAGGCTCTGCGTCTGATCACGCCACTCCGGCCCCAGATCAAGCGGCGCCGTGGCGGCGCGCATGTTGTCCATCACATCGACCTGCATCACCGGCCAATCGGTTGAAAAGACGATCTTTGCCCCAGTTTCGCGGATATCCTGCCATGGGTACACGCCAGGGATCTGATGGGGATGCAGGTACTTGCCCACACCACCGGGCGGAAAGATGTGGCCGGTCGGCGCATGCCCCGGCTGGATCGAGGCAACAATCCCCAAAGCGGCAAGGCGCGGTATGTCATCGGTGTGCATCACCTCAAGGTGCTCGATCCGGTGGCGGCTGTCCCGCTTGCCGTTGACATCTATCGCCGCTTCATATGCATCAATGGTGCGCCGGACCCCGGCATCCCCGATGGCATGCACGGCAATCTGAAACCCATGGCTATCCGCCTCTTTGGCAGCCGCCACGAAATGCTCTTGGGTAAAGACCTCGTCACCAGCATTGCCATTGGCACCCATCTCACCGGGATAGGGCTCAAGCATCAAGGCGGTGCCGCTTTCGATCACCCCGTCGATGAACATTTTCATATGACCGCACCAGACCTTGTCACCCTGAAAGCGGTCGCGCATCGGTACGCCTTCTTCGGCAATCCTGCTGATCTCATCGGTGCCCTTGAAATGGAACGGCACCATGCATCGGCAATGCAGCCGCCCCTCTGCCTCAAGCTCGGACAACAGTTCCAACTGATAAACGTTGCCGTCCATCAGATGCAGCCCGGTAATTCCCTTCTCGGCGCAATGGCGCAGACCCGCTTCCAGCACGTCCTTATCCATCTCTCGTTCTTCGGACGTGGGTACCGGGTCCGGATCACGGCCGGTGACCAATCCCAGCATCTCGCGCCCCTTGTGGCGTGTCATCTCAAGGATCGGACCATAAGCACCGGGCTCCAGAAGCTCGCCATTGGCCTTGCCATCGTCCCCCATCTTGATCTCAGAGCCCGCATCCACCTCGCCACCATCAATCAACCCGGTCGCTTCAAGCGCCGCAGTATTCGCCCAGACGGTATGGTGATCCGGCGCGAACATCGCCAGCGGACGGTCCGCAATGATCTCGTCCAGATCGTGACGGGTCGGCGTCTTGCCGGTGCCAAGAATGCTGTAGTCCGCCATCACGCAGAACACCAAGGCATCATCCGGG
Organism: uncultured Sulfitobacter sp.; assembly: GCA_964447345.1. Classification (GTDB taxonomy): domain Bacteria; phylum Pseudomonadota; class Alphaproteobacteria; order Rhodobacterales; family Rhodobacteraceae; genus Sulfitobacter. Next base: position 16,001 of record CAYUSM010000035.1, on the reverse strand, counting down.
TTTTCTGCCGCATAGGGCAGAATGCGCTTCTTCATCTCTTCGATGCCGGACACCTGATAAAGGTTCAGACAGGTCAGCTCGAACGATCCGCCGAAGAGATGCACATGGCTGTCAATGAACCCCGGCAGCACCGTACCGCCTTTGGCATCAATGACTTGCGTCCCATCCCCGGCCAGTGCCGTCACCTCCGCATCATGGCCCACGGCCAGTATCTTGCCGCCAGCAATGGCAAGCGCCGTTGGTTCACCCCCCGCTGGATCAAAGGTGATCAAGCGACCGTTGTGAATGACAATATCGGGCGTACCGGCCATGTTCTCTCTCCCCAAAACAAACGGCCCCGGCGCGTGTCCGGGGCCGTCAGGTCGTTACTTCTGAAGCTCAGTCCAGATCGCTGTGTAGAGTTTTGTCGCTTCTGGCGGGCAGGTCTTGGAGACATAGGCCGCCGCCTTCAGCTCTTCCGGCACGACAACTTCCGGTGCGGTCTTCATGTCTTCGGGCATGAAGGCCTCAGACCCTTTGATCCCGTTGGCATAACGGGCAAAGGAAGACAGCATCGCAGCATTCTCGGGGTCCATGATAAAGTTGAGGAACGTCTTGGCCTCGTCCACGTTCTGCGCGTCGGCCAGGATAGCCGCGTTGTCCATCCAGACCGGGAAACCTTCCTGCGGATAACCAAAGGCGATGTCCGCATTCTGCTCGCGCGAGCGGAAGGAAGCACCATTCCAGTTCACGCCCGCCGAAAGATCACCCTTGGCGTACTTTTCGATGTTGCCGTAATCCATCGACAGCCAGTGCGGCTTGGCCGCCTGAAGGATATCCCGCACCTTCTTGAGGACCTCCTTGTCCGCCGTGCACTGCTCACCACCGGCATAGTGGATGGCCAGCCCCATTACGTCGTTCATCTCCGGCACGACATTGATCTTGCCCTTGAGCTCTTCAGGCGGGTCAAAAATCACGGCAGCGGTGTTGATATCTCCGCCGTAAACGGATGTGTTTACCGTCACACCCACGGTACCCCATTGCCATGGCACAGTGTACTTACGGCCCGGATCAAACTCCACATCCACCCACTGCGGGTCCATGTGCTTGAAGTTCTCCATCTGGTTGGGGTTGCTTTCCATCAGCAGCCCTTCCCCGACGAAGATGGGGATATACGTGCCGGAGGGCACAACGATGTCGAACCCATGGCCACCCGCCTTGATCTTGGCGAGTGCCGTGTCGTTGCTGTCGTAGTCCGTGATCGTCACCTTGATCCCGGTCTCGGCCTCAAACTTCTCGATCATCTCCGGGCTGGTGTAGTTGCCCCAGTTGTAGATGTTCAACTCGCCCTCGGCGAAAGCCGGGCTCGCCAGGGCGAGGATGACAGCCGTTAGTGTCTTTTTCATTTTCTTACTCCCTATTGGTTGGCTCTAGGTCTTGATCTTGCTCAGCACCGTAAAGGCGATGACAAACGTCACCGAGATGCCAAGAAGCACGGTCGAGATCGCATTGATCTCGGGTGTCACCACTCGGCGCAACTGGCCGAGCATATAGGTGGGCAGCGTATCCTGCCCGGCGGATTTCACAAACTCAGTGATGACCACATCATCCAGACTGATCACAAAGGCCAGCATCGCGCCTGCCAGTATGCCAGGCCAGAGCTGGGGCAGCGTGATGCGGCGGAACACCTGAAAGGGGGTCGCATAAAGGTCAGCCGCGGCCTGTTCGAGGCTCAGGTCCATCCCCTGCAGCCGCGCCCGGATCGGCAGATAGGCGAAGGGAATACAGAAGGCCGAATGCGCGATGATCAGATAGGCCAAACCGGTATATCCCGTCGCCACCTTGATCATCGCAAAGAAAATCAGCAGCGCCACCGCCGTCACAATCTCCGGCACCATCAGCGGCTGGTTGATCATCGCAAATACCGCCGCCTGTCCCTTGAATTTGCGCGTCCGCGTGGTGGCAAGTGCGGCCAACACTGCAACGGACGTCGATACGGCCGAGGCCCAGAGCGCGATGATCAGGCTACGCACCGTCGCCTCCTGCACCTGCTCATTCTCCCAGGCGCTTTGATACCACCGCCATGAAAAGCCTTCCCAGATGGCAATCGAATTGCCCGCATTGAAGGAATAGATCACCAGCAGGATGATCGGCATGTAAAGCAGAACGAAACACAGGGTCGCAATCGCCGTGAACCCAGTCTGTCTGCGGATGTTGAAGGTGTTAGCCATGCCGCACGTCCTCGTCGCCCGCAGTGCGCACGTAGGCGAGCAGTGCCACCATGACGATGGCCAAAAGGGTGATCGACAAGGCCGCCCCCAGCGGCCAGTTGCGCCCCTGGCCGAACTGAAGCTCAATCAGGTTGCCAATCATCAACTGATTGCCGCCCCCCATCACACGTGGCGTAACGTAGGCCCCCAAAGACGGCACAAACACCAGGATCGACCCGGCGATCACACCGGGTTTGACCAGCGGCAAGATCACCCGGCGCAGCACCTGCAAGCGGGTCGCATAAAGATCGTACCCAGCTTCGACCAAACTGAAATCCAACCGCTCCATCGAGGCATAAAGCGGCAGAACCATGAGCGGCAGATAGACATAGACCATGCCCACAAGGATCGCGAACTCGGTAAACAGCATCTGGATGGGTTCATCGATGATGCCCACGGCGATCAGCGCGGTGTTCACCGTCCCTTCGTTGCGGATCAATTCCACCACGGCAAAGGTGCGGATCAGCAGGTTCGTCCAAAACGGGATGATGATCAGCAGCATCCACAGATCACGCTGCTTCTTGGGCCGCGTCGCGATGAAATATGCCGTTGGAAACCCAAAGAACAGGCACAAAACCGTCGTCATCAGCGACAGCTTCACCGAGCGCCAAAAGATACTCAGATGCGCGTCTGAAAAGCCCAGCGTGTCGTCAAAAATGTCCCGCTCCATGAAGACGTTGAACCAAGCGGCCCAGGAAAACTCCCATTCCACACCGCCATAGTCACCCGGGCTCAGGAACGAATAGACCAGCGTGATCAACAATGGCCCCGACGCAGCAAAGACAAGGATCACCAATGCAGGTGTCAGCAACATCCAGCGCGTGCGCGCCGCGCGTTTGTCAGCGGAGATCGACAGGTCAGCCATCAGTCCCTCAACACCTGGCCGACATCCGCGGCAAAGCTGACCCCGACCCGGTCACCTGTGGCTATCGCGGCGCTGGCATCTGGCCGGTTCTGTTGCCGCACGACAAAGCCCGTGCCGTCGTCGAGGTTTACATGGTAGTGCGTGTCGGTCCCGAAATAGACAACTTCACCCATTGTCCCGACCAAAAGTCCGTCTGTTTCGGTCGCAATCACCGCATGTTCCGGCCTGACAGCCACCGTCACGGCACCCTGCATGGCCTCACCTTCAGGCGCGCGTGCGGCAACGGTTTTGCCTGAACTTAGCTTCACCTCCGCCGCTTTGCCGGTGGTTGAGACAACCTCGGCATTCAGGAAGTTGGTGTCTCCAATGAAGTCCGCCACAAACCGCTCAGCCGGGTGATCATAGATGTCACGCGGCCCGCCGATCTGGCGAATGGTCCCCGCGCTCATCACCGCAATCCGGTCGGACATTGTCAGGGCTTCTTCCTGATCGTGGGTCACAAAGATGAACGTGATCCCGGTCTCTGTCTGCAAGCGCTTGAGTTCCAGCTGCATGTCCTTGCGCAGCTTGAAATCCAGTGCCGAAAGCGGCTCGTCCAACAACAGCACCTTCGGCTTTGGCGCCAGCGCCCGGGCCAAGGCCACCCGCTGCTGCTGTCCGCCCGAAATCTGAGAGGTCTGGCGGTCTGCCATCTCGGTCATCTTCACCAACGCCATCATCTCATCAACCGTTGACGCGATCTCGGCCTTGGGTTTGCCAAGCATCTCAAGACCAAAGCTGATGTTCTGTGCCACGGTCAGGTGCGGAAACAGCGCGTAGCTTTGAAAAACCGTGTTGATCGGCCGCTTGTAGGGCGGCAATTCGATCAAGCTCTTGCCATGCATGTCGAGCGATCCCGACGTCGGATGCTCAAACCCGGCGATCAATCGCAACAAGGTGGTTTTGCCACAGCCCGATGGCCCCAACAGCGTGAAAAATTCATTGTCACGGATATCGATACTGGCATCCGCCAAAGCAACGACCGGCGGTTGGCCCGGATACTCCTTGCGCAGATTGCGCACGCTGATCGCTGTCGTCACGTTTTGTAGTCCCTACCCCAGTGGCCCAACCATAGGACGCTCATTCCGTCCAATTGGCCAAGGCTAAGACAATCATTGCGCCAAATACCCCCTGCAAAAATACCCCCTTCGGGGTAGAGTGAGGAAATTTTGGGCCAATTTCGGGGTAGAAATGGCATTGAACCTCAGTTCATCAGACATCATCCGCCTTCAGACAGCGATGGCGCAGGTGCAGGACGAATCGTTTTTTCGCAGCTTCCGCAATCTGATCAGGGCACGGATGCTGATAGACACCTTCCTGATCCTGATCTTTCACAAGGATGGCGCACCGCAGCCGCTGGCGACCTGGATCAAGGACCCCGATCTGGCGCAGAAGTATCCTGAACTTTACGTCGAAGGCGCCTACCGCCTCGACCCTTTCTTTCAGCATCGGCATCACGTCAGGCAAGGCGGCCTGTTTCGCCTGTCGGAAATCGCGCCGGACCGCTTCTTTTCCGGCGACTACTACCTTCAGTACTACAAAGAAACGCGCATCGTGGATGAGGTCGGGCTTCTGGTCGGGCTCTCGGGTGGTGCTGTTGGTCACCTGTCGTTCAGCCGCCGCGAGAATCTGGGGCCTTTCAAGCGCAAGGAACTGAACTGCCTGAAGCACTACGGCCCCATCCTCCTCGAACTCCTAAGTCAGCATTGCGAACATCACTTGCTGCAGCATAGCGCCGAGACTGCCAGCCCGACGAAGGGCAGCCTTGAAGACGTGATCCGAACCCATATCGAAGATGCCCATGGCGCAAGGCTTACCCGACGCGAGGCGCAAATGGCCGGGCTGATCGTGCAAGGTCATTCAAACCTGTCAGCTGCATTGAACCTTGGTATTTCCCGTGAGACCGCCAAGGTGCATCGGCGCAATATCTACCGAAAGCTGACCATCTCATCGCAGCGTGAACTCTTCGCGCAGCTCGCCGATCTATTCTGAGGCAACCTCGGCCAACCCTGCCAAGCGCCCCAGCACCACCGCGCTTAACAGTCCATTGCCGGACAGGTATCCGCTGTCGCCCTTGCCCGACACACCGCACGCCGCCCCGCCGCCCGCAAAGAGGTTGGGGAAAGCCTTTCCGTCAGCATTCATCACCCGCGCAGTGCCATCCACCTGCAAACCGCCCTGCGTGTGGAACAGCGCTCCCGTCACCCGCACGCCGCAATAGGGTGCGCTGAGGCCCGGCCCGCTGAACGTTCGACCGAAAGCGTCGCTGCTCTCCGCAGGGATCGCGTCAACCGTCTCAATCAAGGCCTTGGCAGGCAGGTCTAACTGAATTGCCAACTCTTCCAGGGTTTCTGCGGTCTTAACGGCGCCCGCCGCTTGCGCCTGTTTGAAGTCCTCGAATTGCGCCGCAACCTCTGCAATCCGCGCATCGAAGATGGCAAAGGCTGCACCATCCGGCTGGCTCAGCACGGCACGCGCAGCCTCGGAATACCCCTGCGACTCGTCCCAGAAACGCTTGCCTTCCCGGTTCACCTGCACGCCGCCCTGCGTGATCACGGCCCAGGTGATCAGGATACCATGGGGATGCGCCACGTTGCCATGCCCCTGATAGGCCCCCAGATGTTCCAAAGCCGCGCCCAGCGCGCCGCCCCATCTGATCGCTTCCCCCTGATTACCGTCATGGCCAAACCAAAGACCTTCCACGATCTCGGGCATATGCTCTGCAACCAACGCCCGGTTTCCGCCAAAGCCGTTGCACGCCAAGATCAACTTTCCGCATCCTATCGTCTCATGTCCCCCGTCAGGTCGCATGACCTGAACGCCACACACTTGGTCGTCCTCTCGGAACAGCTTCTGCGCGCGCCGCTCACAGACAATGTCGATGCCTTCAGCCTCACAGGTCGCACGCAGAGCGTTGATCAACTCGGCCCCCGCGCGGGTTGGCAGACCATGCATCCGTCGTCGGCTGTGGCCTGGATAGTCAAAGTTCTCGACAAGGGAAAACGGCAGCCCGTAGCGGTCTATCAGCCAGTCAATAACGCCCGCCGCGTTCTCGGCCATCAGATCAACCAGTGCGGCATCGTTCTCCCCATGTGCCTTGGCCTGAATGTCTTGCGCAAAAAGCGCAGGCGCATCGTCAATGCCCGCGGCCTTCTGCACCTTGGTTCCCGCTGCCGGGATCAGACCTGCCGACAGGGCCGTGGACCCGCTCGGCACCGCATCAGCTTCGATGACCAGAACCTCTTGCCCCGCTTCCTTTGCTGACAAAGCCGCCACCAAGCCGCAGGCGCCCGCCCCGACGATCAGGGTCTCACACTCCAGATCAAAGGCCTCGGGCGGTGGGCCTACCAGCTCAGTCATCGCGGCTATAGCGCTCCCCCGTCGCCAGCATCGCATCCGTTCCGATCACCTTGTTCAGCCCGTCAAAATCAAACATCCGGTCGGCAAAGGGCTTGTTGCTCCCATTCTGATGCAGGCTGCCATAGTAGTCTTGTGCTGTCTTCGCGATCGCCCGCACGATGCCACCGGGAAAGATCGCGATGGAAAACCCGCGCTCCTGCAGATCATTCGCTGAGGTAATTGGCGTGGCACCGCCCTCCACCATGTTCGCCAACAAGGGCACGCGCGCGCCAAAGGTTTCCGTGACCTTTGCCATCTGCGCGTGGCTCTGTGGCGCTTCGATAAAGAGCACATCTGCCCCGGCTTCCAGATACAGTTCCGCCCGATCCATCGCCGCGCTCAACCCCTCGACCGCAATGGCATCAGTACGCGCCACAATCAGTGTCTCATCCGACGCCCGTGCATCGGCCATGGCTTGGACCTTTCCCGCCATTTCGGATGCCGAAATCAGGGACTTGTCCTTCAAATGCCCGCAACGCTTGGGATAGGTCTGATCCTCCACCTGCAAGGCCGCGGCCCCCGCACGCTCGTACATCCGCATGGTCCGCTGCGCGTTCAGCGCATTGCCAAAGCCGGTATCGGCATCAATGATCACCGGCAGGTCCACGCGGTCCGCGATCAGCGCCATCGTGTCGGTCATCTCGGAAACCGAGGTCAGCCCGATATCAGGCCGCCCCAGCCGGGTATAAGCCACTGCCGCACCACTGAGGTACAGCGCCTCAAACCCCGCCGCCGCGGCCAGCGAGGCGGTCAGCCCGTCATAGACGCCCGGCGCCACAAGGATATCGGTTTGCGTCAGCCGGGTCTTGAGGCTCATGCCGCGCCCTCCAGCCATTCACGCACGTCAGCGCAGGTCATCTGCTTGGTCACCGTCTCCAATGACAGGATCGTCGCGTCATGCACGTCCCCCCGAAACGCACCGCAACCATCAGTCAGCATCACCGTCTCGACGTTGCGCAGATGCGCATCGCGCAGGGTTGAGGCCACGCCGCCGTTTGTCACGATCCCGCCCACGATCAGATGCGCTATCCCCGCCGCCCGCATGATGTATTCCAGCCGGGTCTGATAGAAGGCGGAATAGGCGACCTTCTCGATCACGAAATCAGCCGGTTTCAGATCATCGACGACCGCATGTCCCCAGCCCCCAGGCTCAAAATCTCCCTTGGCCAAAAATGGCCGAAGCTCCTTCAGATGCGGCGCAATCAGTGGCTCTCCATCCGGACCCGGGACCAGCGTGAACTGGGCCGAGATGTAGTGCCCGCCTTTCGCACGCAGTGCCGCAACCAGCGGCGCAACCCGCTCTGGCAAAGCTGCAATGCTCTCCGCCGTCTGCCCTGCCCGGCCATAGGCCCCGTCAGGGTGAATGAAGTCGTTCTGTAAATCGATGGTCAGCAGGGCTGTCTTCTTCAGGTCCCAGATCTTTGGATCGCTCATGCCGCCCCCTCCGCCGGTTCGATGATGGTATTGCCAAATGCATCGACGCGCCCCTGAAGCTCCGGCTCAATCAGCACCGTCGTGTCTGGCTGCTCAAGGATCGCAGGGCCTTGAATCACTGTCCCAACCGGCAGTGCCAAACGGTCGTAGATCGCCGTCTCATGCCAATCATTCCCGAAATGCACCTGCCTTGTGGCCTTGGGCGAAACCGCCCCGCTGGTCGTCGGTGCAAGCGTCGATAAATCGAACTTCGGGCGCTTCCCAGTCACCGCGCTCCGCAGGTTCAGGATGCGCCGCGTGCCGCCTTTCAGCAGCCGCCCAAAAGTCCCCTGATATGCCGCGTCAAACGCTGCTTCGATCTCAGCCTTGTTTGGCGGTGTCACAACCCCGCCTTCAACCTTCACTGTCAATGGCACCGACACCGTATGCGTCTGCCCGACATAGGCCATGTCCAATTCAAAGCTGACCTCCCGCGCCTCGAACGTCGTGCGCGCGGCCTCCAGAAGCGCCATGCCCTGATCCGCATGGGATTGCATGTAGGCACCCAACGCCGCCTCATCCAAACCTGAGACAAGCGTGTTGATGGTCTGCACAAAATCCTGCCGCATATCCGCGATCACACAGCCCATGGCCGAAGTCACCCCAGGATACCGTGGTACAATCGCCCGCGCGATTCCCACCTCGGCCAGCATGGCACCGGCATGCAGCGCGCCGCCACCCCCAAAGGGCATGAAAGCAAAGCGCTTGGGGTCAAATCCCCGCTCGATACTGACCAGCCGGATGGCCCCGGCCATGCGAGAGTTCGCAACTTTCAGGATCGCTTCCGCCGCCTGCATCGACTCCAGCCCGAGCGGCTTGCCGACATGCACATCAATTGCGTCCTTGGCCGCTTCCACATCCAACCGCTCCAGCTTGCCGCCAATGGGGTTCTCCGGATCGATCCGCCCAAGCACCACATTCGCATCCGTCACCGTGGGCCGGGTGTTGCCCTGACCATAAGCCACAGGGCCCGGTGTGGAGCCTGCGCTCTCCGGCCCAATGTTCAGCAGACCACCTTTATCAACCCAGGCAATCGATCCACCGCCCGCACCAATCGTCGTGATCTCGATCATTGGCGCGCGCACGACCATGCCGAAATCAATCGAGGTCTGCGGCGACAGCATCGATTGCCCTTCCGCAATCAGCGACACATCAAAGCTCGTCCCGCCCATATCCCCGGTAATGATGTTGTCGAACCCCGCAGAGGACGCGATGTATCCCGCCGCGATAACCCCTGCTGCAGGACCGGACAGAGCCGTACGCACCGGCAGGCGGCAGGCGGTATCGACGGCCATCACCCCGCCGTTTGACTGCACGATCATAAACTCGCCGTCAAAGCCGCCCTTCTTCAGCGCGTCCTCCAACCGCCCAAGGTAGCCGGACACCTCCGGCTGCAGATAGGCGTTCAGCGCAGTGGTCGAAAACCGCTCAAATTCCCGAATCTCAGGCAGGATTTCTGAGGACGCCGAGACATGCGGGTTCGGCCACATCTCTCTGACCACCGCAACTGCCGCCTTTTCGTTCTCCGGATTGGCATAGGCATTGGCAAAAAGCACCGAAACCGCTTCGCACCCCTGATCCAGCAACTGCAGTGCTGCCTGTCGCACCGCCTCCAGATCAACGGCTGTGCGGATGTCACCGCTCGCCAGGGTCCGCTCTGGCACTTCCAACCGATCACGCCGATCCACCACCGGCTCAAAATCACCGCGCAGGCCCCAGGTGCGCGGCCGATCCCGCCGCCGCATTTCCAACACGTCGCGCAGCCCTGCAGTACAGATCACACCCGTCTTTGCGCCCTTACGCTCCAAAAGCGCGTTCGTCCCCGCGGTCGTCCCATGCACCACAACACTGATTTCTGAGAGGTCCGACACCTCACGCCCAATGCCGTCCAGAAATCCGCCCGACTGATCCGGCCGCGTGGTGGGCACTTTGGCCACTGCTGCTGTCCCGTCGGTTTCGTTCAGCACAAAGACATCCGTGAACGTCCCGCCGACGTCTACGCCGATCATCCGCCCGCTCATACTGAGACCTCTCGCCATGCGGTGCCGTATGTCTTGTCCGCCGCATGCTCGGTCATCAGTCCGCGCGCTACATCCTGCGCAATGTCACCCGCCGCGCGGTTCGTCGCCGCGCCATACCCACCGCCGCCCGGTGTCTCCAGCCGCACCGCTTGCCCTTGCTTGAGCTTTATGCCCCGCATCTTTGACGCCAGCGGGGGTGTCTGCCACCCCTCATCCTGCTCGTAGGCAAAGACATTCAGTGCCGCATCATCGCCGCCCGCGATCCCCTTCGGTGCAAACCGTCCTCGCTCCCCAAACAGAAACGCCTCCGCCCCGTTCTCTTCCAGCACTTCGATCTCATAGACAGCGCCAACGCCACCCCGATGCGCCCCCGCGCCCGCGCTGTCCGGGCGCAAGGCCCACTGCCGGAACATCACCGGATAAGCCGCCTCAAGGATCTCCATCGGCGGAATGGTCGCTGTCGAGATCGGCGCATTGCCGTGGTTCAACCCGTCACTCTCCGGGGACCCACCATGCCCACCACCGTAGAAGCTGAACATGACCCAGGGCTGCCCATCGCGCCGCTTGCCTGCAATCGACAGCGCGTTGATCGTGCCATAGGCATTGGCAACCACCCGATCCGGTGCGGCTTGCGAAAAGGCGGAAAACACCACGTCGATCATCCGCAGGATCGTTTCGGTGTATCCCCCGGTGGGGGCTGGAAACTCAGCAGACAGCAGTGAGCCTTCCGGCACTTTCACCTCAATCGGTCGCATCACCCCCGCATTTGCGGGCAACCCCGGAAAGATGTGCTTGATCGCCACATAAGCTGTTGCCACCGTTGTCGGCAGCGCGATGTTGACGGGGCCTGCGCACTGCGGCGCAGAGCCCGCAAAATCCAGCGTCATCCGGTCACCTTCGATCTCCAAAGCCACGTTGATCTTCAACGGCTCATCGGTGATGCCGTCATTGTCGAGGAAATCCTCAGCCTCCCACCGCCCATCCGGTAGCCCGTCCAATTCCGACCGCATCAGCGCCTCTGCCCGATGCCCCAGCGCATCAAGGGCAGCCGATACCGTCTCAGCCCCGTATTCATCCAGCAACTCATCCATCCGCTTCACGCCCAGATCAAGCGCGCCCATCTGCCCGTTCAGATCGCCCATGGCCGACTGCGGCAGCCGCGTGTTGCGCAACAGGATGTCGATGATGTCCTGATTGACCTCGCCGCCCCGCGCCAACTTGACCGGCGGCAGCACAAAGGCTTCCTGAAACACTTCCGTCGCAGCCGGGTTATAGTTGCCCGGCACAGCACCGCCCACGTCATGCCAATGACCAACTGAGGCAAGGTAGCAAAAGAGCTTCCCCTCCCGGAAGTAAGGCCGCACCAGCCGCATGTCGCTCAAATGCGTGCCGCCAATATGCGCGTCGTTGAAGATATAGATGTCCCCGTCCGCCAGATCCCCATCCGCCGCCGCCTTCTCAATCACCGCCTGCACGGCAAAAGACATCACGCCCACAAAAATCGGCAGGCCGGACTTGCCCTGCACCAGCGTATCGCCCGTGGTCGCGTGATAAAGTCCGTGGCTGGCGTCATGTGCCTCGGCGATGATCGGATTAAAGGCCGCGCGGAAAAGCGTGGCGTCCATCTCGTCGGCAATCTGCTCCATCCGCCCCGCGAGGACGGACAGGGTTATCGGATCAATCTCGCTTGCGTCACTCATCCTTGTGCCTTTACCTCTGCAATGTCGTTCCACACGTCCTGACGCGTGATCTTGCCGCCCTTAACTTCAAAGCGGTCAATGAACCGGATGCCCTCAAACGCCGTCCCGTCCGGCCATTCCCCTGCAAGCGTGCCCCTGCAATAGACAACCGCAGCCGCGCCCTCGGACTGCATCGCGTCAAACCCCTCATAGGTCTTTCTGACAAACCGATATCTCGGCGCCGCCCAGTCAATCAGCTCCTGCAGCGCGTGCATTGGCGCGGCACCCGGAAATCGCATCTCGAACCTTTCGCCCAACATCGCCTGCGCCGCCGCCAGATCACGCGCTTCCATTGTCGTCAGGAAAGACCGCACTAGCTCACCGGGATCAGGCAAGGCGGCAGCACCGCTGCGCTGGTGCCGACCGCGATAATAGTCCTCGGGTGGCAGTTCGTGGATCATGACCGTGATCGCCTCAGGAGGGGCTGGCACCACGAATCGCACCGCGTCGGTCAGCGCCTCGCCCAAACGGCGTTTGTCCTGCGACGTATAGCCTTCAAGGACATGCAACTCGACAATTGGCATCCCACTCCCCCGCAAAATCTGTATTATCTATAATACTAGTTTGAGTGGATTGTTAAGACATCAACTTGCATTTTCTGAAATCGGCGATAAGGTCTGCGCAACTGGGGAGAGTCTCGGACGTGCAAATCAACAGGGCAGATACGCTTCCTGAAGGCGCCAAGGCGCAGCGCGTCTACTTGTCGCTGCGTGATCAGATCACCGGCGGCTCGCTCTCAAACGGCGACAACCTCCCCGGCGAGCAACGCCTTGCGGAAACCTTCGGTGTCTCCCGTGTCACGGTGCGCCGCGCGCTCGATGCTTTGGCCGATACGGGCCTCATTGAAAGGCGCGCAGGCAGCGGCACCAAGGTCCGCAGCGATCAGACGGGCGAGAAACCCGTCGCGATGAACTTCACCACGCTGATGCCGCAACTCGTCGAGATGGGGCACAGCACCACCGCGCGGCTCCTCTCGTTCTCCTACGGCACGCCACCCGACTTTGTAGCCCGCGCCATGGGTCTTGCAGAGACCGAAGAGGTGCAGATCGCAACGCGTGTGCGCAGCGCCGATGACACGCCCTTTTCTCACCTCACCACCTACGTGCCAGCTGCCATCGCGCGGAACTACTCCGAAGACGATCTGGCCAGTCAACCCCTCTTTGCCCTCCTGGAACGCAGCGGCGTCGAGATTGACGAGGCCCACCAATCTGTCTCTGCCACACTCGCAGGCCCCGAAGTGGCCGAAGCACTTAGGGTAGCCACTGGCTCGGCCCTCCTGTCCCTGCGCCGCGTTGTGCGCGACGTGAACGGCAACGGTGTGGAATACCTCGCAGGTCTCTACCGCCCGGATATGTTCCGCCTTGAAATGCCCCTCACCCGCGTGGGCCAAGGGGCTGCACGGCATTGGGAGCCTGCGATCGGACAGCACGGGGAGGCCGGCACATGACCGCCCCGCAAACACTGCTCGACAAACTCTGGTCCGCGCATGAAATCCTGCGCCGCGACGACGGCACATCGCTCCTGTGGGTCGACAGGCACCTCGTGCATGAAGGCTCCCATCACGCCTTTGCAAAGCTCACGGAACGCGGCGCGAAGGTGGCCGAACCTGCGCTGACATTCGGCGTGGTGGATCACTACGCGCCCACCCGCCGCGACCGCGAGATGGCACCCGACATCGCACGCATGATACGGACGCTGAAGGACAACGCACAAACCCACGGCATTCGCCTTTTCGATCTCATGGATCCCGCCCAAGGCATCGTGCATGTCATCGGTCCGGAACAAGGTCTGACGCTCCCCGGCCTGCTGATAAACTGCGGCGACAGCCACACCTCGACCCACGGTGCTTTTGGCGCGCTGGCCTTTGGCATCGGAGCCACCGAAGTGACACATGTCCTGTCGACCCAGACCATCTGGCAAAAGAAACCCGCTGCAATGCGGATCACCGTTGACGGGACCCTCGGCCCCGGTGTCTCAGCCAAGGACATCGCGTTGAACTGGATCGCCCGGCTTGGCACTGGTGGCGCACAGGGTCATGCAGTGGAATACGCAGGCGCCACAATCCGCGCCCTTTCCATGGAAGGGCGCATGACGCTCTGCAATCTCTCTATCGAGGGGGGCGCGCGCTTTGGCATGATCGCCCCAGACGCGACGACATATGCCTACCTCAGGGACCGCCCCTTCGCCCCCAAGGACACCGAACTCGACCAAGCCATGACCGCATGGACAGAGCTGCGCTCCGACGCAACCGCCGCCTTCGACCGCGACGTCACCATCGACGCCAAGGACATCGCCCCCACCGTCACCTGGGGCACCAGCCCCGAGCAGGCCGTGCCGGTCGATGCCACCATCCCAACACCCCGATCCCTGCCAACCCACAAAGCCGCCGCCGCTGAAGCAGCCCTCGACTACATGGCGCTTGCCCCCGGCAAACCTATCGCGGGCACGCCTGTCGATCAGGTCTTCATCGGCTCCTGCACCAACGGACGCATCGAAGACCTGCGCGCCGCCGGTGCCGTGCTTGCAGGCCGCACCTCACGTGTCCCCGGCATCGTCTCGCCAGGATCAACGCAGGTCAAAGCGCAAGCGGAACAGGAGGGCCTCGACCGCATCTTTATGGACGCAGGCCTTGAATGGGTCGATGCGGGATGTTCGATGTGCGTTGGCATGAACGGCGACCTCGTCGCCCCCGGCAAACGCTGCGCGTCCTCGACCAACCGCAACTTCCGCGGCCGTCAGGGCCGTGGCGCACGTACGCATCTGATGTCCCCCGCCATGGTCGCCGCCGCCGCCGTGATGGGCGCAATCGCCGACGTCCGCCCCTTGCTGCAAGACAGGGCAGCCTGATGACGGGCTGGACGACACACACCGGCACCGCACTGCTGCTGCCCATCGACAATGTCGACACCGATCAGCTAATCCCCGCGCGGTTCATGTCGACCCCGCGCAGCGCAGGCTATGGCCAATACCTGCTGCACGACCTGCGCCACGACGAGGACGGCGCGCCCAAGCCCGACTTCCCGCTGAACAGAACCAAAGACGCCAGCATTCTCGTCGCCGGTCCCAACTTCGGCAGCGGCTCCTCACGTGAGGCCGCAGTCTACACGCTGGTCGACGCAGGCTTCCGCGCTGTCATCGCCCCCAGCTTCGGCGACATCTTCGCCAGCAACGCCGTGAACAACGGCCTCTTGCCCGCAAAGGTCTCAAACACTCATGCAGACACCCTGCAAATGGCGCTGAAAGACGGCCCGCTGGAGATGACCATCGACCTCAACACCGGCCAGATCACCATGGCCGACACCACTATCCCGATCGAACTTCAAGACAACTGGCGCACCAAGCTCATCAACGGATGGGACGACATCGACCTGACACTGCAGCACGCCAAGGCGATCCGCAGCTTCAAAAACCAAAGACGAGCGGAGGCGGCATGGGCATGGCCCGCCGCCCCGCAGTGAGAATGGCCAGTCCGCTGGCACAACCGGGCACGAGGGAGTTGCCTATCAACCTAGGGTGGCCGCAAGCCCCCCAATATGTGGAGGAAGACACATGAAAATGAACCTGATGGGCAGCATCGTCGCTGCCTCAACCCTGGTCGGCACAAGCGCCTATGCGCAAGAGACGATCACCGCCGTTCACGCGTTCCCCGAAACGCTGATCTACACCAAGAGCTTCCTGAGCTTTGTCGACAAGGTGAACGCCGCCGGTGAAGGCGTCGTACAGATCGAGGTCCGCGGCGGCCCCGAAGCCATCGGCATGTTCCAGCAGCCCGACGCGGTGCGCGACGGCATTGTCGACATGGTCTACACGCCGGGTTCCTTCTACGGCGGCGCGCTGCCTGAAAAGGATGCGATGGTGGCCTCCAACCTGACCGCTGTCGAGACGCGTCAGAACGGCGGCACCGAGCTGATCGACCAAATTCATCAAGAGAAGATGGGCCTGAAGTACCTCGGCTGGTTTGACAGCGGCGTCTGCTACAACCTCTGGACACGGAACGAGCCCACCTTCGACGCCGACGGCAACCTCGAAGTCGAAGGCCTCAAGCTGCGCGGCAACAATGTCTACAACGCTTTCTTCACCAACTACCTCGGCGCACAGGTGATCGACCTGCCGACGGGCGAAGTCTACTCCGCGCTCCAACGCGGCGTGGTGGATGCGACAGGCTGGACGCAGATCGGCCTGATTGACCTGAAGTGGAACGAATTCCTGAACTACC
>CAYUSM010000034.1:0-19808 GCA_964447345.1 uncultured Sulfitobacter sp. | reverse complement strand
CAGAAAAGCTGGCTCAATCAGGCGGTGACCACGGCGATGGGGGCTGCAGGCGGCGCAGGTGGTCTGCCAACGGCCATGGCAGAACTGCCGGTGACGACGACCCTGCTTTTGCGCGTCATACAGGGTGTTGCGGTGGAGCATGGATTTGATCCGGATGCCGAGAACGTACAATTCGACTGCGTGCAGGTGTTCTCCGCAGCGGGGCCATTGTCGGGGGACGATGGGACCGACCTTGGGTTTCTTTCGGCCCGTGTGGCCCTGTCGGGAAAAGCGATGCAGGCGGTCATTCACAAAATCGCGCCCAAGCTTGCTGTGGTGCTGGGTCAGAAGCTAGCTGCGCAGGCTGTGCCTGTATTGGGAGCCATGGCAGGGGCGGCGACGAATTATGCCTATACCAGCTACTATCAGGACATGGCGCATGTGCACTTCGGGATGCGCAAGCTGGCAATTGATGCCGATGTGCCGCACCGCGAGTTGCTCATTGGGTTGGAGCAGCGCATGACTCGGCCCAAGGTGAAAACCTGAGACTAACGGCCAATGCTGCCCGGCGCGACGCTGGTGGCCTTCAATATCGCAAAACACTTTGTACCAGGTGCTATCCCCAGCTCTGCCACCGCGCGTCGGGTGATGCGGGCAAGCAAACGGTCGTCGCCCGCCCGCAGGGCGACCGCTGCACCGGGACCATCGCCCCGGCGGATGTCATCCACGGTAACAGGCAGGACGTTGAGCGCGGACAGCCCTTCAGGACGGTTGACCGACAGCATGACGTCCTGAGCCAGCACCCGCAGCCGGACCTTTGCACCCTGTTGCGCCTGAACACCGGGCAGCCACAAATCACCCGCGCTGATCCTGAGCCGTGACAGCCCGTCTGAGCCGTGTTCGATCACCTGCGCGTCCAATACGGCTCCCGCCTCCCGAACACCCAAAAGCGGAATTGCGTTGGGGTCGGCCATCACGTTTTGCAGGGGGCCTTGCGCCTCGACGCGCCCGTCCTTGAGCAGGACCAGCGTGTCGGCAAGCCGGGCGACTTCGTCCACAGCGTGGCTGACATAGAGGATGGGCAGGCCGAGTGGACCGTCCCGCAGCCGTTCCAGGTAGGGGAGGATTTCCTGCTTGCGCGGGCCATCAAGGCTGGCCAGCGGTTCGTCCATCAACAGCATCCGGGGCTTGCACAGCAGCGCCCTTCCAAGCGCGACACGTTGTTTTTCACCGCCAGAGAGTTTGGCGGGCGCGCGAGACAGCAGGGTCTCAAGCCCTAGGAGAGTGACGACCTCGTCGAATGTGGCGCCTTTGGCCGATGCAGGAGCGTAGCGCGCCCCAAACATGAGATTGTCCTGCACCGAGAGATGCGGAAACAGCCGCGCGTCCTGAAAGACGTAACCAAGGCGTCGCGCGGATGGTGGCACGAAACTGCGGGTGTTGCTGTCAAAGAGCACGTCGCCGTCGAGCTGCACATGACCTGCATCGGGTGTGAACAGACCCGCAACGGCATTGATGACGGTGGTCTTGCCCGCGCCGGATTTGCCAAAGAGCGCGGTGATGCCGTCCATCGCCTCGAAGGCGACATTGAGATCGAATCCTTCAAAGCGCTGTGTGATCTGCACTGAAAGGCTCATGAGCCTGCAATCCGCTTCGCAACCCGGCGGGCAAGGGCCTCGGACAGGATGACAGCGCCGAGGGCCACGATGGAGGCCATGACAACCATTGCGATCGCCTGGCCTTCACCTCCTGGTATCTGCAGGGCAGCCCAGATGGCACTGGGCAGGGTCTGGGTCTGGCCGGGGATATTGGCCACAAAGGTGATTGTGGCACCAAACTCACCCATCGCCTTGGCAAAGCCCATGACGGCACCGGCGAGGATGCCGGGCGCGATCAAGGGCAGGGTGACACGTGTGAAGACCGCGATCCGCGGCGCGCCGAGTGTGCCAGCGGCTTCTTCCAGACGCGGATCGACGGCTTCTATGGCGAGGCGCATCGCACGTACCATCAGGGGAAAGCCCATGATGATGGCGGCAAGCACGGCCCCGGTCCAGTTGAACGCCAAAGTTATCCCAATGCTGTCTAGCGCGCGTCCCAGCGGCGCGTTGCGGCCAAAGCTGATCAGCAGAAGGTAGCCTGTCACCACCGGCGGCAGGACCAGCGGCAGATGCACCAGCGCGCTGAGCAGACTCTTGCCCCAGAACTCCCGCCGTGCCAGCAGCCACGCAATCCAGAGCGCCAATGGCACGGCCAGAACCGTGGCCCAGCAGGCAACCCAGAGCGACAGGCGCAAGGCGTCCCAGGCGGCGGCATCCGCTGTCATTCGTGCACCGGGGTAAAGCCGTGAGAGGCAAAGGTGGCTGCAGCCCTGGCGTTGGTCAGGTTGGCCAGAAACGCATGCCCTTTCGGGGTCAACGCTGCGGCGGGGTACTGGATGGCTTCATGCGCGGAGGGCGGCACTTGCCAGAGGACTTTGACGGCAGGCTCTGCGAGGGCATCCGAGGCATAGACGATGCCCAACGGTGCAGCACCGCGTGCGACAAAGCTCAGCGCTGCACGAACATTATCCGTCTCTGCCAATTGATCTTGGACGGCATCCCAAAGACCTGCTGCTTCAAGCCATTGCCGTGCATATGTCCCCGCGGGGACCGCCTCACGGTGGCCCATCGCAAGCCGTTGATTGCCCAGCCGTGCAGGCAGATCAGCAAGGCTGTCCAGCGCTGCTGCACCCTGCGGGCCGATCAAGACCAGCCGGTTGGTGGCAACGAAAACGGCCTCGTCAACGGCAATGACACCTTCCGATACCAGCCAGTCCATCCACAGCGTGCTGGCCAACACAACAACGTCCGCCGGAGCGCCCGCTGCCACCTGCCGGGCCATGGTGCCTGATCCGCCAAAGGAAAGGCTAACCTCATTCGGAGTACCGGCCGCGATTTCTTCCAGTGCACCGCGCAGGCTGGCGGCAGCAAAAACTGTCACCCGCTCCGCTGCGGCGCTGGATGTCGCAACAGCGCCCCACACTGCGATGAAAAGAGCGGCTAACCGTGTCATTGGCCGCACTATTAGTCATGCGAATGGGCCGTACAAGCGGATAGAAAAGGATGGGCTGTTGCGCTTGCGTCTTCGTGGCGGCATGTTGCGGCCAAAGGCCCGGTCTAGAGGCGATGCATGGTCAAGCAGCCCCCCCTCACATTCTATGGTGCCCGGAAAGGCGATGTGCGGACCCAGTTTGCAGCACTGTGCTATCGTGTGCGCCGGGGAAAACTGCAGGTCCTTTTGATTACCTCGCGTGGCTCCAAACGCTGGATCATGCCAAAAGGCTGGCCGATGGAGGGCAAGACACCCGCTGCATCCGCTGCTTGCGAGGCATGGGAGGAAGCGGGCGTGACAGGCAAACATGACGAGACCTGCCTGGGCGTCTACACCTATGGCAAGATGCAGGAGGGCGACGCCTTGCCATGCATTGCCATGCTCTATCCTGTTCAGGTCAAATCGTTGGCCAAGAAATACCCTGAAAGCGGCCAACGGCGCAGGCGCTGGGTGTCGCGCAAGAAGGCGGCGCGCTTGGTCGCGGAGCCCGATCTGGCGCGGTTGATCATGGACTTCAAGCCAAACGCCAAGCGCCTGCCTGCTTGACGTTGTCTCTGTCGCGGCCCATCTGTAGGGCGTGATGAGGGACCAAAAACACGTGCATTCATGATCCAATACACGCTCAAATGTGAGCAGGGGCACCGGTCGGAAAGCTGGTTCCAGTCTGCCGAAGCCTATGATGCGCTGGAACGTGCAGGGCATTTGTCATGCGCGATTTGTGGCAGCGGCGAGGTGTCCAAGGCGCTGATGGCACCACGGGTAACCTCGGCGTCTGACGAGGCGGCACCGACGACACCGGTCATGCGCAACCCATCTGGCGACGTTGAAAAGGCGCTTGCGGCACTGCGTGAGAAGGTGGAATCGACCTCCGACTACGTTGGTGAGAAGTTCACGGATGAGGCCCGTGCTATGCACCTTGGAGAAAAACCCGAGCGGTCGATCTATGGCGAGGCGCGGCTTGATCAGGCCAAGGAGCTTATCGAAGACGGGGTACCGTTGATGCCACTGCCCTTCCGACCGAAACGCAAACTGACCTGAGCAAGGACATATCTCCATGACCATTTTGATCACAGGGGCCAGCCGTGGCATTGGTGCGGGCCTGGCCGAGAAGTACCGCGCGCTGGGCCGCGATGTGATCGGCACAGGGCGCTCTGTCACGGCAGATGTACAGCTTGATGTGGCGCATCCTGCCAGCCATCGCGAGATGGCGGAGGCGCTGGGGGATAGGGCGATTGAGTTGCTGATTTGCAATGCTGGCGTTTATCTCGACAAGGGCAATGATCTGGAGACGGGGTACGGCGCGGACCTCTGGGCGCAGTCTTTTGCCACCAATGTCACAGGCGTCTTCCTGACCATTCAGGCGCTGCTGCCACACCTGCGGCGGGCGGGCTCTTCGAAGATTGCCATCATCTCATCGCAGATGGGCTCAGACACGCGCGCGCCCGGCGGCAGTTACATCTACCGGGCCTCGAAAGCAGCGGTGCTGAACCTGGGGCGCAATCTGGCTACGGATCTGAAATCTGAGGGCATCGCCGTCGGCATCTATCATCCCGGTTGGGTAAAGACCGACATGGGTGGAGGGGCTGCGGATATCACTACCGATGAGGCGGTGACCGGCTTGGTTGATCGGTTCGATCACCTGAGTCTTGAGACCACAGGATGTTTTGAGACCTGGGACGGGCGGGCGCATCCCTACTAACCCATTTCGTTTTCATCAGTAGTGGACGATTTGGGGCGCTGCCCCAAACCCCGGGAATTTATAGGGCCAAAAAGAGAGGGCCGCTTGCCCTCGTCACGGCTTCCGCGTAAAGGGCGCGGGACTGTGAAAGGCAGATGAATATGCCAATTCTGGTAATGAAATTCGGGGGCACCTCGGTCGCGACGCTTGACCGGATCAGACGCGCGGCCAAGCGTGTTGGTGTCGAGGTCGCCAAGGGCTATGACGTGATCGTCATCGTCTCTGCCATGTCGGGCAAAACCAATGAGCTTGTCGGCTGGGTCAATGAAACTTCGCCCATGTATGATGCCCGCGAGTATGATGCCGTGGTGTCCTCGGGCGAGAATGTGACCGCCGGCTTGATGGCGTTGACGCTGCAGGAAATGGACGTGCCCGCACGGTCCTGGCAAGGCTGGCAGGTCCCGGTCAAGACAACCTCTGCCCATTCAGCGGCACGGATCGAGGAAATTCCGTCCGAGAACATTCTGGGCAAATTTGCCGAAGGCATGAGGGTGGCCGTGGTTGCCGGGTTCCAGGGTGTAAGCCCTGAAGGGCGGATTACAACGTTGGGGCGCGGTGGCTCTGATACGACAGCGGTGGCCTTTGCTGCGGCCTTTGAGGCGGAACGGTGCGACATCTACACAGATGTGGACGGTGTCTATACCACCGATCCACGGGTTGAAGCCAAGGCGCGCAAACTCGACAAGATCGCTTTTGAAGAGATGCTGGAACTGGCATCTCTGGGGGCGAAGGTCCTGCAGACCCGATCCGTTGAATTGGCGATGCGCTACAATGTGAAGCTGCGGGTGCTCTCAAGCTTTGAAGAACAATCGGACGACGCGGGAACGCTGGTCTGCGATGAGGAGGAAATCATGGAAAGCAATGTGGTCGCAGGCGTCGCCTTCAGCCGTGATGAAGCCAAGATGACGCTTGTGTCGGTTGCAGACCGGCCCGGGATCGCCGCTACCATCTTCACAGCCCTCTCTGATGCCGGTGTGAATGTGGACATGATCGTTCAGAACATCTCCGAAGAAGGGCGGACCGACATGACGTGGTCCTGCCCCGTTGATCAGGTCAAGCGCGCCGAAAAGGCCATGGCAGAGGCGAAAGAGGGTGGGGTGATCAACTTTGCCGAACTTCTGGCCGACACAGATGTTGCCAAGGTCTCTGTCGTCGGGATCGGGATGCGCAGCCACACCGGCGTTGCGGCCAAGATGTTCAAGGTTCTCTCTGACGAGGGTATCAACATTCAGGTCATCACGACATCGGAGATCAAGATCTCCGTCTTGATCAACCGCAAGTACATGGAGCTTGCGGTGCAGGCGCTGCACGATGCCTTTGAGCTCGACAAGGCGGCCTAAGCTTTGACCTTCGGCTTGCGGGCCACCAGGTAGACCGGCAATGCCAGCATGGATGTCAGCAGCATGACCAGCGTCCAGAGGCGGGCGTTCATGCCACGGGCTTCCGCGTCGCGGTAGATCACGTAGGCACCGACAACTGTCAGAACGGCCAGGATCAGCAAGGGCATAAGGGTCTGCTCCTTCTTTGCTACATATCAAAGATAGGAACGCTGACTTGGCAAATGAAGGGTCAAACCCCTTCCTTCAGCCGTTTCCTGATGTACTTGGCGGCGGATCTGTAGTGGCTTGGCCCTGCGGCTTCCGCCCAACGGCCCGGTGTCCAATCGTTTTTTGCGCCCTTCATTGGGCCACCATAAAGTGCTTCATCAGCCGTCTCTTCGATAAAACGCACCAGTCGTTTGTGGCTGTCTTGCAGCATCTCCCGTGCAGCGTCCCACCCGATGTCTTTCTGCGCCGCCCGCAGGTTGGCATTGTAGCGGTTCAGTTCGTTCCATTTGTAACCCTTGGCCGGAAAGTGAACCTCCTTGTCGGCCATGCCGTCCGCGTACCACCCTTCGAAAAGTGCAATCCAATGCGCACGGTGCCCGATGATGTCCTTGATCGAGGTGCCGTCTTCATCCAGAGCCATTGCCCGGTCTTGCGAAATCGGGGTGATCAAGGTCTGCAGCTTGGTGAACTCTTTCTGGGTGATCTCCAGCAGGTCAGCTTTGTTTTGAGCGGCCATCTCAATCTCCTTGGCCACTGCCTACCATCTCTGCGATGGTCGGCGTTGACGCTGATCAAATGACAGGTTTCTGAAATCCGCCCGCGCGCGCAATTGTCGGCGCAGCGCTCAATCTTTCATTTCTCTTTTCGCGAGGCTGTGATCTAACCTCAAATCGGCATTAGGGGGATTTGGCACACATGCCAGAGCGCACAGAAACAGAAAGCCGCAAGCTTCTGGGCAGGCTGCGCGATGCAATGGCGGGCGATGACCCGGGTCAGGCGCGTCTAAACAAGATCACCAACCTCATTGCGACGTCGATGGGATGTGAGGTCTGTTCGATCTACCTTTTCCGCGATGAAGAAACGCTGGAACTTTGCGCGACCGAAGGCTTGAACGCAGAAGCCGTACATCAGACCCGCATGCGTCTGGGCGAGGGCCTTGTCGGTCGCGTTGCTGCGCGTCGGAGCGTGGTCAATACGCCCGATGCCCCGCAGGCGCCGGGGTTCCGTTTCATGCCGGAGACGGGTGAAGAGATTTATTCCAGTTTCCTGGGTGTGCCTGTGCAGCGGCTGGGGGAGACGCTGGGCGTGCTGGTTGTTCAGTCGAAGACGGCGCGTGAATTCTCTGCCGATGAGGTCTATGCGCTGGAAGTTGTGGCCATGGTCCTGGCCGAGATGGCTGAGCTGGGCGCCTTTGTGGGCGAGGGGGCGGCGATGTCGGCCCGGCATTCCCAGCCGGTGCTTACCCGTGGCACGGTTGGACAAGAAGGCGTGGCCGAAGGTCATGTCTGGCTGCACGAACCGCGCGTGGTTGTCTCCAACCCGATTGCCGATGATCCTGTGCGAGAGGAGGAGCGGCTGACCGAAGCGGTCGAGCAATTGCGTCTGAGCGTCGATCAGATGCTGACCATGGCGCAGGGCGACAAAGACCAGCAGCAGGTGATCGAGACCTATCGGATGTTTGCCAACTCCAAAGGCTGGATGCGGCGGATGTGCGAGGACATCAAAAGCGGCCTTTCAGCAGAAGCTGCCGTGGAAAAGGAACAATCGCTGGCGCGGGCGCGCATGAGCCAGTCCACGGATGCCTATCTGCGCGAGCGGCTGAGTGACCTGGACGATCTGTCAAACCGGTTGCTGCGCATCCTGACGGGGCAGGGGGCCGATACGGGGGCGGAGATGCCAACCGACCCGATTCTTGTGGCGCGCAATATCGGACCTGCCGAGCTTCTGGAATACGGGCGCAAGCTGAAGGGTATCGTGTTGGAAGGCGGCTCTGTCGGCTCGCATGCGGCCATCGTCGCGCGGGCTCTGGCTATTCCGCTGGTGGTCCATGCCAACCGGATCACGAATGAGGCGCTGAATGGCGACCACATCATGGTGGATGGCGAGCAGGGCATCGTCCATCTGCGCCCCGAAGACACCGTTGCGTCGGCCTTCCGTGACAAAATCGCCATGCAGGCAGCAGCACAGGAACGCTATGCCTCGATCATTGATCTGCCGGCAGAGGCCAAGTGTGGCAGCGTTGTCTCTTTGCATATGAATGCTGGATTGATGGCGGACCTGCCTTCGCTGGATGGGTCAGGGGCCGAAGGCGTGGGCCTTTTCCGGACGGAACTGCAGTTTCTGGTGCGCAACCAGATGCCAAAGCGCTCCGAGTTGTCCGCGCTCTACTCGCGGGTGCTGGACGCGGCGGGTGGCAAACGGGTGGTTTTCCGCACGCTCGACATCGGATCGGACAAGGTCCTGCCCTACATGAAGCCCAATGATGAGCCGAACCCTGCCTTGGGGTGGCGCGCGATCCGGGTGGGTCTGGACAAGCCCGGCGTAATGCGGATGCAGTTGCAGGCACTGATCAGAGCCGCTAACGGCCGACCGCTGACCGTGATGTTCCCCTTCGTTGCTCAGTTTGAAGAATACCGCCGCGCCCGCGCCGAAGTGGACAAGACATTGGCGCGGGAAGAACGGCTGGGCCATCTATTGCCGGAGAGGGTGGAAGTGGGCGCGATGCTGGAAACACCCAGCCTTGCCTTCGCCCCGCAACGGTTCTTTGAAGAAGTTGAATTCCTGTCCATCGGCGGCAACGACCTCAAACAGTTCTTCTTTGCCGCTGACCGCGAGAACGAGCGCGTGCGTCGCCGGTATGACACGCTCAACGTCAGCTTCCTGACGTTCCTGGAAGGAATTGTGGAGCGCTGCAAAGAAACCAATACGCCGGTGTCCTTTTGTGGTGAAGACGCAGGCCGCCCGGTGGAAGCGCTTTGCTTTGCCGCCATCGGCTTTCGCACCCTGTCGATGCGTCCGGCTTCAATCGGGCCGGTCAAAAGTCTGTTGCGCCGCTGCAATCTTGATGAAGTGCGCGAGGTCATCAACGCCGCGCGCGACCGGGGCGAAATGTCGGTCAGGGCTGATGTGATGGCCTACGTGAAGTCCCAGCATCAAAGCTGAACCGTCGGAAGCTCAGAGAAAGCCCAGGACCTCTTCATCCGTAAGCTGATGAAAATCATCATAGAACGCGCTCACACCCGAGAACTCTGCAACCGGACGCAGACAGATGACCTCATCCGCAAGCGCAGCAATGTCTTGCAGTGAATCCCTTGGAGCGACGGGCAGGGCGACGATGATCTGCGCGATCCGTCGTCGTTGCAATGCAGTGAGCGCGACTTTCATTGTCGCGCCTGTCGCCAAGCCATCATCAACGACAACAACCGGGCGCCCGGTTGGGTTAGGCCGCTGAGCTGATCCGAGGTAGCGCTTGGCGCGGTGCTTCAGCTCTTCAACCTGCACAGCTTTCTCACTGTCAAAGTATTTGTCATCCACTCCGGTAAGTCGCCAAACGTCCTCATTGATCACAACGTCAGGCGGGTCTCCTTCAACAACCGCGCCAACCGCCAGTTCCGGATTGTGGGGAGCACCGATCTTGCGGACGAGGATCAGATCCAGCGGCGCGTCCAATGCCGCAGCGATCTCTGCAGCGACAGGAACACCACCGCGCGGCAGTGCGTAGATGACGGGGTCGATCAGATGCAGCTGAGCCAGACGTTCTGCCAGCAGTTTCCCTGCCCCTGTCCGATCAGCGAATCTGTCGTTGGTGTCTGGCATGCCTCCCATCATAGCCGATGAGGACCCGCACAGTTTGAGAAAGCGCAAAGTGCCGCCCGACCGGTATTGGACATGCCCAACTTGACGGTGATCAATTGCCTTGTTGCGACAGACGCTAGGCTATCCCCCTAGACCTTTTAGAGGAGATATCAGCATGCCCCATGCCACTGATCCGCTGAGATTTGGCAAGCCGCCCTCCGAAATCCCCATGCCTGACGATCCAAGCCCAGAGCAGCCGCCAAGCGAAAGCCCGCAACCCAGCGACCCCGGCCCGGGACCTGCGTCACCGGAAGTGCCGCAGCCCGCTGATTTACCCGAAGAGCCGCAACATGATCCCTACGGGAAAGGTAACTGATCAATGGTTTGGCGGTACATCGACCCCGGCATCCAGGACTTACCCGGATCAAATCTGATAGGCCGGTAGTCGATCCAGTGCCTCTTTCAGGGCCTCTCCCCAACCGGAGGAGATGGTCTGATAAACAGCGTCATCCGCTTCAATACGCATCGGGGCGCTCTGAGATAGGCTGTCATTTTCGTAGGTATGCACGTCAAAGGGCAGACCCACCGACAGGTTCGATTTCACGGTTGAATCGAATGATACCAGCAGCAATTTTATGGCGTCCTCGAAGGACAGGTCAGGCTCATAGGCACGCACCAGAATGGGCTTGCCGTATTTCGTCTCCCCGATCTGGAAAAACGGCGTGTCATCAGAGACCTCAATGAAGTTTCCTTCAGGGTAGACCAGAAAAACTGTGGGCTGCCCGCCCTTGATCTGCCCGCCGACGATCACCGAGGCGCTAAAGGTGTCGGCAGAGGTTGGACCATCCGGGCTGCTGTAGGAAATCACCTCGCGCAGGGTCGACCCCACAAGCCGGGCGACCTGAAACATGGTTGGCTGGCTGAGAATGTCAGGATCGCGGTCATCGGCTGTTTCGGTGCGCTCTTTCAGCAGGCTGATCATGGCTTGCGTTGTCGCCAGGTTGCCTGCCGTCATGATGGTGATGCTGCGTTCACCCGGCACGTTGAAGCTGAACATCTTGCGGGTGGAGGCAAAGTTGTCGACGCCCGCGTTTGTCCGGGTGTCGGACATGAAGACAAGCCCGTGGTTCAGGCGCATGCCAACGCAATAGGTCATAGAAGGTCACCATTTGAAAGGTGATCCAGCCTTACTGCTGGACCTGCAAAGATACAATGAGGGACTCGTCTCCGGCCCCCATCCGCAAGCCGGACACAGGTGCGGCGTCATGGGCGTCACGGCCTATGGCGATGCGCACGTACCTTTCGTCCGGGCAAATCCCGTTAGAGACGTCAAAGCCCACCCAGCCCAGACCGTCGATATGGGCTTCGGCCCAGGCGTGGCTTGCGTCCTGATCCACGCGATCATCCATGTTGAGGTATCCGCTCACGTACCGCGCGGGCAGGCCCAGATGCCGGGCAGCGGCGACAAAGATATTGGCATGATCCTGACAGACGCCGCGCCCTTGGGCCACAGCCTCCTCTGCGCTGGTTTCCACGTGGGTGTTGTTCAGCTCATAAGGCACCGCCTTGAGGATGACGGCGGAAAGCGCATGCATTCGGTCCAGAGGCGAGGCGTCTGTGTCGATGTCGGCGGCAAGTTCGTTGATCAACGGTCCCGGTGTCGTCAGCTTGGTCTCACGCTTGAAATGCCAAAGCGGTGCGCGGCCATAGACCTTGCCAAGCACACCAGATGTATCCTGCGTCTCAACCTCGCCCTCCACCCGGATCGCTAGCGATTGTGTACCTTCATCTGCGCAGATCAGATTGACATTGTTGCCATAGTGATCGGCGTAGCCCGTTTCCACCGTCCCGCCTTCCACCGCCAAGTTCCAAGATACCACTTTCTGCATCACGGAATCGGCGGGTCGCAGACGGACACGCTGCAGCGCATAGACCACGGGCGTATCGTAGGCATAGGTCGTGGTATGGGCGATTTTCAGGCGCATCTAGTTGTTAAACCTGTATTGCTGTTCGATCTGACCACCCAGGGACGCAAGATCGCGGATGTTCTGGGTCACAAATTCATGCAGCCCCTCTTCGAAGATAGAGCCAATGTCGCGGTCTTTGAGGCGTGCTCGGAAGGCCAGCGCTGTCTCAAGACTGCTGCTTTCGCCCCCGTATTCCTGCGCCAGCTGCTCAAGGTTTTCCACAATCCGCTTGGCGCAGAAGGCGAGTGAGCGCGGAAATCGGGGGTCCAGGATCAGGAATTCCGCAATGTTCGTGGCGTTATAGTCGGTCTGCATGGCGTAGCGGAAAGACCTGTGGGCCGAGACCGCGCGAAGCACCATCTCCCATTGTACGTTGTCCAGCTTGCTGCCCACAAAGGAAGGGGAAGGCAGAAGCGCATGGTATTTGACGTCAATGATCCGGGCAGTGCTGTCGGCGCGTTCAATGAAGGTGCCAAGACGGCAGAAATCGTAGATATCATTGCGCAGCATCGTGCCATAGAGCGCCCCGCGCACCAGCGCGGACTGTTGGCGAATGGCATCCATCACCAAGGGGAGGTCATTTTCGGGGATGGGGGCCTTCAGCAAGTCGGTCAGCAGCATCCAGGTCTCGTTCACGGCGATCCAGACCTCGGTTGTCAATGCGGTGCGCACAAGCCGCGCATTGTCACGGGCCTGCTTGATCGTGGAAAGAACAGAGCTTGGGTTTCCCGGATCGCGCAGCAGAAAGTCACTGACCTGCTTGCTGTCATATCCGGCATGCCTTTGTTCATAGGCATCTTGCTGTGCGGACGTCGCAATGATGGAGCGCCAGTCAGAGGCCGGATCGCTCGACCGGGTCAGCGCAATACGAAATCCCGCTTCGATCAGGCGTGCGGTGTTCTCCGCGCGCTCCAGACCGCGAAACATCCAATAGAGACCACCTGCGGTTTTTCCCAGCATATCAGCCCTCCAGCACCCAGGTGTCCTTGGTGCCGCCTCCTTGGCTCGAGTTCACCACAAGGCTGCCCTCAGTCAGTGCCACGCGGGTCAGACCCCCCGGTGCGATGTTGATCTCATTGGGTGAAACAAGGGCAAAGGGGCGCAGATCGACATGGCGGGGGGCCAGACCCGCTTCGGTGAAGATGGGGACGGTCGACAGGCTCAAGGTCGGCTGTGCGATGTAATTGGAGGGCCTGGCTTTCAGCTTGTCGGCGAAGTCCGCAAGCTCTTGCTTGCTGGCAGCAGGTCCCACAAGCATGCCGTAACCGCCTGATCCATGCACTTCCTTGACCACCAAGTCCGACAGGTTTTCCAACACATATTTCAGGCTGTCGGCCTCGGAACAGCGATAGGTTTCGACGTTTCTGAGGATGGCCTTTTCACCGGTGTAGAATTCAACGATTTCAGGCATGTAGCTGTAAATCGCCTTGTCGTCTGACACCCCGGTGCCCGGCGCATTGGCGATGGTGATGTTGCCCGCGCGGTAGATGTCCATGATGCCGGGCACGCCCAGCATGGACTGTGGGTTGAAGCTCAGCGGGTCGAGAAAGTCATCATCGACCCGGCGGTAGATCACGTCGACATCGCGGTAGCCGCGTGTCGTGCGCACCGCAATGCGCCCATTCACAACGCGCAGGTCGTGCCCTTCGACCAGTTCAACGCCCATCTGATCCGCCAGAAAGCTATGTTCATAGTATGCAGAGTTATGGATGCCCGGTGTTAGCACGACCACAAAAGGCCGTCCTTCGCAGTTGGGCGGGGCCGCTGCCTCCAGCGAGGCGCGCAGGTTCTTGGGATAGTCGCTGACCCGGCGCACCTTGATTTGGCTGAAGAGTTCCGGGAACATCTGCAACATCGTCTCGCGGTTCTCCAGCATGTAACTGACGCCGGAAGGCGTGCGCGCATTGTCTTCCAGTACGAAGAAGTCATCGGGGCCGGTGCGAACGATGTCGGTTCCGACGATGTGAGTGTAGACACCGCCAGGCGGCGTGAAGTCCATCATCTGCGGCAGAAACGCATCGTTCTGGGCGATAAGTTCGCTCGGCACCACGCCAGCGCGCAGAATTTCTTGACGGTTGTAGATGTCGTGGAGGAAGGCGTTGATGGCCCGGACACGTTGATCAACGCCCTTTGCGAGCTTGGTCCACTCATTGTCGGACAGGATGCGCGGCACGAGATCAAACGGGATCAGGCGCTCTTCGGCGTCTTCCTGACCGTAGACATTGAAGGTGATCCCGGTGCGGCGAAAGAATTGCTCTGCCTCCCAGGATTTCTGCGCCAACCGAGTGTTGTCTTGTTTATCAAACCAGTCGCAGTAGTTGGCGTAAGGACCGCGTGCACCCTGCGCGGTTTGCATCTCATCAAAAAAGGTCTTTGGTTCAGCCATCACGTTAGCCTACGGCGTTGCCCGCAATGTGCAAGTTTTCCGCTGTCTGACTGGGCGGTTGTGGATTAACTGCCTATTTTTAAAGCAAACTGGTCGCGGGCCACAGTCTGGATATCCAGGCTGACTGCAGGCCAGCGCCTACTTCTTCAGGACAACTTCAAAGATCCGTATTTGCCGGTCGATGATAGTGGCGTCTTTGCGCGGGACAATCTCGTATTGATCCGTAAGCGCGCCATGCAGCTGATCAAACACTGCACCGGTGAGAAAGATGCCACCAGGCGGGGCGATCTCCTGCACCCGCGCTGTGACGTTGATGCTGTCGCCCATCGTGCTCATACCGTGCTCGGTCAGGGCGGTCACCACGTCACCGGAATTCAGGCCAACCCGAAACTCAAGCGGATGATCCAGCCCTTTGTTGACAGAGCGCCGTTGGTTCTGAATATCGACCGCCGCATTCAGCGCTGCCATCACGCTGGGGAACAGTGCCACCAGCCCGTCACCGGCGACATTTGCGATCACGCCACCATTGTTACGGCTCAGCGTCTGGATCATCGTCAAAGCTGACTGCAACCGGGTGATCGCGTCGCCCTCATCACTGGCGGTCAGCTTTGTGTACCCCACGACATCCGCGTAAAGGATGGCCTGAATCTGCCGCCGCGGGGCCTGTACGGGGGTGGTTGCATCGTCATCAGACGCGCCGAAGAGGTCAATCCGCATACATACGCTCCGGCCCAGCTCAATCAGATCACCGTTCTTAAGAACAACCGTATCTGCGATGGTGACACCATTGACCAGCGTCAGGCTGGTCGTGCTCAGATGCGTCAGAACCAGCCCTTCGTCGGTCCAATCCAGTTTGGCATGGTTGCGCGAAATCGTTGAGCTGTTGATGCAGACATGCGCCATAGTGGAGCGTCCGATCATCGTCGTCCCACGCCGTAACATGTAACGCCCCCGATCGCTCCATGATGTATCACGGATCGGGATCAGCGCCCCCCCGGACGGTTCGTTCATGCAGTTGTCCCCGCTTCGTTCGCATAGAAAGTCCTACGCGAAAATTCAGTTATCGTATAGGGTTGCCAAGCTACGTTTTGTGACAGTCCGACCTCTGCCCTGATCGTTGTTCGTCTTTTTTAGGCTGCCTGACCGGATTGTGCTTCAAAATTTGGTTGTTTGGCGGTTTTCATGTTCACGCGGCCCACAGCCCTTGTACCAGTTGATCAGAGCTTCCTTCATGGCATACGCCTCCGAATTGTCTTCAGCCCCTCAGACCGAACGCTACGAGGTTCTGTCAGTCCTGGGCCGTGGCGGCACCAGTATTGTCTACCGGGCGCTGGACCACCGGATGAACATGCAGGTTGCGCTGAAGTCCCTTCGTTTCACGGAAGAAGAAGACGTCTACGAACTGAAGCGCGAGTTCCGCTTTTTCAGGGACATCTATCACCGCAACCTTGTGCAGCTCTTTGATCTGCACATCAGCTCTGATGCCTGTTTCTTCACGATGGAAGCGGTCGACGGGGTGGATTTCGTCTCTCATTTCAAGGAGGGGCAAAGCGATGCTGACCTGCGCAGTTGCCTCAATCAATTCGCCCTTGGTCTTGCCGCATTGCATTCCGCAGGGCGTCTGCACCGGGACCTGAAGCCAAGCAACGTCTTGATCGGAGAGGGGCAGCGCACAGTACTGCTGGACTTCGGCCTTTCGGCAGAGCTTGGCCCGTCTGACGAGCTTATGACGCAGCATCGCCTGATGGCCGGTACACCGGGCTATATGGCGCCGGAACGGCTGCGCGGTGAGCTGGCAACGGCTGGCAGCGATGTCTACGGCCTTGGCGTTGTGCTTTATGAAACCCTTGCGGGCCAGCTGCCCTATCCAAAGGACAATCCGATCCAAACCTATCAGGCGCAATCGACCCCGCCTGCGGCACCAAAGGACATTCGCAAGGAGGTTCCGGAAGACCTCAGCGACCTGGCGCTCGCACTTTTGGCGTTTGATCCTAAAAAACGCGCAGGCCTGATGGATGTGCTTGAGGCCACACGCTCGCGCAGCGAAAGCAATGTGGTCAGCCTCAGCAGTTGGCGACCGTCCCTGAAACACGGCTACTTCGTCAACAGGGATGCAGAGATGGCCAGCCTTGAGGCTGCCTTTGCCGAATCTCGTGCACAAAGGGCCAGTCTAGTGACTGTGGCTGGCGTCTCCGGCATCGGAAAGTCCGCGCTTATCGAACGTTTCACCGATAACATGCGCAGCAATGAAGACGCGTTGGTACTGGGGTCTCGTTGCCATCCGCAGGAGTTTGTGCAGCAAAAGGCTGTCGACGGACTTGTCGATGGGTTGAGCCGATACCTTCTGGTGCAATCGGATGAACGGCTGCGCCAGCTGTGTCCCGCGACGCTTCCAGCGCTTGTATCGCTGTTTCCGGTTTTGCGCCGCGTCGACTTTCCTTACGATCTTTTTGAAGACGAAACAGTCATTTCCGACCCGCTTGAGCTGGTTGATCGGGCCACAGACGCCCTGGCCGAGATACTGTCGCGGCTTGGAGAGACCCGCCCTGTCATCCTGTGGATCGATGATCTGCAATGGAGTGATCACGCCAGTGTCTCATTTCTCGAAAAGATCGTACGCGGCAAGGGGTTGCGTAACGTCCTCTCGATCCTGTCCTACCGTGCCGACGACATCGCAGCCGCGTCGAAGGACACAGGCGCCGGTGTGGTCCACGCATTGTTGGCGGAGGATCAAAGCGACCGGGAAGTCGTTGTGTGCAGCCTTGACCTGCAACCGTTGGAGGCGGGAGAGGTACGCACACTGATCGAGCTGGTCAGCAGCGGTTCGGTTGGATCAGACGATAAGACGCTTGACGCGCTGATGGCGCAGACGGGGGGCCTGCCCTATCTGGCGACGGAATATGCAAACTACGTCGGGCAGACCGCATCCGAAACCGCCGAGCAGCCAGGCAGCGAAACCGGGTTGGTGGATGTCATTGGCCACCGTCTCTCTAATCTCTCAAGTCAACAGATGGCGCTGTTGCAATTGGTCGCCGTCGCGGGCGGGCCGATCGATGAAGGGCTGTTGATCGAACTGGCCAAGGATGAACACGCCACGGGGCAGGAAATCTACGAACTCATCAACCTGCTTCTCCTGCGCAAGGGCGCCTCAGAAGACGAGCCGCTGATTGAAGCCTACCATGACCGCATCCGCCGCGCGGTCATTGAGGCGATGCCGGTCGCGCACAAACAGGACCTGCACCTGAGCATTGCGGGGGTCATGGCGCGGCAGGTCACACCGGACCTTGGTCGCCTTGTCGGGCATTACATGGACGGTGGCGATGCGGAATGTGCTGCCGATTACGCGGCGCAGGCAGCGCGGCAAGAGGTCGAACGCTACGCATACAGCGATGCGATCCAGTTTTTTGAGCTGGCGCTGGCGCACAAGGACTGGGGACAGGACAGGCTGGCCCTGGTTGTCGAATATGCCGAAGCGCTTGGGCGCGCAGGGCGTGCCGCCGAAGCAGCAGAACAATACCTGGCCGCTGGCGACATCATCACAGAGAACGGCGGTGAGTTGGCGGATGTGCCATTGCTGCATGCCAAGGCCGCAACAAATCTCCTGCGCAGTGGACAGCTCACCCGCGGCCTTGACGCCTGCCGCTCAGTCTTTGACGATTTTGGATTTCCGTTTCCCGAGAACCTCAAAGAAGCACAGAGCGCGTCTCTGAGAAACCGCCTTATGGCAGGTCCGATTGGCCTTGCCGCGCGGCTGCGCAAACCATCTGACCCCCAAGGGGTGCGCGACCGGGCGTTGGTGCTCTGGGAGGCAGCCGCCAGCCTGATGATGATGGATTTCGTTGTTGGGGACGCGGTGATGAGCTGGCATCTGCGTGACGTGGCGCGGCTTGAGGACCCAATGATCAAGTTGCGTGCCAAAACAAGCTCTGCCGCCGGGCTTTCCAACCTCAATGCAGGCTGGGCGCAACGCCGGGCAAAGGCCCTGCTGGTTGAAGCGGATGCTATTGCCACGCAAGAGGGAAGCGCCGAAGCCCGCGTTCAGGTGCTGGCAGGTCAGGGTGGCGTCGCATGGTTTACCGGTCAATGGCAGGCGTCGGCCGATATCTCAAAGGAGGGGATCGCGCTTGCTCGGCAGGAGGTCGCTGACTTTGACTTTGTCCACTCCATCCTGCGCAGCTACCGCCTTTCGGCCCTGATCGTCATGGGCGAGTTGGAGGAGGTCCGCCCTGAGACAAGACAGGCGCTTCGCGATGGGGAGCGTCGGGGAGACGCATTTGTCACACGGCTTTTCCCGACGGGGTTTGGCGCGCTACTGGACCTTGCGGACGACAATCCTGAAAAGGCGCTCGCCCTGGCCGATGCAGCCCTTCAGGATGTTCACAACAATCATTTCACATCGATGCATTGGTCGCATTTCAACGGGAAGGGCAACACGCTGCTCTACACCGGGTCGCATTCGGCGTTCTGGGACCTGATGGAGCGCCAATGGCCTTTGGTTCAAAAGACAGGCTTTCTGCGTCTTCAGGCCATTGCCACCCTGCTGCGCTATATCCGCGCGCGCGGTGCGGTGGCGTCGCTGGCCGCACGGCGCAAGGGACAGGATTTTGCAGGGCCGGATGAGACAAGCCTGCGGAAAATCGCGCTGGAGGAAAGCAAGGGGATCAGCAAATTCAGAAACCTGCCTTTCTCTGCACCCTTTGCCCATACCATCGCTGCAGGGCTGGCCGAGATTGATGGCAATACCGCGCAGGCCATTGATGAACTGACCCGTGCCGCCCAAGGCTACCACGCGGCGGACATGAAGCTGCATGTGGCGGCCACTGGCCTGCACCGTGCCCGCCTTGATCCGTCGGCGGATGCCCAAGAACTCCGCACGAGGTGCGTTTCAATCATGGAAAGCGAGAAAATCAATGACATGGCCCGCTTCGCCGATATGCTGAGCCCCGGGCTTGGTGACACAAGCTAGGCCCGGTTTTCTTTACGCCTATGCTGGGGGGATGGCGTTTGGCACAGACAAGTGATCTTTTGACCTATCTGGACGGGGTGAAAACCAGCGTTCTGGATGAGATCAGGCGGATTGTGCCAACGGATGATCCCAGATCGAAACTGCTTTATGAGATCATGCTCGACTATCCAATGCGGGATGGCAAAGCGCTGCGGCCTGCGATCTCCATCGCGGTGTGCCGGGCGATGGGAGGAGCGGTTCAATCCGTGCTCCCCACCGCCGCGGTGCTTGAGATGTATCACAACGCCTTTTTGATCCATGACGATATCGAGGACCAATCCGACATGCGCCGCGCCGCGCCAACGCTGCACAAGCTGCACGGCATTCCGACCGCGATCAACGTGGGCGACGGCATGTTGGCCGCCACGATCCGGCCCCTGCTGGAGAACACCGAACGGATCGGCCTTGGCCGCGCACTGAAGATCCTGCGAGTAGTGTCGGAGATGTCGCGCATCAGTGCGGAAGGCCAGATGAGCGAGCTGCGCTGGATCAGCGACAACGCCTGGGATCAGAACGACCG
>CAYUSM010000033.1:0-19955 GCA_964447345.1 uncultured Sulfitobacter sp. | reverse complement strand
CCACGACCACGTCGTACATTTCTACCACCTGCACGCGCTGGACTGGGTCAACCCGATCAACGCC
Organism: uncultured Sulfitobacter sp.; assembly: GCA_964447345.1. Taxonomy (GTDB): domain Bacteria; phylum Pseudomonadota; class Alphaproteobacteria; order Rhodobacterales; family Rhodobacteraceae; genus Sulfitobacter. The sequence goes on along the minus strand of CAYUSM010000033.1, from coordinate 19,891 downwards.
TTGCGCGCAGACCCAAAGGCCACGTCAGAGCTGCAGCAGTCTGTCTCCCCCAGCCACCCGATGTCATCCCCGGGCTATTTCCGCGACGTCCAAAACCGCCTGAAGCAGTTTGTGGAAAGCGGCCAGCTTGGCCTCTTCAAGAACGGCTACTGGGACAACCCGGCCTACAAACTGCCACCCGAAGCCGATCTGATGGCCACCACCCACTACCTTGAAGCGCTCGATCTGCAGAAAGAGATCGTCAAGGTCCACACCATCTTTGGCGGCAAGAACCCGCATCCCAACTGGCTGGTGGGCGGCGTGCCATGCCCGATCAACGTCCACACCACGGGCGCCGTCGGCGCGATCAACATGGAGCGGCTGAACCTCGTCTCGTCGATCATCGACAGGTGCAATGAGTTCAACAAAAACGTCTACCTGCCGGACGTGGTTGCCATCGGCGGCTTCTACAAGAACTGGCTCTATGGCGGTGGCCTGTCTTCGCAAGCCTGCCTTGCTTACGGCGACATCCCCGAACACCCCAATGACTTCTCGCCCGAGCAGCTTTACCTGCCGCGCGGCGCAATTGTGAACGGTGACCTGAACACCGTGCATGACGTGGACGTGCGCGACCCTGAGCAAATTCAGGAATTCGTAGACCACTCGTGGTACGAATACGCCGAAAAAGGCAAGGGCCTGCATCCGTGGGATGGCGAGACAGAGGCCAAGTTTGAACTTGGCCCCAAACTCAAAGGCACCCGCACCAACATCAAGCAAATCGACGAAGGCGCGAAATACAGCTGGATCAAGGCCCCCCGCTGGAAAGGCCACGCGATGGAGGTCGGCCCGCTGGCACGCTACATCGTGGGCTATGCCAAGGGACACGAAGACATCAGCGATCAGGTCAATGGCCTGCTGCGCACGATGGACCTGCCGGTCGATGCGCTCTTTTCAACTCTGGGCCGGACAGCCGCACGGGCGCTTGAATCGGAATACTGCGGCCGTCTGCAAAAGTACTTCTTCGACAAGCTGGTCACCAACATCAAGAACGGCGACGAAAGCACCGCCAATGTCGCCAAATGGGACCCCAGCACATGGCCCAAGGAGGCCAAGGGCGTTGGCATGACCGAAGCACCACGCGGTGCCCTGGGCCATTGGGTCAAAATCGACAGCGGCCGCATCGAGAACTACCAGTGCGTCGTGCCCACCACTTGGAACGGCTCGCCACGTGACAGCCAGGGCAACATCGGGGCCTTCGAGGCAAGCCTGATGAACACCAAGATGGAGCGCCCCGAAGAGCCCGTCGAAATCCTGCGCACGCTGCACAGCTTTGATCCATGCCTGGCCTGCTCAACACATGTCATGTCGCCCGATGGTGACGAACTGACCACAGTTAAAGTCCGCTAAGGGAGGAACCACCATGAAACGACTGATCACACTTGCCACTCTGATGCCTGTCTCAGCCCTCGCCCATGGCGGTCATCCCCCTGTGCCAGAAACGGTGCATGGCCTGTCACATGCGGGACCCATTCTGGGCTTCGCCATTGTGGTGATCACCGGCGCTGTGGTGCTCTATCAGCGGTGGCGGTCATGAAGATCGACGCCACCGACACCGCTGCGAAGATGGATACGGAGTTGGATTTCTACTCCGTCAGTCCGCTTACGGGCGACGCCACGGATGCTGACCGCGCCACGATCACCCGCAACTCATCGGTCTATGTCTATGAGGCACCTGTGCGGCTCTGGCACTGGATCAATGCCGCCGCGATCATGGTGCTCTGTGTCACGGGCTACCTGATCGGCTCGCCGCCACCCTCCATCGACGTCAGCGAGGCGACCCACCAGTTCCTCTTTGGCTACATCCGCTTTGCCCACTTTGCCGCCGCCATGATTATGACCGTGGGGTTCTTCGGACGCATTTACTGGGCCTTCGTGGGCAATTCCCACAGCCGTCAGATGTTCAAACTGCCGCTCCTCAATTCAAAGTGGTGGACCGAGGTCTGGGGCGAGGCAAAATGGTACATGTTCATGGAGAAACGGCCTAAGAAGTACGTCGGCCACAATCCACTGGCGCAAATCGCCATGTTCTTCTTCATGACCGTCGGCATGACCTTCATGATCGTAACCGGCTTCGCGCTCTACTCTGAAGGGGTTGGCCGGGACGGCATCTTGGACACGATGTTTGGGCCCCTCCTTGATCTGGTTGGGGGCAGCCAGATGATGCATCAGATCCATCATCTTGGTATGTGGGCGATCGTGGTCTTCATCATCATCCACATCTATGCCGCAATCCGCGAAGACATCATGTCACGGCAGACAATGGTATCAACGATGATCTCTGGCACCCGGACGTTCAAGGACGATGACCCGGACTAGGAAGTCCGACATAGATTGCGGGAAGGCGGGTGCGGGTCACCCGCCTTTTCTGTATGTAAAGTTTCTATCCATTTATCTGTACAATCGGAATACAGCTAACCTATAGCGAAATCTCGGTATGCGATGGTATTCCCAAAAATCTCGATAAAACATAATCTTACGGAAAATGCGCGAATTGTGACAATTCCTGGAACTCTAAAAGGCTGACAAGTTAACCTCATCCCCAGATCAGATCGGAAAACAACTTACCGGTCCGACATGGGAGGAAAAGATGTCAGACAACGTGCTGATCCTTGGGATCGGGAATGTCCTGTGGGCCGATGAAGGCTTTGGCGTGCGCTGCGTGGAACACCTCGCGCAGAACTGGGCCCTCCCCGAAACCGTCAAGCTGCTCGACGGCGGCACGCAGGGACTTTACCTGCTGCCCTTCCTGGAAGAGGCCGATACGCTTGTTGTCTTTGATGCCGTGGACTACGGCCTGAGCCCCGGCACGATGAAAGTGGTGGAAGGCGATGAAGTGCCCCGCTTCATGGGCGCCAAAAAGATGTCTCTCCACCAGACCGGTTTTCAGGATGTCATCGCCACCGCCCAACTGATGGGATACTGCCCTGAGACGCTGATCCTGATCGGCTGCCAGCCTGAAGAGCTCGAAGACTACGGCGGCGGTCTGCGCGATGTCGTCGCGGCCCAGATCGAACCTGCGGTTCACATCGCGCTGACCAAGCTTGCACAAATGGGCATCGTCGCCCAACCCGGCGCGACCCACAGCGATCTGCTGGCAGATGCCGCCATCCGTCACGACGCTTACGAGGCAGGCCGCCCGTCCGAAGACGAGGCCTGCCGCATCGGCGACAACCGTTTCTTTCCGGCAGCGGAATAGCAAGATGTGCGTCGGCGTCCCCATGCAGATCACCGCCATCGACGGCATCGCCGCGACCACGACGAATGGGCAGCATGTCGAGGTCATTGACCTCTCCCTGACCCCGGATGCCCAGGTTGGCGACTGGCTGCTCACCTTTCTCGGGGCCGCACGCGAGGTCATCACCGAAGACGAAGCACACAAGATCAGCGCTGCTCTCAACGGGCTGAAATCCCTGATGCAGGGCGGCGATCTGGGCGACGCCTTTGCCGATCTGGAAGAGACCGGCCCCCGCCTGCCCGCCCATCTACAAGCCGCGCTCGACGCGGGCGCCACCACCGGCTGAGGAGGGCCGCATGACACATCCCCTGATCACCCGCCTGACAAGCGAATTCGACTATCCCAACCTGACCACCATGGGTGAGGTCGCCGCCTTTACCGAAGCCCCCGGCCTGCACGTGATCTTTGTGCCCGGGGACATCAAACGCAACCTTGAGACGCCGGACGTCGCCGTGATTCTCCCTGAACTGCGACAGGCGTTTCAAGGTCGCTTTGACTGTGCCGTCGCCGATGACGCCGTCGAGGCGGAACTGCGTGCCACAACCGAAGTGCACAAAACCCCCAGCCTCATCTTCTTTCGCGATGGCAAGGTGATCGGTGGCATCCCCAAGGTGCGCGACTGGTCTGAATACATCGAACGCATCACCCAGATCATCGCCCTTCCGATGGCCGCAGAGTAAGGACATTCCCGCATGACCAGCCCATTCATGATGCCCCCCACAGGGTTCGGCCCCGGCTCCCAGCCCCTTGATGAAGGGGACGACAAGCTGGAGTACATGCCCCTGCCGCAAGACATGCGCACCTACTCCCCGTCGCTGCCCGAAGTTGATGACCTGGACCCTGGCAAGATTGGTCCCGCCCTTGCCATCCTTTCAGACGCCGCCGCGGCGGCGACGCAAATATCGACACGAGGCGGCAACGCGACCTTTGACCTGTCGGGCCTCGACCAGATCAATCGCGACCTCATTGCCGAAACGCTTGGCAGCGGCGAAGTCGCCGCCAAGGTCCGCGACATCCCCGCCATCGCCGTTCAGGAAAGCGTCTTTGCCGGTGTCTGGACCCTGAAAAGCGCCACGGCAGACTACATCGAAGTGGCCGAAATTCCGGCGGCTGTTCTGGCCAATCCCTTCGCCGCCCATCGCGCGGGTTTGGGTCACAAGGCATCATTGGCACCCGGAGTGGTAAACGCGCCGCCAATGCTGGTTGAACTCCTCGACAAGTCTGCAGGCTTTGACGCCGAAGCCCCGTTGCATGTGATCAACCTGTCGCTCCTCCCCCACACCGAAGAAGACCTCGTCTGGCTCGATCAGGCAGCAGGCGAAGGTGCGGTGACCATCCTGTCGCGCGGCTATGGCAACTGCCGCGTCACCGCGACAAGCATCCCCCATGTCTGGCGCGTTCAGTTCTTCAACTCGATGGACACGCTGATCCTAGATACCTTTGAGGTCACGACCCTGCCAGAGGTCGCCTTGGCCGCCCGCGAGGACCTTGCCGACAGCGGCGCACGTATCATTCAGGTGCTGGAGGCTATCCGATGAACGCGCGGTTCGAAGGCAGCTTTCTGGGTGCGACGGACAAGATCAGTCCGCAAGCCATCATGGAGTGCAAGATTTGCTGGTCCCCCTATGACCCAGCCGAAGGCGACGACTACCGCCAGGTGGAGCCCGGCACAGCCTTCGTTGATCTCCCCCATGACTGGTCCTGCCCCAATTGCAGCGCGCCCAAGGAACAATTTATGGTGCTGGAGGACCCGGGATCAACGGTCGCTGCCGAGGCCGCGCTGATCACAGAAGCAACGGACCGGCTGGTCGCGGACTTCCGCGAAATCTGGCACTCCAAGATGCGCGATGTGCCCTTGGTCAACAAACTGCTGCAGATCGAGGCTGTTGGTTTTCAGATTGTCGATGGACGCCCGCTCGGTGTGCTGATCTCCCCTTGGTTCATGAACCTGATCCAACTGCCCAACGCCGAGGAAGATTGGTCCAATCTTATCCCCGGCGCCAAGGAGCTGATCGGCTTTCCATCGGGTGATTACGAATTCATTCACAACACGCGCGACCTGACCGGCGGGTACAAGGCATGCTCCCTGTTCTCGCCGATGGGCGAATTCAAATCCCAGATGCAGGCACAGGAGGTCGCACGCGCCGTCATGGTCGCGCTCTTCGATGCCGCAAACCAGGCTGAAACCGACCGCGCTGCCGACATCAGGCTTGCCCGCGAAGCGGAACTGGCACCGGTTGAGCCGGAAGCAACAGCCCTTCTGGATGAACCATCACGCCGCACGGTGATCACGGCCGGGCTGGCAGGTCAGGAATAGCCGGTGCTGATCCAACCCATATTCCCGCACATGCGTGCAAGACCGGTGCCCAAACTGCCGGTCGCGGACATGGTTGTGGGTCAAACGCCTGAAGCAGCCGCGGCCCTGTTGCCCCGCCTCTTCAACCTGTGCCGCGTGGCGCAAGGCATCGCCGCCCGTGCCGCCTTCGGGCTGCCCTTGCAAGAGGGTTGGCGCGCGGATTTGCGGCGGGAGATCCTCAAGGAACACGTGCTGAAGCTGTGCCTCAAATGGCCCCGCATGCTGTGCCTGCCACAAGTGCCGATGCCGTCGGACTGGGCCACGAACGATAGCGCCCTGCGCCAGGCGCTCTGGGGCGATGCCTTTGGCCCACCAGCAACCTATAATGACTTCCTCGCCTTCCTTGCCTCCGAGGCGCCAATCGCATCCGTTCTTACTTCGGTCAGGGACCTCTTCCCTGCGCTTACCGGCAGCCGCCGTGAGATGCCTGTGACCACACCCAACACAAGTTTCGAAAGCCAGCCGCAGGAAAACTCCGTCGCGGCACGGCACGCGCAACATCCGGTCATGCGTGAGATCGAAGCACGCTATGGCCGTGGTCCACTTTGGTCGGCAACCGCCGCCCTCTATGACATTGATGCGTGTCTTGAGAACACCCTGCCACCAGCCACGTTCGGGACAGGCTGCGCATTCGTCCCGGCCGCTCGGGGTCTCTATGCCGTTCGGGCAGGTGTCACCAACAATTTGGTAACCTCTTTCTCTCGCGTCACCCCGACAGATCACCTGCTCATCAAGAACGGCATGCTCGACCAAAGTCTGGCAACCCTGCCTGCCAACCGCGCCGAGGTGCTCGCGCCAATTGTCTTGTCAATTCTCGATCCGTGTTTTCCAGTGTCATTGGAGCACAAAGGCGGGGAGGTGCCTCAACATGCATGAGATGTCACTTTGCGAAGGCATGCGAAGCGTGATCGAAGATCAGGCACGGGCGCATAACGTCAGCAAGATTACCCGCGTGCGCGTCGAAATCGGGCGCTTCGCCGGGGTCGAAGTGAAGGCCCTCCATTTTGCCTTTGACGTGGTCATGCGCGGATCGGTCGCCGAAGGCGCGGAACTGATCACGGTCGATCTGCCGGGCAAGGCCCTGTGCTATGACTGCATGAAAGAAGTGGAGATCGAGGAACGCCTTGATCCCTGTCCGACCTGCGGCGGTGGAAAGCTGATGCCACAGGGGGGCGATGAAATGAGAATCAAGGATTTGGAGGTCGCTTAGATGTGTACAGTTTGCGGATGTGACGACGGTGAAACCAAAGTGCATGGCCATACGCATGCGCATGGTCATCACCACCATCATCACCATGGGCAACATCACCACCACCACTATGGCCACGGTCCGGCCGGGGTCGAAGTGCCGGGGATGTCACAGGAACGCCTGATCGAGATCGAGACGGACATCCTGTCAAAGAACGATGCCTACGCCCAGGCCAACCGCACCGCTCTGGCCGCGCAGGAGATACTGGCGCTGAACCTCGTATCCTCTCCCGGTTCGGGCAAAACCACCCTGCTGTGCGAAACGATTGAGGCTTTGGGCGATCAGCCACTGGGCGTCATCGAAGGTGATCAGCAAACCCAGAACGACGCGGACCGCATCCGCGCCACAGGTGCCGCAGCAATACAGGTCAACACCGGCAAGGGCTGCCATCTGGACGGCCACATGGTCGGCCACGCGATGGAGCATCTGGACCTGCCCAACGGTGCGATGCTCTTTATCGAAAACGTCGGCAATCTGGTGTGCCCCGCCGCCTTCGATCTGGGTGAGGACGGCAAGGTCGCCATCCTGTCGGTGACCGAGGGCGAAGACAAACCGCTGAAGTACCCTGACATGTTCACCGCCGCGCGCCTTGCGATCCTGAACAAGATTGACCTGGCCCCCCATTGCGACGTGGACCTCGACCTTTATGAGGAAAACCTGCGCCGCGTGAACCCGGGCATCGAAATCCTGCGTCTCTCTGCCCGCACCGGCGAAGGCATGGCGGACTGGATCAACTGGCTGCGCGCAGCACTGGCCGACAAAGCCAAACCACAGGCCGCCCAATGACAACCCTGCCGACCCTCCTGCTGGTCGATGACGAACAGCATTCACTGGCCGCCATGCGCATGGCGCTGGAGGATGACTTTGAATGTCTGACCGCCCTTGACGCCGATGAGGCGATGCGCCTGATGGAGGAGAATTTCGTTCAGGCGATCTTCTGCGACCACCGCATGCCGGGGCGCACAGGGGTTGAGTTTCTGGCAGAGGTGCGCGAACGCTGGCCCGAAACAGTGCGGATCATCATCACCGGTTACACCGAAACCACCGATATGATTGCCGCCATCAACGACGCGGGCATCTACCAGTTCCTGACCAAACCCTGGCACCCCGACCAGTTGATGATGGCAGCCAAGAACGCCGCCCAGCTTTTCCAACTCAGCCGCGACCATGACCGGCTGTCGCTGGAAATGCGCTTCATGGGCAAAACCGCCGAGAACAAGGTCGAAGCCCGCCGCCGCACATTGCGCGAAGGGTTCGGGTTCGAGAAAATCCTGCGCACCGCCAACTCGCCCGTCAACGCCACCGTCGAACTGGCCCGCCAATACGCCAGCTTTGACGTGCCCGTCCTGATCTCGGGCGAAGCAGGCACCGGCAAGGCCGCCATGGCCCGCGCCATGCACTATGCCTCGCTCCGCTCAGAATACGCCTTTTACGAACTCAACTGCGCCGGCATGTCTGATGAGCTGCTGCTTGTGGAATTGCTGGGGGCCAAAAAGGGGGCCCTGCCCGGCATGCCCGTCAACAAGATCGGGCTTCTGCAAAAGGCATCGCGCGGCACACTCTTCCTGAACGGTGTCGACACGCTCAGCCCGCAGATGCAGCTTGTGGTCCTGCGTCTGGCCACCGAAGGCAGCTTTGAACCCGTCGGCGGCTCAGAGACGCTGACCACAAACACCCGGATCATGACCGGCGCGCATCTGGACCTCAATGCCGCCGTTGCCGCTGGCACGTTCCGCAAAGACCTCTACTTTGCCCTCGCAACGACAGAGCTGACCCTCCTGCCCCTGCGCGACCGGATCGAAGACCTTGCCATCCTGTCGCAAAATGCCCTGTCCGATCTGGCCGCCGAGCATTCCAAACCCGTGGAAGGGCTGACCGACCTCGCGCTGGAGTTTCTGTCCAACTACGACTGGCCCGGCAACCTGCCAGAACTGACCAACGAACTCACCCGCATGTTGATCTGCGCGCAGGATGTCCGGCTGGGCCCCGAACTCATCTCACGCCACATCCTGCAGGCCGATCCGTCGATCAGCGCCCGGCCCGATCCGGGACTGGCCGAAGTTCTGGTCTCCGAAGGATCCCTGAAAGACCGCGTCGAAACCATCGAGGCCCGCATCCTGCGCGAAACACTGACACGCCTGAAATGGAACAAAAGCCGCGCCGCAGAAGAACTGGGGCTAAGCCGCGTAGGCCTGCGCTCCAAACTGGACCGCTACGGCGTCAGCCAGCCCGTCGAACATCAATCCGAGGAGGACTGAACCATGTGTCTGGGAATACCGGGACAGATCGTCGAGATCACCGATGAAAGCCGACTGATGGCCATGGCCGATGTCTCAGGCGTGCGCCGCGAGGTCTCCGTGGCCTGCGTTGCCACCCCTGACCTCAAGGACCTCATCGGAGAATGGGCGCTGATCCACGTGGGCTTCGCGATGAGCGTGATTGATGCCGATGAAGCGGCCAAGACGCTTGAGGCCCTGCGCGGGTTGGGCGAAGCGCAGGAAACGCTCGAAGCCATGGCACAAGGCGATGCTGCCCTGTCCGGTGCCCCGCAGGAGGTTGTATCATGAGGTACGTCGAAGAATTCCGCGACCCCGCTGCCGCCAAAGGTGTCCTGAAAGCCATCCAAGACGTTGTCACCGAAATCGGCGCTACGCGCGACAAACCCGTGCACATCATGGAAATCTGCGGTGGCCACACCCATGCAATCTTTCGCTATGGTCTGGACCGGCTGACACCAGATGGCATCGAATTCATCCACGGCCCCGGCTGCCCGGTCTGCGTCCTGCCGATGAGCCGGATTGACGAATGCGTCGAACTCGCAGAACGGCCCGAGGTCATCTTTTGCACCTTCGGCGATGCGATGCGCGTCCCGGGCACAAGGAAATCCCTGTTGCAGGCCAAAGCGGACGGCGCGGACATCCGCATGGTCTATTCCCCGCTTGATGCGCTGGAGCTCGCGCGGCGCAACCCGGATCGCGAAGTGGTCTTCTTCGGTCTGGGCTTTGAAACAACGACCCCTTCAACGGCCTTGTCGATCCAACAGGCAGCGCGTGAAAAGCTCGCCAACTTCAGCGTCTTCTGCAACCACATCACCGTGCCACCGCCCATCAAGGCGCTGTTGGACGATCCGCATATGATCCTCGATGGATTTGTCGGGCCGGGCCATGTGTCCATGGTCATCGGCACACATCCCTATGACTTCATTGCCAAGGACTACGGCAAGCCCATTGTCGTGGCGGGGTTCGAACCACTGGACCTGCTGCAATCGGTACTAATGGTGTTGCACCAAATCCGCGACGGTCGGGCCGAGGTCGAAAACCAATACGCCCGCGTCGTGCCGGATGACGGCAACCCGGTCTCACTCGCGGCCATCGCTGATGTCTATGAACCAAGGCCCACCTTTGAATGGCGCGGCCTGGGTGAAATCGACGCCAGCGGCCTGCGCATCCGCCACGCCTATCGCTGCTACGATGCGGAAGAGAAATTCGGCGTCGGCTATGGCGCGGGGCCCCGGCTGGTCGCCGAACCCGAAGGCTGCGCCTGCGGTCAGGTCATGACCGGCCGCATCAAACCAACGGGCTGTCCGCAATACGGCACCGGTTGCACGCCAGAAATGCCACTGGGGGCCCTCATGGTCAGCTCCGAAGGCGCTTGCGCTGCCTACTATCAGTACGGTGCAGCCGATGACGTGATGGAGCCTGCGGAATGAACATGGCAGCCCCCATCACCCCCAAACCCTCCCGCCTGCGCGGCGACCGCGTCACCATGGCCCATGGCGGCGGCGGCAAGGCCATGCGCGACCTGATCGAAGAAGTCTTCACCGATGTCTTCCTGCCCCCCGGATCAGAAGATCAGGCCCGCCTGACCTCGGATGCCCTGCACGCACCCGGTGCGCAGCTTGCCTTCACCACCGATAGTTTCGTTGTCTCCCCCGTTGAATTTCCGGGCGGCGACATTGGCAAAATCGCCGTCTGCGGCACGGTCAACGACCTCGCCGTCGGCGGCGCACGCCCACTTTGGCTATCGGCGGCTTTCATCATCGAAGAAGGCTGCGAAATCGCATTGCTGCATCGCATCGTCGCCTCCATGAAAGCCGAAGCCGACAAGGCCGGTGTGCGGATCGTGACCGGCGACACGAAGGTTGTCGAACGCGGCTCTGCCGATCAGGTCTTTGTCACGACATCCGGCGTCGGCGTAATTCCACCGTCCCGCAACCTGCGGGCAGACAACATCCAGGCCGGAGACGTGGCCATCGTGAATGGCGTCCTAGGGGATCATGGTGCCACGATCCTTGCCGCACGCGGTGACATGGCCCTCAGCACGGACATCCAATCAGATTGCCAAAGCCTCAATGGGCTGATCGAAGCCGTGCTCGCCGCCGCACCCAACGCCCGCGCGGCCCGCGACGCAACACGCGGCGGCGTGGCCTCCTGTCTCAACGAAATGGCCGAGGCTTCCGGTCTAAGCATCGAGATCGACGAAACCGCCCTGCCCCTCAGGAACGAAGTCAAAGGTGTCTGCGAAGTGCTGGGCCTTGATCCGCTCTATCTGGCCAATGAAGGCACATTGGTCATGTTCGTCCCGCAAGACGAAGCCGCAGCAGCCTTGAGCGCCATGCAGGCCCTCCCCGAAGGCCGCAAGGCTGCAATCATCGGACACGCCAAGGACGGCCATCCCGGTCGGGTGACCATGAAGACCCTGTTCGGAGGACAGCGATTGGTCGATACACTTGTTGGGGAGCAGCTGCCCCGGATTTGCTGACGCAGCAACCACGGTTCCACAATCTATCAACGCACCGGTTTGCCTTCTTGCCGATGGCATTACGCGACCGACGTTGAAAGGAACTCAGCAGCGGTCCCAAAGCCAACCGGGCGCCGCTCCAATATTCCCGAAGGCCCCTCTTCTTGGTAGGATGGGCCATGAAAACCTGGCGGGTAACATCACCGGACACGCAAGAAGGCCTGACCAAATGGGCGGACGGCCTGGACGAAGCCTTTGTCCAACTGCAGCCGGTTGCGACCTGTGGGTCTGGCTTTTTCGGCCAGATACGGCAGGTCTCGACCAAAGAGCTCAACGTCTCGCTGGTGACATCAAGCGGGCACGAAATTCAGCGTCACAGGCAACACATCCGCAGCCGGTCACCGGAAATCGCGTTCGTCAACATCCTTAGCCGCGGACGCAGCCGAGTGACCCAATCCGAGGTCTTCGAAGCAGCACCGATGGATGTCTCCATCGTCGACACCCGCCGACCCTACGCAATCCGTCAGGATGATCCGTTCCAACTGGTGTCAATTGCCGTCCCAACGGACTGGATCGATCCCAACACAGCACCCTATCACCCGCTCGGCAGAACTGCTGCAGGGCGCGAATTGTCCGGCATTATCTGGGGCTTGGCTAAAATGCTGCTGTCCGCAGGACCCGCGCAAGCGGACATGTCATCACCTCTCGCCACTCAACTGCGTCACAGCCTTGCCATGCTGCCACGCATGGCCACCGAAGTCCCCGAACACCGGGCAAGCGTTGATCTGCTGCAAAGCTATGTGAAGCGGCATCTGGATCAGCCGGACCTGCGGGCAGAGACACTGGCCCGCCATTTCGGCATATCCGTCCGGCGTGTCCACCAATTGTTCGAACCAACCGGGCAAAGTGTTTCGGAGTTCGTCAACGACGTGCGCCTGACAAAGGCAGCAGCACTTCTGGGCGAGGCAGGCACCCAAACACTGGTCTCCGACATCGCCTGGCGCGTTGGATATGCCGATCCCTCCTACTTCACCCGCCGCTTCAAACGCAGATTCGGCTGCACCCCGCGCAGCTACGCCGCAGACCGCCATTCCGCCGCCATTGCGCAATAGTCCTGAAATTCTTTCACTCTGATCCTAACCCGTCCGGCTCAGCGGGCCCTAGCATCCTCGCCGACCCCTGCGCAGGGCAGGTGCTTTGGGAGGACATCACATGACAGATCTAACGACACGTTTCACACAGCGTTTCGGAACGCGCTATCCGCTGGCACAGGCCGGCATGGCATTTGCCGGAGAGAAACCTGAACTGGCCATCGCGGTCTGCAAAGGCGGCGGGCTTGGCTCCATCGGTGTCGGGTTCACACCGGGTGAAGTCCTCCGCGAGATGATCCAGTCGATCCGCGCGGCAACCGACGCCCCCTTCAACATCAATTTCATCACCTGCTTTGGGAACGACGAACAGGTCAAGGTCGTGGCTGAGGAGAAAGTACCGGTCGTCTCCTTCCACTGGGGACATCCCCCTGCAGAACAGATCGCGATGCTCAAGGAAGCGGGCTGTTCGATCTGGGTACAGGTAGGAACCGTCGCAGATGGGATCGAAGCAGTGAACTACGGCGCAGACGTCATCGTGGCACAGGGCTGGGAAGCAGGCGGTCACAATTATGGAGGGATGGGATCGATGGCCTTGATCCCCGCCATGGTCGATGCCGTCGGGGACCGCGCGATGGTTCTGGCATCGGGCGGTGTGTCCGATGCCCGGTCTGCAGCAGCGTCCCTGGTCCTGGGTGCGGACGGTTTGTGGGTTGGCACCCGCCTTGTCGCCAGCACGGAGGCGAATGTGCACCCTGAACACCACGCCCGCCTCATCGCCGCCGGGGGTGAAGACACGACCCGGTCCGCCGTCTTCGGACCCGAGATGCCCGATTTCAATCCCATGCGCCTGCTGAAGGTCCGCGTCACCGAAGAATTCGAAGGCCGCTTGCAGGACGTACCCATGCAGCGCGACAATGAACCGATCATCGGCGAGACGGTCTTCCTCGGTCAGCCGCATACCAAACGAAGGTTCGACGTGCTTCTGCCAACCGCGGATACCACCGGCGACTTTGAAGAAATGGCATGGCTTGCCGGACAGGGTGTCGGTCAGGTGAAAGACATCAAACCCGCCGCCCATATCATCGAAGAGATGATGACCGGCGCGGCCGAACTCCTCGGGCGCTTCGGCACCGCGCAAAAGACGGCGGCGGAGTAGCGCGGTGAGTGCGTCCGCAAAAGATGCCATTGCCGCGCTGCAAGCCATTGCGCCGCTCAACCCGCTGGTGCGGTCGCCGGTCACGTTGCAGACATCGGCAACAGGTCCACTCGCCGATGTCCCAATGGTTGTAAAAGCAAACATTGCAGTTGAAGGCCTGCCGCACTGCGGGGCTTCTCCGGCTCTGGCAGGCAATATTGCGGGACGTTCGGCGACAACCGTCCAAAGGCTGTTGGACGCAGGGGCGGTCATCATCGGACAGGCGAACATGCACGAGCTGGCCTTCGGCATCACCAGCCACAATCCGCATCACGGACCTGTCGGCAATCCCGCGAACCCCGCGCATATGGCCGGGGGTTCGTCGGGCGGCACGGCAACCGCGGTCGCCAGTGGTGCCGTGCCGATGGGTCTTGCTTCAGACACCGGCGGATCAGGGCGGCTCCCCGCTGCGATGTGTGGCTGCGTCGGCTTCAGGCCCACCCATGGGCGCTATCCAGGCGACGGGGTGCTGACCCTCTCCACAAGCTTCGACACCGTCACTCCCATGGCGCAGGACGTGGCGGGCATCCGACTGCTTGACGCCGTGCTGTCCGGCATCGAACTCAACACCACGCCACCGGACAGACCCATCCGCCTGGGGATCGTCAAAGACCCCCTCTGGTTGGGTGTCGACACCAATATGTCGGATGCCACAATGTCGCGCCTTGACGCCTTGGCAGGCCACGGGGTCGCGCTCATCCCCCTCAACGCTCCAACTCTGCTTGAGGCATGTGATGAAATCTCGATGGGCATCGTTCTTTTTGAAACCAAACAGTTCTGGGATGGATTTCTGGCAGAGCGGGGAACCACCCTTTCGGAATTCACAAAGGAGATTGCCAGCCCCGACGTCGCGGCTGTCTTTCAGATGGTGGCGGACGGGGCCGCACCTGACGATGCAACCTATGCACAGATGGCTGGCTCTCAACGCCACGCGATCACGAAGATGCTGGCCGATCTAACCCGCGATGTTGATTGTCTGGTGATGCCCACATTGGCGCTGACCGCCCCAAAGATCGCAGACACAGAGAACTGCGAGATCAACGGTGTCGAGGTTGACCTGTTTTCGGCCATGACACGACGGGCGCTTTTGGCCTCCGCAAGCGGCAACCCCTCCATCACGCTTCCAGCAGGGAAGGTGAACGGATTGCCCTACGGCATCGAAATGATCGGGAAACACGGCGGCGATGATCGCCTTCTGGATATTGCGTCACAATTGGAGGCGATGCTCAACGCAACCGCCTGAAGCGCCTTTTCAGGAGCTTTTCCGCTCCGCCTCTTCCTCCGCCATGCCCAGGGCCTCAAGGCCCGCTTCCAGATGGTCGGGGAAATGCGGGGTGCCGATCAGATAATCCGCCGTTGGCGTCACCGCCTCATTGCGCGCGGTTTCCATCGCTTCCTGCACCTCATCCGCCGAGAAGCTTTCGCGCCCGATCCACATGATCGCGATCAGACTGACGCATTCCTCTTCGTTCAACGTCTCCAGAAACCCGCGCAGCTCGTTCTCGGCCCGTTCGATCTCGTGGCCGTATTCAATGATCTGCGTGACCTTCCTGTTGGAGATATCCAGCATCGGCGCACCTTTCCATTCAGCTTGTGATGCTGAAGCCTCACAAATGCACCGCCTCAATGCCATGATCTGGATCAAGTCACCGCTTCGAGAATACCGCGATGTGGGCCTTGTCGTTGCGATGCGCGGGATCAGCTGCAGCGCCATAGATATCGACGATCCGATGCTCGACATTCTTTATCAGGGGTTCAAGACGGGCGAACTGCCTGGAAAACCCCCGTGCTTTGAAATGTTCGGCATTGATGGACAATACAAATACCGCGTCGCGCCGTGCGATCCGCAAAAGCTCATCCAATGCTTCGGGCCCAACATGCCCGTGCGTGAAGGTCCCTGAACTCACGATTGCGCCGTAGGTCTGATCAGCGATGTCCAGGGTTGCCGTCAGATCTCCTTCGATCGTGTCACGGTAGAACCCCTTGTCTGCAGCAACCGCAAGCATGTCCGGAGAGATATCCAGCGCATCCATGTCAAAGACACCTTTCATCGGAAAGTGCTGCGCAACCAAACCAGTACCTGCCCCGACATCCAGGATCGGCCCGGGACCTTTGAAGACCTCAGCCAGAACCAGCGCCACCATCTGCGGCAGTCTGTAATCCATGTCCTCGGCAAACCCGCTGTCGTAGGTCGTCGCCCAATCCGCATAGAGCCGTCGGTTATCGTCCGGCGTCTCTAGCGCATAAGCGGCATCGAGGCTTGGTTTCTCATCAGACATCGTGGGCCTCCTCTGACGGGAAGCCTACTCAGCAGGCGTTAGTCCAGCAACGCCTCAATCGCGCGCTTGATCGTGCGCGAGGTCGGTTTGGTCGTCGCCCCCCACGTCCCGGCGACAGAGCCATCAGGCGCGATCAGCACCTTGTTGAAATTCCACTTGGGCGTAAAACCCGTCTCTGCCTTGACGGCCTGATAGAACGGATGGGCGTCCGGACCACGCACGTCCGTGATGTCCGTCATGGGCAGGTTCAGCCCAAACGTGATCTCACAGAAGTCCTTGACCGCCTCAGCGCTGTCGAGTTCCTGATTGAAATCATCCGACGGCACCGCCAGCACCACCAGCCCACGATCCTTGTAAGTGTCATAAAGCTCCTGCAGGCCCGAATACTGCCGCGTGAACCCGCATTGCGAGGCCGTGTTGACCACCAGTACCGGCTGACCAGCCCATTGGCTGAAATCAATCGTCCCGCCATCAATGTTTGCAAAACTCGCATTGCTCGGTGCTGCCATTGCGGTGCTCCCTATGAAAAGGCTCAGTAGTGCGGCTAAGATCACGCGCATCGTCATTCTCCTCATATAGTCTCAATACGCACCAGATACGAGTTCAGTTCACTTATCGCTGATGGCCGCCCAGAATCCCTTTGAATTCCCGTGTCCCGCCCCATCTAATGACAGGACAGAACCCACGGAGGAGTCCATGGCACATTACGAAAAACGCGCAGAGGCCGTCGCCGCCCTCTCGCCCGAGGAATACTACGTCACGCAGGAAAGCGGAACAGAACGCCCCGGCACCGGCAAGCTCTTGTATAACAAGGAACCGGGCATCTACGTCGACATCGTCAGCGGAGAGCCGCTTTTCGCCTCCGCCGATAAGTACGAAAGCGGATGCGGCTGGCCAAGCTTTACCAAACCCATCGACAACGTGACCGAACACGAAGACACCTCGCTTGGCATGCGCCGGGTCGAAGTCCGCTCAAAGCACGGCGACAGCCATCTGGGCCACGTCTTTCCCGACGGCCCGCAGGACCGCGGTGGCCTGCGCTACTGCATCAACTCCGCCTCCCTCCGTTTCGTCCACCGCGACGATATGGAGGCCGAAGGCTATGGCAAATTCATCGATCAAGTGGAGGACGTGGCATGAGCGAAGAACGCGCAGTACTGGCAGGGGGATGTTTCTGGGGCATGCAGGACCTGATCCGCAAACGCCCCGGCGTGACCTCAACCCGCGTGGGATACACCGGCGGAGACGTCCCCAACGCAACCTACCGCAACCACGGCACCCATGCCGAGGGGATCGAAATCATCTACGATAATGAGAAGACCTCCTATCGCGAAATTCTTGAGTTCTTCTTCCAGATTCACGACCCCACAACCCTGAACCGTCAGGGCAACGACCGCGGCATGAGCTACCGCTCCGCGATCTACTACGTCGATGAAGATCAAAAGGCAGTGGCCGAAGACACCATTGCGGATGTCGAAGCCTCCGGCCTGTGGCCCGGCAAGGTCGTGACCGAGGTCGAACCGGTGGGCGACTTCTGGGAAGCAGAGCCCGAGCATCAGGACTACCTTGAGCGCATCCCCAACGGATACACCTGCCACTTCCCGCGCCCCGACTGGGTACTGCCCAAGCGAGCGGCCGCAGAATAGGACATCGGACCATCCGCCACGGCGGGTGGCCCCCCTTGCAGGCGTCCGGCAGTAGAACGAAGCCGCCAAAGCCGTTCCACTGCCCGGACCACCTCAGACCAGACATGCCCAGTGCAGAGCCTCAGGCATGCATCGTTGACGTTTGGTCACCCCGCTTTCACCGCATATCCGCTGTCGCTGCACTCTTGCCTCTGCCCCCGCCAAGGCAGATAAACGTCCTGTCACAAATCTGATACATTGGCTCTCGCGACGGGAGCGTTGCGACAAACAACGACACAAAATGCCTGCGAACAAGCAACACTCAACCATCAAGCGTTGGAGGCGCCATCAATGAGCGCCAGGAAAGTCTTGATCGAAATGTCTCTGATGACATTTGTCGGCATCGCGGTGCCGATGATCGTCTACCTCGACATGATCGTGATCTTCGACATGATGAGCGAACGGTCTCTGACCGAAGCCAGCCAACTTGCGCTGCTCGCGCTCACGGCCACGTTGTTCGCCCTTGGGGCCGCCCGTCTGCCACAGGCCACCGGCTACCTTGCCGCCATGGCAACACTGGCGATTGTCATGTGCATCCGGGAAAGTGACGGCCTCCTCGACATGATCTCAAAGGGGTTCTGGGTCTACCCAGCCCTCTTCTTCACACTCCTTGGCGGCGTCATAGTCTGGCGCCATCGCAGCACGATCAGGCCAGCCTTCATGCAGCATTTCGCCTCGCGCTACGGTATGCTGGTGCTGCTTGGGCTCTTTGTCCTCATCGTGTTCAGCCGGGCCTTTGGGTCCGGCGATCTGTGGCGTGCGATCATGGCAGAAAACTACACCCCGCAAATCAAGGGCGCGATTCAGGAAGGCCTGGAACTGCTGGGCTACGCGATTTTCGCTTTCGGCACGGTCGGGTCTTCCCTCACCGATTTCCGCTAGGCCCTAGCCATCGGCCACCCGTGGCCTTCCGGCAGCCTCAACCGTCACGGTCGCCTCCACAAAGACCTCGCGCGCCTCTACGCCTGCGGTGCGCACATCGCGTTTCACGGACACCTGAATATCCTCTGCACCCGCAGCTTGGGCGTCCGACATCGCCGCATCCCGCAAAACGCTCTCTAAATGGGCCAAGGCCTCGTACTGATCCGCGAAATCCATTGGCCCATCGGTCAAATGCACCCGGTACTTGCCTTCTGACGGGGCGGTCACGGTGCCGCTTTGGCGCATGGTCACTTTGCCCACCACGGCCCCAATGGCATTCGCAACACCGGCATATTCCGGCAGGATCATATCGCACCCCAACCGTTCTCCGACAGCAGGGTAATAGGACGGGGCAGAGGCCCCCAGACCCACAACAGGGACATTCAGACCAGTCTCTAACTTGACCAATCCACGATGACCGGACATCCCACGCTGCATCAGGACATGCCGTGCCAAATGCTCAGAGGCCTCTTCAAACGGCGTCTCCTCCTCGGAGAAGGCGGATTCCAGCAAGGCCAATGCCGTCTGATGCGTAAGCTGATCCACAATGATCTGTGCGACATCTTCTTCGCTGGTGGACAGAACCGTGCCAGACCCCGTCCGCCGCCGCCCAAAAAGCTGCAGCGCCTTGCGCGCAGCCCCTGCATCCCACTCCATGACGCGTCCCAGCACATGGGACGCATCCGAGGGCGTGACCCCGGCGATCTGCACCAACCCGCGTTCCACCAGCCTTTTCAAGGCGCCCGTTTCAACACGCGCTCTCAGGACATCGCCGACCGGATGCACCGATGTCCCGATCCTTTCCAGCAGCGTCGCCTCGCGCGGCCCAATCCCTTCACGGCTGCCCCCCTGCACAGCCCGCACAAACCGCCCGTCGTGTTCCGCAGGCGTCACAGACCGAAGCTGCGCATCAAGCGCGCGGTGCACAATCTCTGGCGCGTCAAGCGCGATCAAGGATATCGGCAGCACCCGCTTCGGCCCCAGGGTCACGCCGCCCTGCAACCCTTCTGAAAGGAAATGCACTTCGCTGTCACCGCCCAACCCCGTCGTACGCATGGCCACGGCCTCAACCATGGTGCGGTAGGGCCCCACGCGCGCACC
>CAYUSM010000032.1:0-20402 GCA_964447345.1 uncultured Sulfitobacter sp. | reverse complement strand
TGATGGCGATTGCGACCGCGGCCAAGCAGGTTGTCATGGACGGCATGGATGTCGTTGTGGGTGGTGGCGTTGAAAGTATCTCGATGGTGCAGACGCCAGAGATGCGGGTGAAAGCCGATCCGTGGCTGATGGAGCACAAGCCCGCGATGTACATGTCCATGCTGGAGACGGCAGAGACTGTGGCGGCGCGCTATGACGTGAGCCGTGAGGTTCAGGACGAGTATGCCGCACAGTCTCAGGAACGCACGCATCAGGCGCAGGAAGCAGGCAAGTTCGACGATGAGATCGTGCCGATGACCTCGACCATGATGATGCAGGACCGCGAGACCAAGGAGGTATCACACCACGAGGTCACGCTGGAAAAGGACGAGGGCAATCGTCCGGGCACCACAGCAGAGAGCCTTGCGGGGCTGCAGCCGGTGTTCAAGGACGGGATGGTGATCAAGGAAGGCAAGTATATCACTGCTGGGAACGCATCACAGCTTTCTGATGGCGCGTCGGCGTCCGTGGTGATGGAGGCCAAGGCGGCGGAAAAGGCGGGGCTTGAACCGCTGGGCCGTTACGTTGGCGTGATGGCCGCAGGGCTTGAACCCGACGAGATGGGGATTGGTCCCATCTATGCCGTGCCGCCGCTGCTGAAGGCGCATGGGTTGACGATGGATGACATCGGTCTGTGGGAGCTGAACGAAGCTTTTGCGGTGCAGGTGCTGTATTCGCGGGATCAGCTGGGCATCCCGAATGAACTGCTGAACGTAAATGGCGGCGCCATCTCCATTGGTCACCCTTATGGCATGTCGGGGGCGCGCATGGTCGGTCATGCGCTGATCGAGGGTAAGCGGCGTGGCGCGAAATACGTGGTCTGCACCATGTGTGTGGGCGGCGGAATGGGCGCTGCAGGACTGTTCGAGGTTCTGTAAGCCTTGCGATTTGCCAATAAGAGGGGCGGCTTTACGCGGCCCCTCTCCGTCAACATGAATGCATTTGGAGGTGCCATGCCCCGCGATGATTCACATTTGCCAAAGGCACTTCAGGGCCTGCGTATCCCGTTGATCGGCTCTCCGCTTTTCATCATTTCGGTGCCGAAACTGGTGATCGCGCAATGCAAGGCCGGGATCGTTGGGTCTTTCCCGGCGCTGAACGCGCGGGAAGGGGAGGGGGAGCATCCTTTGCTCGACACTTGGTTGACCGAGATCCGCGAAGAGCTGGACCGGTACAATCAGGCGAACCCGGATCGGCCAGCGGCACCTTATGCGGTGAACCAGATTGTGCACCGCTCAAACGGGCGGCTGGAACGGGATCTTGAGATTTGCGTCAAACACGAGGTGCCGATCTGGATCACGTCACTGGGGGCGCGAGTTGAAGTGAATGAGGCAGCGCATTCCTGCGGCGGCATCGTGCTGCACGACATTATCAACAACAAGTTTGCCAAAAAGGCGATTGAGAAGGGGGCGGACGGTCTGGTCGCCGTAGCAGCTGGTGCCGGGGGCCATGCGGGACAGCAGTCTCCTTTTGCGCTGGTGCGTGAGATACGCGAGTGGTTCAACGGGCCGATTGCGTTGTCAGGTGCAATTGCGACCGGTGAGGCGCTTCTGGCTGCGCGCGCTGTCGGGGCTGATCTGGGTTATACCGGTTCCCCTTTCATTGCGACGGAAGAGGCCAATGCGGATCAAGCCTACAAGGATATGATTGTCGACTCAGGGGCGGATGACATCGTCTACTCGTCTCTCTTTACTGGAGTCTGGGGAAATTACCTGAAGGGTTCGATTGAACGGGCGGGCATGGACCCCGACAATTTGCCCACTGCGGATGCGTCGTCGATGAATTTTGGGCAAGACCGCGAGAAGCCGAAAGCCTGGAAAACGATCTGGGGATCGGGTCAGGGCATTGGCGCAATCAAGTCCGTGGGACCCGCAGCCAAAATCGTAGATCGGATAGAGGCGGAATACCTGGCGGCGGGCAAGAAGCTGGCGGCGGAGTTTTCGTGAGCGGGTTAAGCCAACGCGAAAGGCACGCAAGTGGCTGAACTGCTTGTCATACGCCATGGGCAGGCCTCGTTCGGGAAGGACAATTACGATGTCCTTTCTGATTTGGGCCACCGCCAGTCAGAAGCCGTTGGTGCCCTGCTGCATGAGATGAACTGGGTGCCTGACCGGTTGGTTACTGGCACATTGAAGCGTCAGAAAGACACGTTGTCCTCCATGGGCTTTGACCAAGCGCCCGAGGAGCACGCCGGGTTCAACGAGTATGACTTTGGTGACCTGTTGCATGCCCGGTTCAATGGTCAGGTACCGGAATTGGTCAAAGGGGATCGCAAGACGCATTTCCGTGCTTTGCGCGAAACAGTTTTTGAATGGCAAGACGCGGCCTTTGACGGCGCGTCGGAAACATTTGCTGAGTTCACAGATCGGGTTGAAGCGGCGCGCGCCTTTGCCTGTGATACAGATGCCAAGCGGGTTCTCGTCATCTCATCCGGGGGCGTGATTGGGCAACTCACCCGTGCGGCCTTGGGCGCGGACAAGCGGCACATGATGGAGCTGAACCTGCAAGTGAAGAACACTGCCATGACACGGTTCATGTTCAAGGGTGATCGGTGCTCCTTGCACGAATTCAACGCCACACCGCATTTTGCGAGCGGTAAGGGCGCAGCACTGTTAAGCTATAGCTGAGGGGGAGAGGATGAGCGCAGATACACAGACACTCGATGAAGCGGCGGTCAGCAGCTATCTGAAAGACAATCTGCCCGGATTTGAAGGGCCAGTGGAGGTCACGAAGTTTCAGACCGGGCAATCAAACCCGACCTTTCTGCTCAAGACACCGGCGCACAACTATGTCCTCCGGCGCAAGCCACCCGGAACGCTTTTGAAATCTGCGCATGCGGTGGATCGCGAGTTTCGCGTGCAGAAGGCACTGGCTGGCACCGATGTGCCGGTCGCAAGAATGCATTTGCTTTGCGAAGACGACGACGTGATCGGCTCAATGTTTTACGTCATGGATCACGTGCCGGGTCGGAACTTCAATGAACCGGCGATGCCTGATGTCTCCCCCCAGGATCGAGGTGCTATCATTGACGAGATGGGCCGTGTTCTGGCGGCGCTTCATGAAGTGGATATCACGGCGGTCGGGCTAAACGACTACGGGCCCGAAGGGAACTACTTCGAGCGGCAGGTCGGACGGTGGTCCAAGCAGTACAAAGCGTCCGAGACGCAGGATATCCCGGCCATGAACGAGCTGATGCAGCGACTGGTTGAAGAACGGCCAGAAGATGATGGACAGCGGACCCTGGTGCATGGCGACTATCGGCTCGACAACATGATCTTTGATGCGGAGACAACGGATTGCCGTGCAGTACTCGATTGGGAGCTGTCAACCATCGGACATCCCTTTGCAGACCTGGCTGCTGTGATCATGCAATGGCAGCTGCCTGCAGGAACCGAGGGGCGCGGGATGGGCGGTTTGGATCGAGCCGCCCTTGGTCTGCCCACGGATGAGGCCTTTGTCGCGCAGTATTGCGAACGACGCGGGCTGCCGGGGATTGATCACTTTGGTTACTACCTTGGCTTTTGTTTCTTCCGTATGGCGGGGATCATCCAAGGCGTGCTGAAGCGCGGCCTTGATGGCAATGCATCAAATCCCGAGCGTGCGATGAAACTGGGAGAGTTTGTGCCGGTATTTGCACAGCACGGCCTTGATGCGCTGAAGCGGGGATAGAAGCGTGATGGACGGTCTTCATTCCAATGAGGTTGACGGCAAGGACCGCAACTTTGTGACCGCGCTGGCGCGGGGACTGGAGATATTGCGCTGCTTTGGCGACACAGCACCAACACTGACCAACAGTGAAATTGCCGAACGTACGGGCCTGCCAAAGGCAACAATTTCGCGTTTGACCCACACGTTATGTGAGCTGGACTACCTCGCGGTGGATACAAAAGCAGGGACCTATCGGCTTAGCGCGGGCGTGCTGCACCTTGGCTTCTCAGTCCTGGCTTCGATGGATATCGGCGAGCGTGCAAAGCAGGAAATGGAAGCTCTTCGGGACGGGCCGAATTCCTACATCACTGTGGCTTTGGCGGAGCAGCATCAACTGGATGCGGTCTATTTGGCAACCTCGAACTCGCGTGAAGGGGTGACCTTGGCCATTCGTGTCGGCTCTCGCCTGCCGATTTTCCAGTCGGCAATCGGCCGGGCCATATTGGTCGGCATGTCAGAAGAGGACAGGGAAGCGGTATTCGAGATTGCCCGCAAGGAAGGCGCCGAAGTCGAGACCGAAGGCCGGGCGCAATTCGCAGAAGCCTTGGCGGAGTTCCAAGACAAAGGCTTTTGTACTGGATATGGCACGTGGCTGAGTGATGTGAATGGAATAGCGATGCCGGTGTATTCGCTGGGTGGTGGACGGACCTATGGGTTGAATGTCGGAGGGCCATCATTCCGGGTCAAGAAGAAGCAGTTGGAAACCGTTTACGCGCCGATGTTGCAAAAGGCCGTGGAAACGCTCAACGCTCGACCCTAGTCAGCCGCCGACGGCACCGTGCTTCTTGACGGTCGCCCGTTCCGCAGAGCGGAACACACGGACAAAAAATTTCGCATCGCCCAAGAAAAACTTTGTGATTATTTCGCGACCAATCTGGCCTGAATCGGCGGGTCAGGAAGCGATTCTTGTAAGTCCAGAATGCTCATTAAATTTGCGGCGACAAAAAAGTAATTTTAGTTACAATGGCTTAGAGTGGACATCTTCGCTAGGAGGTGCTTGGCCACTGCCAAAAATACAAGCACAACACCCAAGACAAGTCGCCATTTGTGACCCTAGGGAACTTCGGCGCTCAAGTCTTGACATTGACCGGGCATATGCAACTCTTCCGGCATGACCTGAGACGAGAAAAAAAACGTCAACGCGGTCACTTTAGGGAGGAATAATATGAAGAAGATCACCAAGCTTGGTGCGGTTTCCGCACTGTCACTTATTGTCGGCGCAAGTGCGGCATTTGCTGAGAATATCAAGATTGCATTTATCGACCCGCTTTCGGGCCCATTTGCTGCGACGGGCACAAATGGTCTGCATCAGTTCGAGCATGCTGCAGATTACCTTGTGAACCAGAACGGTGGTGTTCTGGATGGTCAGAACTTCGAGATTGTCGCCTTTGACAACAAGATCAGCCCCAAAGAATCCTTGATCCAGTTGCAGGTCGCCATAGACCAGGGCATTCGCTACATTGCGCAGGGCAACTCATCTGGCGTTGCGAATGCGATCACGGAGGCCGTTGATAAGCACAACCGTCGTAACCCGGACAGCCGCGTGCTGTTCCTGAACTATGCCGCTGTTGATCCCGCGCTTACGAATGAGAAGTGCAACTTCTGGCATTTCCGTTTTGACGCCAACGCAGACCTGAAGATGGATGCGGTCACTGACTCCATCGTGGCCAACGATGATGTCAGCAAAGTCTACATCATCGGTCAGGACTATTCCTTTGGTAAGGCTGTGTCGGCCGCAGCCAACCGTTTCCTGGGTGAAAAGAGCGAGACGATTGAGATCGTTGGTGATGAACTGCACCCAATCGGCAAGGTGAAGGACTTCACACCTTATAGCCGCAAGATTGTGGCCTCCGGTGCGGATGCGGTGATCACGGGCAACTGGGGCGCGGATATGCTGGGCCTTGGCAAGTCGATCATCGAGAACGGTTTTGAAGGTCCGATCTATACCTACTATGCCGCTGGTTCCGGTATCACTGCGGCCTTTGGTGAAACCGGCAAAGGGGCGATCCGCCTTGTGGGTGAGGGCAAGGTGAACCCCGGCCCGAGCCAGGAAGTTCAGGACTACTACAATGCCTTCCTTGCAAAGCATCCTGATGGCAACATTGATCAGAGCCGGATCGCTAACGTGATCGGCATGCTCGCGCAGGCCATTCAGGAAGCAGGTACCGCTGATGATGTTGTTGCTGTGGCCAACGCCCTGGAAGGCATGGAGTATGACACCATGTTTGGCGGCACGGTCATGATGCGCGCCAAGGATCATCAGGCGATTCAGGATCTCCACATCTTTGAGCATACGAATGAGGACATCTCGTTCCCCTACGATGGCTCCGAGTACGGTGTGAAAGTCGTCAAGACCATCGAGATGGCGGGTGCAGACAGCCCAACCACCTGCGAGATGCAGCGTCCCGATCCAGCTTGATAAGCTGATCTTTGGTCCGTCCCTGATCGGGGCGGACCAGTATGTTTCTTGACACAAACCCTTTGGGGGTCCGATGGAACTCATCCTCGTCAATCTAATCGACGGGCTTGTGACCGGATTGCTGCTTTTCATGCTTTCCGCCGGCCTGACGCTTATCTTTTCTATGATGGGCGTGCTGAACTTTGCGCACGCCAGCTTCTATATGCTGGGCGCCTATTTTGCCTACCAGATCAGTATTGCGCTGGGGTTCTGGATGGGCTTGCTGATCGCGCCCCTCGTGGTCGGCGTTCTTGGGGCGGGGGTTGAGAGATACGGCCTTAGGCGGGTGCACCAATATGGACACGTGCCGGAACTGATCTTTACTTTCGGCCTGGCGCTGTTGATCGAAGAGGTGGTGCAGTTCATTTGGGGCAAAAACCAGATGCCCTACGAAATTCCGGAAGTGCTGAATTTCACGGCCTTCGCGATCGCCGGCAACTCCATCCCGGCATACAAGATCTTTATGATCTTTATCTCGGTCGCGATCTTTATCGGGTTGCTGTACATCCTGACCAAGACACGCGTCGGTATGATCATTCAGGCGGCGCTCAGCTACCCGCGCACGGTTGAGGCGTTGGGACATAACGTGCCGCTGATCTTTATGGGCGTGTTTGGCGTAGGCACCGCGCTGGCGGGTGTCGCCGGTGTGATCGCCGGACCGGTTCTGGGCACTTTCCCTGGAATGGCCTTCGTGTTGGGCTCCATCGTTTTCGTCACAATCGTGATTGGTGGGCTTGGCTCACTTTGGGGGGCGCTGGTGGCATCCCTGCTGATCGGGTGGATCACCACCTTCGCCAAGTCCTACAACATCGAGATGTCGGATATCCTGACGGGGATCGGTCTCAACAGACCTGAAGATTTGAGCGAGAACTTGTTCCGTGATCTTTGGACTGTGACCAGCCCCCAGATCGCCGACATCCTCCCGTATATCCTGATGGTGCTCATCCTAATCTTCCGGCCGCAGGGCCTTTTTGGAAAGCGTGAATCATGACCGATGCGAACCTGAAAGACCCCGCCGACCCTAAAGGCCAGATCACAACTGATCCCAGCAAACCCGCACAGCGGATGCGCGCGGGGTCCATGACGCTGACGATGGGACCATGGATTGTAGCGGCGGTGTTGTTGATCATCCTGCCATTTATTTTCCAGTCGAATTCAGCGCTGACGATCATGAACCAGATGTGGATCACGGTTGTCTTTGCGTTGGCTTACAACATGCTTTTGGGGCAGGGGGGCATGCTTTCCTTTGGCCATGCGGTTTATGCCGGTGTGGGCGGATTTGCCTGTATGCACATCATGAACGCGTCTGATTTCTTTGCGAGCTTTCCGCTGCCGCTGTTGCCCATCTTCGGCGGGTTGTTCGGGATGGGGCTGGCGCTGATCGTCGGGGCTTTCTCGACCCGATCGGCGGGCACCGTCTTTGCGATGATCTCGCTTGGTGTCGGCGAACTGATTGCCGCATGTTCCGTGATCATCGTGGCGTTCTTTGGCGGCGAGGAAGGGATATCAGGCGACCGGACCTATGCCATGCCGTTCTTTGGCAATGAGTTTCTGCAACAGCAGGACGTCTACTACCTTACGGCGTTCTGGGTCTTTGTCTCTGCTCTGCTGATGTATCTGTGGTCCCGCACGCCAGTGGGCCGGATGGCCAATGCCGTGCGTGACAATCCGGAGCGTGCGGAGTTCCTTGGATATTCTGCACGGTGGGTGCGCTACTTCAGCTTTGTGGCGTCCGGCTTCTTTGCCGGGGTCTCTGGTGCGCTGTTCGCGATCAACTATGAGATTCTGACCGAAGAGAACCTCAACGCCGCCTCATCAGGGGTGATCCTGCTTGTCACCTTCCTGGGCGGTGTTGGGTTCTTCTTTGGACCTATCGTTGGAGCCATCGTCTTTACGCTTGTGCAGACAGTGCTAAGCCTTGAGACGGAGCTTTGGGCCTTCTACGCAGGCACGCTCTTTGTCGCGACGGTGATGTTCTTCCCCGGCGGTTTGGCAGGTTTGTTGATGATGCATGTTCCGGCAGTCCGGCTTGGCAAAGCGGGTCTTCTGGTGGTGCCCTATCTCAAGACTCTGGTACCGGCGGCCATTGGTGTTCTGGCGATTTGCGCACTGGTGGAGATGACGTTCCACTTCCGCCATGCTGCGACGGGCGATCATGAGATGACGCTTTTCTGGACTACCTTTGACAGCCATTCGATCGTGCCCTGGCTTGTGGCAATCGCAATCGCGGTTGTTGGCATTGGCATCGCGCGCGCGACTGCGCCAGAGCTGAAAGAGGCATGGAACGAGGCCAATACCGCAGGGAGCACGTCATGAGCACTCCGGCGCTTGAACTGAAAGGCTTGAAGAAAAGCTTCGGCAAGGCTGAGATCATCCGCGGTATCGACTTGGATATTGGCAAGGCAGAGCGGCATGCGATCATCGGGCCGAATGGTGCTGGCAAGTCCACGCTGTTCAACTTGATCACAGCGCGGTTCCCTCCAACGGAAGGGACGGTCAAGCTGCATGGCGAGGATCTGGCGGGGCTGCAACCATTTCAGATCAACCGCAAGGGTCTGAGCCGGTCGTTCCAGATCACCAACATCTTCCCTAAGATGACGGTTTTCGAGAACGTCCGCTGCGCGCTTCTTTGGGCGCAGGGGTACAAGTATTCGTTCTGGAACATCGTGAACCGGTCGAACCAATTGACCGAAGGCGCGGATGCGATCCTTGACCAGATCAATCTGCTCAGCCGCCGTGAATTGCCGGCAGGCACGCTGAGCTATGCAGAACAGCGTGCGCTTGAGATCGGGATCACGATTGCGGGCGGTGCGGATGTCATCATGCTGGATGAACCTACGGCGGGTATGAGCCATTCCGAGACCGACTATATCACCGACCTCATTCTGAAGGTCACAGAAGGCAAGACGCTGGTGATGGTGGAGCACGACATGGGCGTGGTCTTTAACCTCGCGGACCGGATCAGTGTGCTGGTCTATGGTGAGATCATTGCGACAGGCGCGCCAGAAGCCGTGCGCGGTGATCCCAAGGTACAAGAGGCCTATCTGGGTGCGGCATTGGAGGCGGAACATTGATCGAAGTTCAGGACATGCACGCCTACTACGGCAAATCCCACATTCTGCAGGGTGTCACCATGAATGTGCAGGAAGGCGAGATTGTCGCCCTTCTGGGCCGCAATGGTGTGGGGCGTTCGACAACCTGCAAGGCCATCATGGGCGAAGTTGAACCGCATGGTTCCGTAACGTTCAAAGGTCAGCAGATTGCGGGCAAGAAGGCCTATGAGATCGCCAATTTGGGCATCGGATATGTACCCGAAAACCGCGATATCTTTCCGGGCCTCACCACCCGTCAGAACCTGAACCTGGGGCTGAAGCCAGGGCAAAAGGACGGGGCAGGCAGATGGTCGATGCAGAATATGTTCGACATGTTTTCGAACCTGAACGAGCGGGCGGATGTTGAAGCGTCCGTGCTGTCAGGCGGTGAACAGCAAATGCTGACCATGTGCCGTACGCTGATGGGTGACCCGGATTTCATCATGATCGATGAGCCAACCGAGGGTCTGTCACCGCAGATGGTCCAGAAGGTGGCCGAAGTACTGCAGGAAATTGCCAAACGCGGCATCTCGACCCTGCTGGTAGAGCAGAAGCTGTCGATCGCGATGGATATTGCCGACCGGGTTTACGTGATGGGCCATGGCCAGGTTGTTTTTGAAGGCACGCCTGATGAGCTGAAGGCGAGAGAAGATGTGCGCAAGGAATGGCTAGAGGTTTAAGCCGGTGACGCATCGCTTTGACCAGGACCGGTTGGACCGGATCAAAGACTGGATGCAAGGCTATGTCGATGCGCGGAAGTATCCCGGTTGCGCGGCTTTGATCGCGCAGGGCGGCAACGAAGTCTTCTACCATGACTGCGGCCTGCGTGATGTTGAAGGCGGGCTTGCCTGGAGCCGCGATACAGTTGCGCGCATCTATTCGATGACCAAACCAATCACCTCGGTGGCCTTGATGCTGCTGGTAGAGCGCGGTCTGGTGCATCTGGATGCGCCCGCTTCGGATTTTATTTCCGGCTTTGCTGATGCGCGGTGTCTGGTGCCTGAGGCTGCCGACACCAGCATGACCGAGCCTTGCGCGTCGCCGAGCTTGCATCAGTTGCTGACGCATACTTCCGGATTGAGCTACTCCTTTAATCCTGGCCCTGTCCCTGCAGCGATGCTTGAGCGGAAGCTGGATTTTGGACCCGGACAACGCACATTGGCCGAAGTGGCAGACGATGTGGCCACGCTACCGCTTGCCTTTAGGCCCGGCACCCGTTGGGAGTATTCGGTCGGGATCGACATCATTGGTCGCATTGTCGAAGTAATCAGTGGAAAGGATTTCGAAGACTTTCTTGTCGATGAGCTCCTTGGGCCACTGGGCATGACGGAAACGCGTTTCAACGTACCGCAGGCTTCTACAGGTCGTTTCGCTTGTCTCTATACCCCACTAGCCGGGGACTCCTTTGATCTGAACGCCAAGGCAAAGAGCGATGAGACTCTGCGCCTGTCGGATGGCAGTGACGACTCACCTTACCTGAACACGGTGATGCAGTCCGGTGGCGGTGGTCTTGTCGGCACCATCGATGATTACATGAAATTCGCCGAGATGCTGCGCACAGGTGGCAAAGGGGTGGTGTCGCCCAACACCCTTGCCTTCATGATGCGAAACCATCTGGCGGGTGACATTGCCTCCATGGGACCCCAAAGTTTTGCAGAACAACCGATGGAAGGTATGGGCTTTGGCATCGGCGGTGCGGTTGTGCTGAACCCCGGACGCGCACGGGTGCCGGGCTCTGTTGGTGATTTTTCATGGGGTGGCATGGCGTCGACCTTCTTCTGGGTCGATCCGGTTGAGCACCTGTCGGTGATCTTCTTCACTCAGCTTGCACCAAGCAGCTCCTATCCGTCGCGCTCGCAGCTTAAGGCGATGGTCCACGGAGCACTGATGTGAGCGGAAAGGTCCTTTGGACGCCATCGGCGGAGCGTTATGACGCCTCGACCATGGCTGGCTTCGAACGATACCTCAACACATCGCGCGGCTTGAGCTTTGAGGATTACAACGCCATGTGGCGTTGGAGCATCGATGATCTCGACAGCTTCTGGTCGGCGATCTGGGAGTTCTTCGATGTGCAGGCGAGCGGTAAGCCCAAGGTCATGATTGCAAAGCGCCAGATGCCCGGCATGGAATGGTGTCCCGGTGCCATGCTCAACTACACCGACAACATCCTGAAACACGCTGATGGGCGCGAAGATGCACAGGCGCTCGTCGTGCAGTCTGAAACTTTTGGCCGCACTGAAATCACCTGGGGCACCTTGCGCCGCCAGGTTGCAAGTGTTGCCTGCCATCTGCGCAGGATGGGCGTTGGACAGGGTGACCGTGTGGTCGCCATCCTGCCCAATACAGAGACAGCGGTGATTGCCTTTCTGGCGACTGCCAGCATTGGTGCAATCTGGTCGCTATGTGCGCCGGACATGGGTCATGTGGCGATCCTTGATCGTTTTCAGCAAATCGAACCGAAGGTGCTGATTGCCCAGGACGCCTATGTGCATGCGGGCAAGATGGTGGACAGGCGTGATGTACTGGCGCAGATCAATTCAGGGCTATCAAGCGTCGAGCATTTTGTAACCTTGCCGGTGGCCGGGGATCTGCCTGAGGGTCATACGCACTGGGAGACACTGACCGGCGATGATGTGGCTTATGAGGCAACGCAGGTGCCGTTTGAGCACCCTTTGTGGATTGTCTATTCCTCTGGCACGACGGGCAATCCCAAACCCATTGTGCATGGACACGGCGGTATCGTTCTGGAGTCTTGCAAGCATTCGCTGCACAAGGACATTACTGCAAAGGACCGCTATTGCTGGCTGACGTCATCGGGTTGGATCATGTGGAACAACCAGCTGATGGCTCTGGGGCAGGGGGCAACGGTCGCGATGTACGACGGTGCGCCGCATCATCCGGACATGGGCGTGATCTGGCGCTTCGTCGCGGATGAGCGGCTGACGTTTTTTGGCGCAGGGGCGGCCTACTTCAGCAGTTGCATGAAGGCCGGGATCACACCGCGTAAAGATGTGGACCTGAGCGCGCTGCGCTCGATTGGATCTACCGGGTCACCGTTGTCCGGGGATACCTACGATTGGATCTATCGGGATGTGAAAGAGGATCAGTGGCTGGCACCAATCTCGGGCGGCACTGATCTGGCCGGTGCTTTCGTAATGGGGCATCCGGGAATGCCGGTGAAAGCGGGCGAGATGCAGTGCCGCGCGCTTGGCAACGCCGTGCGGTCTTTCGACCAGGAGGGGCAAGAACTGATCGGAGAAGTTGGAGAGCTGGTCTGCACAGAGCCGTTGCCATCCATGCCGCTGTTCTTTTGGGGGGACGAAGACGGCAGTCGTTTGCACGACAGCTACTTTGACACCTATCCCGGTGTTTGGCGACATGGGGACTGGATCAGCATTGCCGAAGATGGATCAAGCGTCATTTACGGGCGCTCTGATGCGACGATCAATCGCAAAGGTCTGCGCCTTGGATCGGCCGAAATCTATCAGGCAGTCGAGGGGCTAGACGAGGTGATGGACAGCCTTGTCGTCGATCTGGAGTTTCTTGGCCGAGACAGCTTCATGCCGCTCTTTGTCGTGCCAGCGAAAGGCGTTGCAGTAGATGACGCGTTGAAGGACAAGATCAACAACGCCATTCGGGCGCAGGTGTCCGCACGGTTTGTGCCAAATGACATCATTGAGGTGAAAGAGGTGCCACGCACGCTTTCCGGCAAGAAGCTTGAGGTTCCGATCAAGAAGCTCTTGCTGGGCGGGGACCCAGATCGCGTGGTAAACCGCGATAGCATGGCCAACCCCGACAGCTTTGATTTCTTCATTGCCTATGCCGGTACCCGGACAAAGGGCTGAAGAACCAATCAATCGCAGCAGACAGGCGGCTTAGCGATCAGTCGGCCTATTGCCCTCCCCACAGCTTTGCGATGCTATGCCGCCAGGCAATCGGAGACTAAAAAGCATGACCCCCGCAGACGAACTGTTGCAGTTGCTGGATATCGAGCAACTTGAGGTGGACCTTTTTCGCGGCACCGGGGGTGGGGGCGAGACGACAACCCGTATCTTTGGCGGTCACGTGATCGCGCAATCGCTGATGGCGGCCTACCGGACGGTGCCGGAACGGCTGTGCCATTCGCTGCACGCATACTTCATTCGGCCCGGAGATCCGGCGATCCCCGTTATCTATCAGGTGGACCGTGCCCGTGACGGTGGCAGTTTCACGACCCGCAGGGTGGTGGCGATCCAGCATGGAAAGCAGATTTTCAATATGTCTGCATCCTTCCACATTGACGAGGAAGGCTGGGACTATCAGCACCCGATGAAAGAGGTGGGCAAGCCCGAAGACTGGCCGAACCGGGACGAACTGCGCGCAGCGTTCGTTGAGAAGATACCTGAAAAGTACCGCTCTGACTTCCTGCGCAAGCGGCCTATTGAACTGCGTGAAGTCGCACCACGTGATTTCTTCAATCCTGAAGCGGCAGATGATCGCAACCAGTTGTGGTTCCGCATGGAAGCAGCCAAGGGGCAGGACGCCCAGATGCAGCATTGCTTGCTGGCTTATGCGTCCGACATGAACTTGCTGGGCTCTTCGCTGCGGCCCCACGGGCTGACCTGGTTTCAGGGCAAGGTGATGACAGCAAGCCTGGATCACGCGATGTGGTTTCACGCGCCCATCGAGTTTGCTGATTGGCATCTTTATGACCTTGATGCCCCCTGGACAGGGGGCGCCCGAGGGTTCAATCGTGGCGCGATCTACAATCAGGATGGGACACTGGTTGCCAGCGTGGCGCAGGAAGGGTTGATGCGGCCATTGAAGAAATCCTGACGGGTTCTTTGGCGTGGTTGATATCCCAACTCTTGAGACCCAGCGCCTGATCCTGCGACCGCAGACGATGGACGATTGGCCCGCGTATCGCGATATGATGTCGACCGAGCGTGCCGCCTACATGGGCGGCCCTTTCACTGAGGCCGAGGCCTGGGGCATGTTTTGTCACGACACCGCGCAGTGGCAGTTGATGGGTCACGGCGCATTGATGATCCAATCACGCGGATCGGGTGAGGTTTTGGGTCAGGTCGGCATCAACCATGGCCCGCTTTTCCCTGAGCATGAGCTTGGCTGGTTGGTTTATCCACTAGCCGAGGGCAAGGGATATGCGCATGAGGCAGCACTTGCCCTTCGCAATTGGGCCTTTGGTGCAAGAGGCTTGACCACATTGGTCAGTTACATCGATCCTGAGAACGCGCGTTCAGCGGCTTTGGCCGAGCGACTGGGTGCGAAACTTGATTCTGTCGCTGCTCGACAAGACCCGGAAGATCTGGTTTACCGCCACCCAAAGCCGTGATCTCCGTTTCCGGCCGTCTGAAAAGCACTTCAGGAAGCAGTTTCTGACCAGCTTTATCCACAGCTTTCCAACCCCTTGTTCCTGTTCTTGTAAAGCCGCCTGTCCACAACAAATCCCCAAGTTTTTAGGGGGTTTCGTCCCCAAGAAATTGCATGATCCAGCGATTTTTTCGTTGCGCGACTCACCCCCTCAGAGGCAACCTTTAGTTAACGCGGAGGGTCGCAAGACCCCGAGCGGGACGCGAAGGTCTCTCGGAGCTGGAGCGGTTGAGGAAAGGGTCAAACCGGACCGAAGTCGCGTTGAAGGAAACGGGACGCAGGGCGAAACTGAAGGTTCTTTCAGAACTGGATGGGAAGTCGGCGCAAAAGCCATCGTGTGGCCGGACAGGGTCCCAGACGCTGACCGGTGGGGGGACAAGCCGCAAGGTTTGATCCCGCTTGCAAAGGCTCGCAAGAGCCCGAGCATTTGAACAGAAGCACCCTCGGGTGTGGACGTTTAGGAAGGCGTCAGGATTGCAGCCTCGGTTGCAGTGCGCGGACCTCGGTCCAAGCTCCTGACGCCTTTTTCTATTTGGCATTCACGACCAAAAAAAGAGATCGTTCAACGAAATCCGGCAAGGTTGACGACAGGGCCGAACCGCTTGTCACCGGGCACTGTTTCGCGGCTTAGCTTGTTGATGATTGCGATGGCGGCAGGCGACGTGAAGGCGATGCTATGGTCGTTGCCGCCGTTGGACAACTCGCTGGTGTCCACCACGCTGACGGGCAGGTCACGCACCGCTTTGCGGTCCGTTTCCGAACCTAACCGGTTGGTCCGGCCGGTAAGCGCTGCTGAAATGCGCAATGCTCGATCCTGTTCCGCGGCCAGGATCACGGTGTCTCTGGGCAAGGCTTTGAGCCGAGAGGCTTGCGCATAGAAAAGCTCGCCATCTATGTCCGGGGCAACCATGAAAAGCGCGGCGATCTTTTCGGGTATGTCAACGCTGCCCGAAATCTCGATCTGACGCAGGGTTTCCATGATCAACAGATTGCCCATGGAATGTCCCAGAATTTCAAGCGTTCGCCCTTCATCACGGGTCAACGCGATGATCAACTGCTCCAACTGGTCACGGGCGATCAATGTGCTGTCCCGGTCGTAGAGATAGCCGATTGGCTTGCCCGCCGAAGGCCAAGAGAAAAGAACGGTGGGGGAGGGCACGTTAAAGTCATGCCGGATTTGCGCCATCTGATAGACGGCCTCGCCATGGGTGTAGTTGTACCCGTGAACGTAGAGCAACGTGGTGCCAGTGCGTTTCGTATCGGCTCTTGCAATCGTCTGGGCAAAACTGCTGAGGGAGGGCGATAGTTTGTTTTCGATTGTCACGAAGTCGCTGCGCGCGTTCGGTGTGCCGTTGGGCCACTCAATCCGTCCGGTTTGATGGTTGGGTGGAATTGATATCTGGTAGTGCTCAAATCTCATTTCGGACGGGCGCGGCGGCGAGCGTTGGCCTTCGGCTGGCGGCTCAGTGGGTCGGAACCTTGCAACCGAAATATCGTGAAGCGTGGCTTCAGCGAATGGCGCAGCAAACCCGATTTCGCCGCGCGGCGCGCAGGCCGACATCAGGGCAAAAATGGCGAGTGCAAATGTACTCTTAGACATTCAGACCGGGTTGAACCTGTTTCGGAGTGATCTCTCAAGACGCCAACATGCCATATCATTGGTTGAAGACTCTGAGAACTCCGCTTGTCAGATTAGGTCTGCTTTGGTTGCAAAATGCCTACCCAAAAACAAAGAAGCACAGTTTGTTGCCATCTGGGTCGCGGACATAGGCGCCATAGAAACGATCAGGGATCCGTTGCCCCGGTTCTCCATCGTCGGTCGCGCCCAATTCAAGTGCACGCTTGTAGAGTTCGTCTGCTTCCTCTTTTGTTTCTGCCGTGAAGGCGACCATGGTGCCGTTTCCGGGTGCCGGATCGCCTTTGTCATAAGGTTCGCAGACGGCAACCATTGGCTGTCCCCGTGCCACACTGATAAAGGCGATGCGCCCCTGGTCGATCACGACTTTGCCGCCTTTGGGTGCGAAGAGGTCTGCATAGAATTTCTTGGCCCGTTCCATGTCATTCACCCCGAGGGTTACGTAGCCGATCATATGGTGTCCTTTCAGTGCTCAACGCTCAGGAATTGAGCCGGAGCCTTGCTATTATGGGTGTTTCGGGACGCGCCGGGGTTGGGTCAGGTGTCAAGCTGGCCGAACTTGCGGTTCAGCTTGCGCATGCCACCAATCCACCGATCGTAGTCTTCGACCTTGTTTTTCATGTACCCGCGCACCTCTTCATGGGGCAGGATCAGGAAAGTTTCTTCCTTAATTGCTTCAAGGCAAATCTCGGCCACAGGCTCTGGTTCCATCATTCCGTCAATGGCGGCGACATGGTCCTCATGTCCGCGCGTCATTTCAGTTCGTACCGCCTGCGGGCAGAGGACGGAAACCTTGATGCCGTCATCCCCATGGGTCATCGCGATCCATTCGGCGAGACCCACAGCTGCGTGTTTGGTGACACCGTAAGAGGCGGAGCCGACCTGATTGAGGAGACCCGCAGCGGAAGCGGTGTTGAGAAGATACCCGCCGCCGCGCTCTTTCATCAGAGGAATCAGGTGGCGGGAGGCCCAGACGTGAGACATCACATTGACCTCCCAAACCCGCTGCCAGTCGTCGTTGGGTGTTTCCATGCCACCCCCAACAGCAATTCCGGCATTGGACCAGAACAGATCAATGGGACCAATGTTCTGCTCGACTTCGTCGATCATCTTTTTGATCTGGGCTTCGTCAGAGACATCGACGGTAAAGGCTGCACCACCCACCATCTCGGCAGTCTCTGCCGCCCCTTCGCCATTTCGGTCAACACAGATGACCTCTTTGGCACCTGCATGTTTGAAAGCAAGGCACAGCGCGCGGCCAATGCCGCTGGCCGCACCCGTGATCACACAAATTTTGTCCTGAATATCCATTCTTCACGTCCACATGTTTGACCCGCCACAGACGGTCAGCGCCTGTCCGGTCATGTATTTGCTGGCATCCGAGGCGAGGAAGACGGCAAGTCCGGCGAAGTCCTCGGGCTCCCCAAGGCGGCGCAGCGGGATTTCTTCCTTGATGCGTTTCTCGACCTCGGGGTTGTCCCACAACTCGCGTGCAAACTCTGTCTTGACCAGACCGGGGCAGATCGCGTTGAAGCGCAGACCTTTGGGTCCGAACTCCGCAGCCAAGTTCCGGCAGAGGCTGATGAGTGCCAGCTTCGACATGCCATAGGTGCCCAGCATGACCGACGGTTTGAACGCACCAATCGATGAGGTGAAGGCCATTGAGCCGCTGCCCTTCTCCACCATGTCAGGGGCGACCATCTGCGCCAGCCAGAGGTTGGATTTGACGTTGGCGTTCATGGTCTTGTCATAAGCATCATCCGGAATTTCGGAGGTTTTGCCGTAGTAAGGGTTCACGCCCGCATTTCCGATGACCACGTCGATGGGACCAGCCAACTCATGGGTTTTGTCCACCAGCGCTTGCAGCTGGTCCTTGTGCCCGACGTTGCAGGCGACGGCATGAGCCTTCCCCTTGCCACGTGCATTAATCTGCTCAGCCGCTGCATCCAGAGCGTCCTGCTTGCGGGCAGAGATGATGACGGTGGCACCATGATCCGCCAGTGCGGTTGCCATCGCAAGGCCCATACCCTTGGACGCCCCGGTCAGCAGGGCCACCTTGCCAGAAAGGTCGAATAGGTCGCTCATCCCATGAACCCGGATGCGCCGCGTGCGCCTTTGGTTTCTGCTTTGGCAGCGGCCTGGCGTTCGTTGCTCTCCTTGTAAGTGTTCACCTCGTGTCGTGCGATGACGTGGTGGTGCACTTCATCCGGGCCGTCCGCGTAGCGGAGTGTGCGCTGCTGCGCATACATACCGGACAGTGGGGACCACTGGGAGATACCTGTCGCACCGTGGACTTGCATGGCCTGATCGATGATGTCGCAAACCTGCTCTGGCACCTTGGCCTTGATCATGCTGACCCAGATGCGGGCCTCCTTGTTGCCCAGAACGTCCATGGCCTTGGCGGCCTTGAGCACCAGCAACCGCATGGACTCAATCTCGATCTTGGCGCGCGAGATTGTTTCCATGTTCTTCCCAAGGTCCACGATCTTCTTGCCAAATGCGACACGGCTGAGCCCCCGTTCGATCATCAGGTCGAGCGCCTTTTCCGCCTGACCAATGGAGCGCATGCAATGGTGGATGCGGCCCGGTCCAAGGCGGACCTGGGAGATTTCGAAGCCGCGGCCTTCACCCCAAAGAATGTTGGATTCCGGGACGCGCACATCGGTGAAGCGGATGTGCATGTGGCCATGTGGCGCGTCATCGTGGCCGAAGACATGCATGGGGCCAAGGATTTCAACGCCGGGCGTATCCATCGGTACGAGGATCTGCGATTGCTGGCGGAAAGGCTCTGCATCGGGTGAGGTCTTGACCATCACGATCATGATCTTGCAGCGCGGATCACCTGCACCGGAGATGTAGTATTTGTCGCCGTTCAGAACCCATTCGCCGTTTTCCAGAACGGCAGTCATGGCGATGTTCTTGGCGTCCGAGGAGGCCACATCAGGTTCTGTCATTGCAAAGGCGGACCGAATTTTGCCTGCCAGAAGGGGCTTCAACCACGTCTCTTTCTGCTCTTTCGTGCCGACACGCTCCAGTACTTCCATGTTGCCCGTGTCAGGGGCAGAGCAGTTCAGCGTCTCGGATGCCAGTGGGTTCTTGCCCAGCTCCGCCGCAATGTAAGCGTAGTCGAGGTTTGACAGGCCTTCGCCGGTTTCGGCGTTGGGCAGAAAGAAGTTCCACAGACCGGAATCGCGGGCCTTTTGCTTGGCCCCTTCCATCAGTTCAGTCTGCCGGGGGTGATACTCCCACCGGTTTTCCTTGGTGTCCTGAAGATGGTGAAACTCTTCGCTGATCGGATCGACGTTTTCGCGAATGTGTTTGATGACGGCGTGCAGCAGCGGTTTGGCGCCTTCGGACATTTCGAGATTGTTCAGGCTTTGCGGAGAAGAATTGTCGAGCATGTGATGCCTCCTTGGCTATGACTTTGCCCCTGGCGGGGAGAATTACTTGTTCACCCACTGGGGTGCGCGTTTTTCGACGAAGGCGTTCACGCCTTCCTTGAAGTCTTCGGTTTTGCTGAGATCGCCGATCACCTCTCGGGAATAGGCGATGCTGTCTTTCATGCCGTCGCGAACGTACATGTCGTTCAACACCCGCTTGGTCGCTTTGACGGCGGAGGGCGAGACGGTGCAAAGCTGTTCGGCTTTCTCCATCGCTTTTGCCATCAGTTGATCGTGCGGGTGGACCTCATTGACGCATCCCATCTCAAGCGCTTCCTGCGCGCCGATGGTGCGACCGGTGTACATCATCTCTTGAGCGGCCAGCCGCCCGATGTAGCGGGACAAGCGTTGGACGCCTGAGGCGGCGGCAAAGAAGCCGACCTTCACCTCGGGCAGGGCGAATTTGGCGTTCTCAGAGGCGAGGATGATGTCGCAGCTCAGAGCCGTCTCAAACCCGCCACCCATGGCAAAGCCATTTACGGCGGCGATGATAGGTTTTTCCAGATCAAAGCGGGAAGACAGGCCCGCAAACCCGGTGTCCGTCATCTTGGCTTTGCTGCCGCCCTGTGCGGTTGCCTTAAGGTCATTGCCTGCAGAAAATGCTTTGTCGCCCGCGCCGGTCAGCACAGCAACCCAGAGGTCCTGATCGGCGGCAAAGC
>CAYUSM010000031.1:0-20449 GCA_964447345.1 uncultured Sulfitobacter sp. | reverse complement strand
AGGTGGGCCTCGTGGGCCGCAACGGCGCGGGCAAGACCACCCTTTTCCGCATCATTCGCGGCGAACTTGGCCTTGATGCCGGAGAGATCACCCTGCCCTCGCGTGCCAAGATCGGCGGCGTGGCGCAAGAGGTCCCGTCCTCATCCACATCCCTGCTCGACACGGTGCTGGAAGCCGACACCGAACGCGCCGCCCTGATGGCCGAAGCAGAGACCGCAACCGATCCGGGCCGCATCGCGGACATCCAGTCGCGGCTCGCCGACATCGACGCATGGTCGGCCGAAGGGCGCGCAGCCTCAATCCTCAAGGGTCTTGGCTTTGACGACGCCGAACAACACATGCCTTGCGCGGACTTTTCCGGTGGCTGGCGGATGCGCGTGGCGCTGGCGGGCGTGCTGTTTGCCCAACCCGATCTGCTGCTGCTGGACGAACCCACCAACTACCTCGACCTTGAAGGCGCGCTCTGGCTGGAAAGTTATCTGGCCAAATACCCGCACACCGTGATCATCATCAGCCACGATCGCGGCCTATTGAACCGCGCGGTCAATGGCATCCTGCACCTCGAAGACCGCAAACTGACGTTCTACCAGGGTCCCTACGACCAGTTCGCCCGCCAGCGCGCCGAACGGCTTGCAGTGCAGGCCGCGATGGCCAAGAAACAACAGGCGCGCCGCGACCACATGCAGGCCTTTGTCGACCGTTTCAAGGCCAAGGCGTCCAAGGCCAAGCAGGCGCAATCGCGCATCAAGATGATCGAAAAGATGGACATGATCGCCACCCCCGAACAGGCGGCCAAACGTGTCTTCACCTTCCCCGAACCCGAGGAACTCTCTCCGCCCATCATCTCCATTGAAGGTGGTGCTGTCGGCTATACCGACACGCCGGTCTTGCAGCGCCTCGACCTGCGCATCGATCAGGACGACCGCATCGCGCTCTTGGGCAAGAACGGCCAGGGCAAGTCCACGCTCGCCAAGCTGCTTTCGGATCGTCTCGTCCTCATGCAGGGCAAGGAGGTCAAAGCCAACAAGCTGCGCGTGGGCTTTTTTGCCCAGCATCAGGTGGATGAGCTGCACATCAAGGAAACGCCGCTGCAGCATATGATCAGCGCCCGGCCAGACACGCAGCACTCGAAACTCCGCGCCCAGCTTGCCGGTTTCGGCCTCGGCCCCGAACAGGCTGAAACCGAAGTCGGTCGCCTCTCGGGCGGCCAGAAAGCACGCCTGTCACTGCTGCTTGCCACCCTCGACGCGCCCCATCTGCTGATCCTCGACGAGCCCACAAACCACCTCGACATCGAAAGCCGCGAGGCGCTGGTCGAAGCCCTCACCCGCTACTCCGGTGCGGTGATCCTTGTCAGCCACGACATGCATCTACTATCCATGGTCGCCGACCGGCTTTGGCTGGTCTCCAACGGCACCGTAAAACCCTACGAGGAAGACCTCGAAGCCTACCGCAAGATGCTGCTGACACCGACCAAGCCTGTCAGCAAGTCCAGCAAACCCAAGGATGCCCCCAAGCCCAAACGCGCGAGCCGCGACGAGGTACTCGCCCTCCGCTCCGAAGTGCGCAAAGCCGAAGTCCGCGTCGACAAACTCAACGAGATGCGCGACAAGCTGGCCAAGAAACTGGCAGACCCTGCGCTCTACGAAGACGTCAATGTGGGCGAGCTTGAGGTCTGGAACAAGAAGTACGCCGAGGTCATGGAAGCCCTCGACCGCGCTGAGTCTTTATGGGTGAGCGCTGAAGAGAAACTGGAGAAAGCCACCGCCTGATCTTTCCCTCTTTTTGGCTCTATCAATTCCCGGGGAGTCGCGGCCTGCCGCGACGGGGCAGAGCCCCCAAAACATGTCATGGGCGCAGCCCGCAATCGGATCACAGCCGCCATGGAACTCGACACCGCCTATATGATCACCGTCTTCGTCACCATGTTCGTGGTGATCGACCCCATCGGTATTGCCCCGCTGTTTCTGGCCCTCACCCGTGGCATGACACCGGGCCAGCGTCGCCGCATCGCAATGCGCGCAACCCTGACCGCCGCGTTTGTTCTCGCCCTTTTTGCCTTCTTTGGAGAGGCTCTCCTTGGCTTTGTCGGCATCTCCATGCCCGCCTTCCGCATCGCGGGAGGCATCCTGCTTTTCCTTACCGCCCTCGACATGCTGTTCGAACGCCGTACCAAACGCCGCGAGGACCGCACGGAAGAAGAACACCCCGATGATCCCTCCATCTTCCCATTGGCCATTCCGCTGATGGCAGGCCCCGGTGCCATCGCCTCGGTCATCCTGCTGATTGGCGAACGCCCCGGCGGGGAAGGCATGATCACCGTGCTGTCGATCACCGCACTGGTCCTTCTGGCAATGACGGTGATCCTGATGCTCTCCAGCTACCTTGACCGGGTCATCGGCAAGACCGGGATCGACGTCATCACCCGCATCCTGGGGATGTTGCTGGCAGCGCTCTCGGTGCAATTCGTCCTCGATGGTCTTGCCGCCTTCGGTTTTGGTCCCGGTCCCTCCTGACAGAAGGCCGAAGGCTCCCTATATCCATCCCATGGCAAACATTGAAACTGGACAACTGATCTATCTCATTGTGCTGCTGGCAATGGTCGGCGGCTGGTTCTTCATGCAATCCCGTGAAGGGCTCAACAAAACCCTGCAATATGCGGCTGTCTGGGCCATGATCTTCATCGGCGGCGCAGCCGCCGTGGGCCTCTGGCAAGACATCACCCGCGATGCGCGCACGCCGCAGTTCAGCGTGGCTGGCAGCGACCAGATCATCGTCCCCCGCGCGCGGGACGGTCACTACTACCTTACCCTTGACGTCAATGACGCGGCGGTCCGCTTTGTCGTGGACACCGGTGCGACCGATATGGTGCTGACGCAGGCCGATGCCCGACGTGCCGGAATCGACCCTGCTGAGCTTTCCTTTCTGGGCCGCGCCAATACCGCAAACGGCGAGGTCCGCACCGCCTATGTCCGTTTGGGCGAAGTCAGCCTGAACGGCATCACCGACCGGGATGTACCGGCTGTCGTAAACGAGGGCGAAATGCAGCAATCGTTATTGGGTATGGGCTATCTGCAGCGCTGGGGCCGTATTGAGATTGCGGGGGGTGAACTGATCCTGACCCGGTAAGGTCACAGCTCCGCTGCGGCATCCACGGTCTCAGGTCTCCGCTTTCTTCTCCCATTTGCCGCTTTCCTCCGACCAGTACTGCGCAGACGCCCCGGCGTCCTTGAGTGCTTTCCATTGACCGCGTGCATGGTTGAGCGCGGCCTCGTCATTGCCGTCAAACAGGACGCAGACCCGGTCCAAAGCGCCGACTTCCGCTGCGGTCACCTCGGCACCCTGTACCGCCATCACGCAATTGGCCCCGTTCGGTGCATCGATGGATGCCGTCAGCAGCACAGGCTGATCTGCATCCTGCGGCCCGCCTGCCATCCCATGCGGCAGAAATCCGTCTTCCGGTCCCAGCCAGAGCGCCTTGTCAAGCGCCTCAAGCCCCGCCTGATCCGTGCCGCGCACAACCACACGCCAGCCGTTCTCCAGCGACTTGCCCAAAAGCATCCGCAAGGTCTCGACCAGGGGCCGCCGGGTCAGATGATAGAAATAGGCAGCGCCCATCAATCGCCCTCAAACATATCCACCACGAGACGGTTCAGAGCTGCCACACCCCAGCCGGTCGCCCCTTTGGGCGCAAGTG
This sequence comes from uncultured Sulfitobacter sp., assembly GCA_964447345.1. Lineage (GTDB taxonomy): Bacteria > Pseudomonadota > Alphaproteobacteria > Rhodobacterales > Rhodobacteraceae > Sulfitobacter. Next base: position 16,752 of record CAYUSM010000031.1, on the reverse strand, counting down.
TGGTGTCTGACTTGACCGAAGCCACACCCGCAATATCAAGGTGAATCCAGGGCGTGCCGTCTTTCACAAACCGCTGGAGGAACTGCGCCGCCGTGATCGACCCTGCGGGTCGTCCGCCCACGTTCTTCATATCAGCGATACGGCTCTTGAGCTGGTCATCATAGGCCTTGCCCAAAGGCATCCGCCATGCCCCTTCCCCTTCAGCCTCCGCCGCTTTGAGGAAGGCATTGCACAGCGCATCGTCATTGGAGAAAACGCCTGCGTTTTCATGCCCCAACCCGATGATGATCGCACCGGTCAGCGTGGCCAGATCAATCATCCCCGCAGGCTCGAACCGCTCCTGCGCGTACCACATCACGTCGCAGAGCACCAAACGACCCTCAGCATCCGTATTGATGACCTCGACCGTGTCGCCCTTCATGGAGGTGATGACGTCGCCAGGCCGTGTCGCGGCACCCGACGGCATATTCTCGACCAAGCCGACCAGGCCGACAACGTTTGCCTTGGCCTTGCGCCGCGCAATGGCGCGCATGGCACCTGCAACAACACCGGCACCGCCCATATCCATGGTCATGTCTTCCATGCCACCAGCGGGTTTTAGGCTGATGCCGCCGGTATCGAACACCACACCTTTGCCGATCAGCGCCAGCGGTGCGTCGCCCTTCTTTCCGCCGTTCCACTCCATCACCACAACCTTCGACGGGCTATCGGAGCCTTGGCCAACAGACAAAAGCGTTCTCATACCAAGCTTTGCCAGCTCATCCTCATCCAGAACTTCAACTTTGAGACCAAGGTCCTTCATCGCCGCAAGCTGGTCGGCAAAGGCGGTTGTGGTCAGCACATTGGCCGGTGCGTTCACCAGATCACGGGTCATGAAGGCCCCTTCGGCCACCGCCATCAGGGGGCCCGCTGCCGCTTCAGCCTCATCGGGTTTGCTGCACATCACCACCACGCCACCCTTGCGCTCCTTTGGGTCGCTCTTGTGGTCGTCAAACTCATAGTCCCGCATCGCCAACCCATAGGCCACCTGCGCCACGCGGCGCAGGTTTCCCGCCAGCAGCAGCACATCTGCCTCGCCCCGCAACTTGGCCAGTGCGGCCCCCGCCTTGCGCGCCTCTTCGACGCTGGCCCGGCGCGGCAGATGCACCACATCGACCGCATCCCCCTTCATCCCAACCGGATAGGCCAAAGACAGCGCATCGCCGGGCTTGGACTTGGCGAATTTCTGCCCTTCGATCAAACGGTTGAGCGCACCCTTTGTCAGCCTGTTGACGCGCCGCGCGCCCGCATCAAGACGGCCTTCGGGATCAACAAATACAGCAACACGGCCCGCATGGTCGGCGACTTTGTCGATGTCGGTTTGTGCAAAGCTGATCGGTGTGAGCGCTGTCATCGGATAGACCTCTTGTGATGTTTCGCCACAAGACCTAGCGCGGCTTGCGAGCCATGACCAGTTAGCAGTTTTCCCCAGCCATATTTTGCATTAGACATAAAGAAAAACCGACCCTTGCAGGCATCTTTGGGGGACCGCAGTGGCCAGACTAGACCGCTATATGCTGTCACAGCTTTTGCTGTTGTTTGGCTTTTTCGCCCTCGTCCTTGTTGCCCTTTTCTGGATCAACCGCGCTGTCGTGCTTTTTGACCGCCTGATCGGTGACGGCCAGTCCGCTCTCGTCTTTCTCGAATTCACAGCCCTTGGCCTGCCGAAACTCATCACCACGGTGCTGCCCATCGCCGCCTTTGCCGGTGCCGTCTATGTGACGAACCGGATGAGCAGTGAAAGCGAGATGACCGTACTGCAATCCACCGGGTCAAGCCCATGGCGTCTGGCCCGACCAGTGTTTCTGTTTGGTCTTTGTGTCGGTGCCATGATGAGCGTGCTTGCCCATTTCCTGGTGCCCATGGCCGAGGCGCAACTGGATCAGCGCGAAACAGAGATTTCCCAGAATGTTACCGCCAGCCTGCTGCGGGAAGGCCGCTTTTTGCACCCCACAGAAAATGTGACATTCTACACCCGCGTGATCGATGCCGATGGCGTGCTGCGTGATGTGTTCCTCTCGGACAGGCGCGATCCCGCCGAAGGTGTCATCTACACCGCTGCAGAGGCCTATCTGGTCCGCAATGGACCCGGTACGACCCTTATCATGGTGGATGGCTTGGCGCAGAGGCTGGAAAAGGCCGAGACACGTCTGGCAACAGCGACCTTCCGCGACTTTTCCTTCGATATCTCCTCGCTGGTCAGCGAAAAGGCGGGCAGCACGCTGTCCGTTCCTAACCTTATAACCCCGATGCTTTTGACAAACTGGGACCGCATCGCAGAGCAGACCGGTGACAGTACCGGCATCATCGCCGAAGAACTGCACTCCCGGTTTGCGCAGTCGCTCTTTTGCGTTGTGGCGGCGATGGTTGGCTTTGCGACGCTGCTGATGGGCGGCTTTTCCCGCTTTGGCATCTGGCGGGAAGTGGCGATAGCCTTTGCAATGCTGATCGCGATCGACGGCATCCGCGGCACGCTGGTCAATACCGTCAGAGAGGATGCCTCTCTTTGGGCCCTGATGTACGTGCCGTCTTTCGTTGGTGCGGTGCTGGTGCTCGGTATGCTCTGGCACCTCAGCCATCCGGCACGCTTCCGGCGCAGGAGGGCCACGGCATGATCCTGCATGTCTATTTCGCACGCCGGTTTGCCATGGCGTTCCTATTGATCACGGCGGTCCTTTTTGCATTGATCGTGCTCATCGACGCCGTGGATCAGGCGCGCCGCTTCAGCGGGTCTGATATCGGCTGGAGCAGGATCTTTGGCCTGACGCTTCTCAACGCGCCGCAAACCATCAACCTGATCCTGCCGTTGATCATCATTCTGGCGACAATCACCCTGTTCATTTCCTTGTCGCGGTCTTCAGAGCTGGTGGTCACACGTGCCGCCGGTCGCTCTGCCATGCGCGCCCTGATCGCCCCCGTCTTTGTCGCGCTCGTCATCGGCGTGCTGGCGGTCAGCATGCTGAACCCCATCGTGGCAGCCACAGGAAATCGGTACCTGCAACTCTCTGAAAGCTACCGCGCGGGGGGTGCCTCTGCCCTGTCGATCAGCGACGAAGGGCTCTGGCTGCGCCAAGGCAGTGCCACGGGACAGACAGTTATCCGGGCGTGGCGGTCAAATGCGGATGCTTCCGTTCTTTATGACGTGACCTTTCTGACCTACGACACCCAGAACGGACCCGTGCGCCGGATCGAGGCAGGCAGCGCCGCCTTGCAGGACGGTGCATGGTCTTTGCGCAACGCCAAGGCATGGCCACTGCGCGCTGGGACAAACGCCGAAGCAAATGCAGAATTCTTCGACAGCATGGAAATCCCCTCAACACTGACATTGGAGCGGATTCGCGAAAGCATCGGCAAACCGGCCGCCGTTTCCATCTACGACCTGCCGACCTTTATCCGGCAGCTTGAACAGGCTGGCTTCAGCGCACAGCGCCACAAAGTCTGGTTGCAAAAGGAATTTGCCCGGCCGCTCTTCCTGATGGCCATGGTTCTCGTCGCCAGCGCCTTCACCATGCGCCATGCGCGGTTCGGCGGCACGGGCGTTTCTGTCCTGACCGCGGTCCTTCTGGGCTTCAGCCTCTATTTCGTGCGCAGTTTTGCGCAAATTCTGGGAGAGAACGGCCAGATACCCGTCTTCCTGGCCGCCTGGGCACCGCCTGTTGCTGCAATCCTGCTGGCCACCGGCCTCTTGCTGCATGCGGAGGACGGCTAAGCCATGCGCATATTCGGTCTGATCTTGGCGCTGCTCCTGCTGCCCGTGCTTGCCATCGCCCAGGATAACGAGGCGACGCCCGCCATTTTGATCGCTGACGAGGTCTTTATCACCCAGGACCGTCAGCTTGTTGCCCAGGGCAACGTGGAGGCCTTCCAGAACGGCACCCGCATCAAGGCGCAATCTATCAGATATGATCAGGATACCGGCGGCCTCTCCATCGCTGGTCCAATCACCCTTACCGAAGGCGGCGATACGGTGATTCTGGCCGATGCCGCCGAACTCGACGCCGATTTTCAGAACGGCCTGCTGATCGGTGCCCGCCTGATCCTTGCACAGCAGCTCCAAGCCGCAGCCGCTCAGATCGACAGGGTAGGTGGACGTTACGATCAACTGTCCAAAGCATCTGTAACCTCCTGCCGGATCTGCGACGACGGACGCGCCCCGCTCTGGCAGATAAGGGCAAAGCGCGTGATCCATGACCGGCTGGAACAGCAGCTCTACTTTGACGAAGCACAATTCCGCATTCTGGATGTGCCGGTCTTTTACGTGCCCCGCCTCAGGCTCCCCGGACCCGGGCTGGAACGGGCAACCGGTTTCCTCGCGCCTTCGATCCCAACCACCTCGCAACTGGGGACTGGCCTCAGGCTGCCCTATTTCATCAAACTGGGAGAGCACCGGGACCTGACGATCACCCCTTACGTCTCAAGCGCCACACGCACGCTTGAACTGCGCTATCGGCAGGCCTTCCGACGGGGCCGGATTGAATTCAACAGCGCAGTAACGCGCGATGACCTGCGCCCGGACAGTATCCGCGGCTACCTATTCGGTCGGGGTAATTTCGATCTGGAGCGTGACTACAAGCTGAGCTTTCAGATCGAAGCGACGACAGACCGCGCCTATCTGAACGAATACGGCTATTACACAGGCGACCGGCTAGAGAGCAACATCACCGTCAGCCGGGCCCGCCGCGATCAATTTGTGCGCGGATCGCTTTACAACTTCGAAAGTCTGCGTGCCGATGACATCAACGACAACCTGCCAACGGTTGTTCTGGACGGTGAATATGAGCGTCGTTTCTTCCCAAGTCGGCTGGGCGGGGAATTGCGTTTCAGGGTCGAGGCGCATACCCACCGTCGGAACTCCGACTTGGACATCGACGGGCCCGACGATGATCTTGAAGTTGATGGCCGCGACGTCGCGCGCATCCACGCGCGCGTCGATTGGCTCCGCCGTTTCACATGGTCAAGCGGTTTGGTCGCGGACATTCAGGCGGGTGTCAGCTTTAACCTCTTTGACATCACGCAGGACGCAACCTTTGCCCAAAACCAGTCTGACATCGTGCCGCGTACGGCCGTCTCGCTGCGGTATCCGCTGCTGCGCCGGGGCGCTGGTGGCGTTACCCAAGTGCTGGAACCGGTCGCCCAGATCGGCTGGACAGGGGGTGAGCGTCTGCTGGTGCCCAACGACGAAAGCACCCGGGTTGAATTTGACGAAGGCAATCTGCTGTCACTCTCCCGCTTCCCTCGGCCCGACCGGCGCGAACGGGGCGCCGTAGCTGCCTTGGGGGTCTATTGGTCACGGGTCGACCCCGATGGCTGGGACACCAGCATTACGCTTGGCCAGGTTTTCCGAAACGACGTTGACGCCGACTTCTCAAACAGCTCGGGCCTGACCGGAACGTCGTCTGATTATCTGGTGGCCGCACAGATCAAGACAGAGAATGGCATCACGCTGACCGGACGCAGCCTGCTGGACGAGCAGCTGAATTTCACCAAGGCTGAACTGCGTGGCAACTGGGGGTTCTCACGCGGCGCCCTGGGTGGCTCTTACGTCTGGCTGGATGAGGACCCCGCCGAGGACCGCGAAGACGCGGTCTCGGAAATCCTGCTCGACGGTCGCTATGACATCAACAAGCACTGGGCCGTGCGCGCGGATTGGCGGTTCAACGTCGCCGATGACCGTGCCGCCACGGCGGGGATCGGCCTGAGTTACAACAATGAATGCGTCGCCGTCGATATGACGGTCGCGCGCAGCTATTCTTCCTCAACAGCGGTTGAGCCAACCACCAATATCGGGTTTAACGTCGGCCTGAGGGGCTTTGCGGCCTCATCGGGCAATCAACGATACATTCGCTCATGTCAAAGGTGATCCAGATGAAATTTTCCGCCCAGATCCGGGGAGTGTTGGCCGCAGGCGTGATTGCCCTGACGGGTCAGACCGCCTTCGCGCAGAACCTCTTTGCGCCTGTGGCGCGTGTGGATGATGCGGTGGTCACCGAATTCGAAGTGCAACAGCGCCAGCGGTTTATGCAGCTTCTGAATGCCCCAAACTCCGACCGGGAAAGCATCATCAACGTCCTGATCGATGACCGCCTGCGGTCAAAGGCTGTTGCCACGGCCGGGATTGAACTGACCGCCGAAGGCCTTCGCGAAGGTCTGGAAGAATTTGCGGCCCGCGCGAACCTCAGCGCCGATGAATTTGGCGATGCGCTGGAACAATCAGGCATCTCGCGTGAGACGTTCCGCGATTTTGTGGCCAACTCTTTGGGCTGGCGCGAACTGGTGCGTGGCCTCTACCTCAACCGCGTGACCGTCTCAGAGGTCGAGATCAACCGCGCTCTGGGCAACACCCGCAGTTCCGGCGACGGCATCCGTGTGCTTTTGTCAGAGATCATCATCCCCGCCCCGCCCCAGCGTGCAGCACAAGTGAATGCGCTGGCGGAACGCATCGCGCAATCGCAGTCGGAAGCCGAGTTTTCACGGTATGCCGCACAATATTCGGCGACCGCTTCGCGCGGGCGCGGCGGCCGCATGCCATGGACCCCGCTTGAGAACCTGCCCCCGGCCTTGCATCCCATCCTGCTGGCCCTTGGGCCAGGTGATGTGACAGCCCCCCTTCCGATCCCGAATGCCGTCGCACTATTCCAACTGCGCGGGATTGAGGAAACGGGCGCACCGGCCCGGACATATTCGGAAATCGAATACGCTGCATATTATATCGCCGGGGGCCGCTCAGAAGCCGCCTTGGCCGAAGCCGCCAAAGTTCAGGCACGGATAGACCAATGCGACGACCTTTATGGTATCGCACAGGGCCAACCCGAAGAGGTGCTGGAACGCGGATCGAAAAAGCCCGGAGAGATTCCACAGGACATCGCCATCGAACTGGCCAAGCTTGACCCCGGCGAGACGTCCATCGCCCTGACCCGCGCCAATGGTCAGACACTCGTACTTTTGATGCTCTGCAAACGCACGGCCGAGGCCAATGCCGAAGCCAGCCGCGAGGACGTGATCAGCGCATTGCGTCAGCGCAAGCTGCAGGGCTACGCCGATGTGCTGATGAACGAATTGCGCGCCAACGCCCGTATCACCCGTCTATGACCCAGACCTCCTTGCCGGTGGTGATCTCCTGCGGTGAACCTGCGGGCATCGGCCCCGAGGTCGCCGCAGCGGCTTGGCGGGCGTTGACAGGCGAGGTGCCACTCATTTGGCTGGGTGATCCAAGTCACCTGCCCAAGGACACGCCGTCTCACGTGATCGGGCAGCCGGAAGATGCCGCCGGGCTCAGCGCAGATGTCCTGCCGGTGATCGCGCGGGACTTCGGCAGCATGGCGGTTCCCGGACAGCCCGACCCAAAACACGCGCAACATGTGATCGACATGATCGCCCTTGGCGTATCGCTCGTGCGTGAGGGTGCGGCATCCGCCCTCTGCACCGCGCCCATCCACAAGAAGGCACTCAAGGAAGGTGCCGATTTCGCCTATCCCGGCCACACCGAATACCTTGCGGCCCTTGGCGACGTGGATGACGTCGTGATGATGCTGGCCTCCGACCAACTGCGCGTGGTGCCCGCCACCATCCACATCGCGCTGGATCAGGTGCCACTGCAATTGACCCCCGACCGCCTGCGACGGGTGATTGAGATCACCCATGCGGGCCTGCGCGACCAGTTCGGCATCCCCGCACCCCGGCTGGCCATTTCCGGCCTGAACCCCCACGCTGGCGAAGGCGGTACCATGGGCCTGCAAGAGCTGGCCTGGATCACTCCCCTGGTGGATAAGATGAAGAGCGAGGGCTACGACCTTTCAGGCCCCCTGCCCGCTGACACGATGTTTCACGCTGCGGCCCGCAGCCGGTATGACGCCGCCATCGCCATGTACCATGATCAGGCGCTCATCCCGATCAAGACGCTGGATTTCGACAAGGGTGTCAACGTCACGCTGGGCCTGCCCTTCATCCGCACCTCCCCTGACCACGGCACCGCCTTTGACATCGCGGGCAAAGGCATCGCTAACCCCACCAGCATGATCGAAGCCATCCGCCTTGCGCACCGGATGGCACAGGCTTCATGAGCGCCATCGATGATCTGCCACCTCTGCGCGAGGTGATTGCCAGCCACGGGCTGTCGGCGCGCAAGTCCTTGGGGCAGAACTTCCTTCTGGACCTGAACCTGACAGCCAAGATCGCGCGACAAGCGGGTGATCTGACCCGGTGCGATGTACTGGAAATCGGCCCCGGCCCCGGCGGCCTCACACGCGGACTGCTATCTGAAGGTGCGCGCCACGTGCTCTGCATTGAGAAAGACAGCCGCTGTCTGCCTGCCCTGACTGAGATCGCAGAAGCCCATCCGGGCCGTCTTTCCGTCATCGAAGGCGATGCGCTAGAGGTCGATCCCCTGGCCCACCTTACCCCCCCCATCCGCGTTGCCGCCAACCTGCCCTACAACGTCGGCACCGAACTTCTTGTGCGCTGGCTGACACCACCTGACTGGCCGCCCTTCTGGCAAAGCCTTACCCTGATGTTCCAGCGCGAAGTGGCGGAACGGATCGTCGCCCAGCCCGGCTCCAAGGCCTACGGGCGGCTCGCGATCCTGGCGCAATGGCGCGCGGAGGCACGGATTGCGATGAACCTGCCGCCCGAAGCCTTCACCCCACCGCCCAAGGTATCCTCAGCTGTTGTGCATCTGACCGCCCTGCCCGTGCCGCGCTATCCCGCAGACGCCGCCGTACTGTCCCGTGTGGTGGCGGCAGCCTTTAACCAACGACGCAAGATGTTGCGCGCCTCGCTGAAAGGTGTGGCGCCCGATATCGAAGACCGCCTGCAAGCCGCAGGCATCAAACCCACAGACCGTGCCGAACAGGTCCCCCTTGAAGGGTTCTGTGCACTGGCCAGAGAGGTTGCCAAGTCATGAAACACTGGATCGCCCTCATCCTTGTCACCCTGCTGGTCGCCTGCGGCACCAAGGGGCCTGTGCGCGGCACGGATACGGACGTTGCGGCTCTTGCAGCCAGCCTGCGCGCCCTGTCGCCTGACGTTGATCCAACAGAAGCCTATCGCGCAGCCGCGTTGACCTATGAGACAACGCATCGCCTGGCCATCGAATACCAGATCACCGACCCAGCGCTGATCCACAATGCCAAGGTCAACGCCGGTCAACGGCCCCGAGGGCTCTGTTACCACTGGGCAGAAGACCTGCAGGCCGCGCTCGACAGTCAAGGGTTTGAAACCCTCGACACCTCGCGCGCGATCGCGAATGCGGAAAACCCGATCCTGATAGACCACAGCACCACAATCATCGTCGCCAAAGGCGCGCCGATGGAATCCGGCGTGGTCGTGGACCCATGGCGCTATGCGGGCCGCCTCTTCTGGGCACCTGTGCTGGAAGACACCCGCTATGACTGGCGACCGCGCATGGAAGTGCTGCGCCAGTTCGGCCGGATCCGATACGTGCAGCGGACAGAAGGCTCATTGGCCCCGCTGCCGGTGGAGTAAGAATGGGACCCAATTGACCGCGCATCGTCTGGAAGTCCCTGAGAGGTCTACAGTTTGCCAAATCGACGCATCGGACCTGATCCGAGCCCCTCGGAGCAAAGCTGACACCTAAGAGAAGCCCGTTCGTTAACGGTCAATCGCCGAACCATCCGGTCGCGTATACTCTCTGGCTTCCCCGTCACGCCGCAGAACAACGCCATGATCGGGGTAGTGCACCACGTCCCTGTCCAGCCGCGTACCGACGACCAATACCACAGCTTCCTCAGCCGACCGGTTCTCCAGACAATGCCCTGGCGCCTGACCCGCCTTCCAGCCCGCCGCATCGCCAGCCTTGAGCAGTGTCTCCTCATCCTCAACCAAGACCAGCTCGCCCGAAACCACATAAACGAACTCATCCTCTTCCTCATGCCAATGACGATGTGAAGATCGCGACCCGGCTGCCAGCTTCTCCAGTCGCACGCCAAACTGCGACAGGCCCACCGCATCACCCAGCGAGATGTCCTCATATGGGCCATCATCCTGACCTGACAGCGGATTGGGTCCGGGGTCACGTTTGATCCAGGTGCTGGTGCTGATCTTTGGCATGGCTGTGGCGGCTCCTGAGGCTAGATTGCCAAGGCTACTTTGGGCCACCAGCAAAAGAAAACCCCGCCTGGGCGGGGCAGTTCCTTATTCAGCAGCTTCCGGCTGATCGCCATCCGCCTTGGGCTTCGGCTTGCGACGTGGCGCGCGCTTGGGCTTTGGCTTGCTCTCGGGTGTCTCGACCAGACCGCTGTCTTCTTCGCTGTCCGCGCCTGCAACCTCAACATCGGGTTGCGGGGCCGTGCTGGGATCGCTCTGCTGATCACCACCCGACTGGTTGCTTTCGCGTTCCTGCCGCTCGGCACGCTCGCGGTCACGCTCGGCCTGGCGTTCGCGGTTCTGGCGTTCCTGCTCTTCGCGGCGCGCCTCCTGTTCGCGCTGCGCCTCAGACAGCAGACGCAGATAATGTTCGGCATGCTGCTGGAAGTTCTCCATGGCCACGCGGTCATTGGAAAGCTGCGCATCGCGGGCGAGCTGATTGTATTTCTCAATCACCTGCTGCGGTGTGCCGCGCACCTTGCCTTCAGGACCAGAGCTGTCGAAAACGCGATTGACGACGTTGCCGCCCTGCTGATTACGGTTGCGGTTGTTCTTCGACCGGGACCGGGAACGTGTAGATTTCATGAAAGGATATCAGCCTTCAGTGCTGTTGTAGCTTAACTGAACCGATGTGCGCCTTGCGCGTATAAATCACCGATTATCTGGATTGTTGGGCATAACGCCGCGCGGGACCGCCAAAGCATTCACCGCTGCAACATAACTGAATATGCACGGGACGCGGGGCGCGGCAAGGGCAAATCCAAACTTTCTGCCTAAAAATGGTCCACTTTGCAGATTTACGCCGGTTCTCTGGCACAAACCACACGCGGACGCCCGCCCAGATCCTGTGCCAATTCCACGCTGGCCCAGCCCGAGCGGCGGAAAATGTCGCAGACAGCCTCGCCCTGCTGCCAGCCGATCTCGACGAGGACCCGACCAGCGGCAGTCAGGTATCCCTGCGCCTGGGACGCAATGACCCGGTAGGCCGACAGCCCGTCCAGCCCGTCGGTCAGCGCCATCTGCGGTTCATGATCGCGCAGTTCAGGCGCGACCTCGTCCATTTCGGTTGCTGCAAGATAGGGCGGGTTGGCAACGATCAGGTCAAACCGCCCCTCCACACGGGCAAACCAGTCGGACTGATGGATCGCCGCACGCGCCTGCACCCCGAAATGCACCGCATTTGCGCTGGCTTGCAGGCAGGCGTCTTCCGACAGATCCACACCAACACCCCGCACATCAGGCCGCTCAGCCAGAAGCGTCACCAGAATACAGCCCGACCCCGTGCCAAGGTCGAGCACCGTTTCAAAGGGTTCACCCAAGGCCAGCTCTATCAAAGTCTCGGTTTCCGGCCTCGGATCAAGCACATGACGGCTGATCTTAAAGTCACGCCCATAGAAGGCGCGGCTGCCGACAAGCTGGGACACCGGCACGCGCACTGCACGCAACGCAACAAGGTTTTCATAGCGCTCGGCAATTTCCGGCGCGATCTCTTCCGGTGCAATCAACGTCACCCGTGCCGCGTCCACAGAAGCCGCATGCGCCAGCAATAGACGCGCATCGCGCGCCGGGTCCGGCACCCCCGCCGCCCTCAGCCGCGATGCGGCGGCAGCCATGGCCTCGGCGGCCGTGCTCATGCGTTCATCTCCGCCAGCTGCCGCGCCTGCGCATCTGCGGTCAAGGCGTCCACGATCTCGTCCAGGTCCCCCTGCATGACCGCATCCAGCCGGTAGAGCGTCAGGTTGATCCGATGATCCGTCATGCGCCCCTGCGGAAAGTTATAGGTGCGAATGCGTTCCGACCGGTCGCCCGACCCCACTTGCGCTGCGCGATCCGCCGAACGCTCGCTGTCCACCCGGGACCGTTCCATATCATAAAGCCGCGCCTTAAGCACCTGCATCGCCTTGTCACGGTTGCGGTGCTGTGACTTCTCAGACGAGGTCACAACGATCCCGGTCGGCAAATGCGTAATACGCACGGCAGAATCGGTGGTGTTGACGTGCTGCCCACCTGCCCCGGAGGACCGCATCGTATCAATCCGCAGATCGTTGGGGTTGATCTCGATATCCACATCTTCGGCCTCCGGCAGCACCGCCACAGTCGCCGCAGAGGTGTGAATGCGCCCGCCACTCTCGGTTGTCGGGACACGCTGGACCCGGTGCACACCGCTTTCGTATTTCAGCCGGGCAAAGACATCCTTGCCGGTGATATGCGCGACGATCTCTTTCACACCGCCCAATTCGGTCATCTGCTCTTCGATCAGATCAAAGCCCCAGCCCTTGGCTTCCGCATAGCGCTGGTACATCCGCAAGAGGTCGGCTGCAAAAAGCGCGGCCTCATCGCCGCCTGTGCCGGGGCGTATCTCCAACATGGCAGGCTTGGTGTCAGCGGCATCCCTGGGCAGTAAAGCCACCTGCAACGCCGCTTCGGCCTTGGGCAAGGCGGCCTTCAACGCGGGCAATTCCTCGCGCGCCAGCTCGGCCATTTCGGGATCGGCCATCATGGCCTCTGCCTCTTCCAGATCACCCAGCAACTGTTTGTAGGCGTCGATCTGTTCCACAACGGGCTTCAGATCCGCATATTCCTTGGCCAACGCCGCGAAATCCGCCCCATCCGACCCGGCAGACATCGACGCTTCCAGAAACTGAAATCGCTGGCTGATCTGTTCAAGGCGGTCCATGGGTATCATCGTGACTTCATGTCGCTGATGGAAGGGCTTTGGTCAAGGGCGGCTTCGTGCTATGATTGGACCATGCGACGGATCATTTTTCTCTCTGCCTTGATGGCCTTGCCCGCTGCCGCTGATGTGACCTCACCCAGTGGCAAGACTGTTGATTGCTATTGCACCGACCGGAACCGAAACCGGATTGAGCTTGGCGAAACCATCTGTCTCCAGGTGGACGGGCGTATGTTCATGGCGCAATGCCAGATGTCCCTGAACGTGCCCATGTGGCGCGAAGTGCAGGAAGGATGCCTGTCCTCAGAGCTGCGCGGCGCGGACCCAGCCTTTAATCCGGTTGGCGTTTACCCCGAGATCTGATCGCCCAAACCGCAGACGGCCATAGACCTCCAGCACCTTTTGGCCCTCCACATCATAGATACCGGCGGTGGTGTAATCCGGAAAGCCAATGATCTTTGTCCGGCTGATATAGGTGACCTGACCCTCCTCGACCGAACCGGTCAACCGTTCCGTGCTTGGCGAAGCCATGGCCGCCTGATCCAGCGCTTTCAGCTCAGCCGTCCCATCACCGTCCACAACCTTCCGCCAGATGTAGCCGCCCTTGAGCTGTTTGGTCTCCGTGCCCGCAATTGCCGCCTGCCGATGCCAGCGCACAGGGTCTGACGGCGCAAGCCGCACGTAGGCCAAAAAGGCCAGCACAATCAACAGAACGATCCAACCCAGCATGTGCGCCCCTTTCGGCTTCATCTTTCCAATACAATTCTATCCGCGCTCAACGATACGCAACGCCGGGCAAAACGCACAGCATTTCATAAAGGATGTTCGCCCCCGTCAGCGCAGTGTTGCCGCTGGTATCATAAGGCGGTGAGACTTCAACCAAATCGCCGCCAATGATTTTGAGCCCCTTGAGTGCCCGGATCAGCGTCAGCGCCTGCGGCGTGCTGAGCCCCGCAATCTCCGGGGTGCCCGTGCCAGGCGCAAAGGCCGGGTCAAGACTGTCGATGTCATAGGTCACATAGGTCGGCAGATCGCCGATGTCCCGTCTGATCTCGGCCCCCAAGGACGACAGGTTCCGCCCCCAAAGCTCCTGTGCTGGAAACTGCTGAAAGCCCCAACCCGCCGCTTCCTTGAAGTCATCCGCTGAATAGCCGGTCCCGCGCAATCCGATCTGGTAGGTCTTGGCCGGATTGATCAGCCCCTCCTCGTAAGCACGGCGGAAGACGGTGCCGTGGGCCTCTTTCTCACCAAACATCTCATCGTTCACATCTGCATGGGCATCCACGTGGATCAACGCCACAGGTCCGTGCATTTTGGCCATCGCCCGCAGGATGGGCAGGGTGATCGAATGGTCACCGCCAATGGCCAAAGGCATGGCGCCCGACGTGAGTATCGCATCGTAACTCTCGGCAATAATGCGCAAACTGTCGCTCAGCGAGAAGGTGTTGATCGCCAAGTCACCAATATCGGCCACCTGCAGGGAATCAAACGGCGCCGCCCCGGTCCCGAGGTTGTATGGCCGCAGCATGGCACTCTCGGCCCGCACCTGCTTGGGCCCAAACCGCGTGCCGGATCGCCAGGACGTGCCAATATCCAGCGGAATGCCCAGCACGGCCACATCCAACCCTGTCAGATCATTGACCGCAGGCAACCGCATGAAGGTATTTGGCCCCGAAAACCGGGCCAGATCATTGCCGCTGATGGGTTGGTTCTTGTCGCTCATGCCGTGCGCATCCGGTGGCCCAGCAGACACAGGATTTCAGTCGCCACATGCGCACCTGCAATCGCGGTCGCCCCGGTTGTGTCAAAGGGTGGCGAGACTTCCACCACATCCCCGCCAACGATGTTGATCCCCGCCAGCTCGCGCAGCATGATCGCCGCCTGCGCCGACGTCAGACCACCCCAGACCGGCGTCCCGGTCCCCGGCGCAAATGCCGGATCAAGCGCGTCTATGTCCCAGGTCAGATAGCAGGGATTGTCGCCTAAGACTTCCTTGATCCGCATCACAGCTGCCTGTGGCCCCCGCTCATGCACCTCGCGCGCATCAATGGTCGTCACCCCAAGCGTGTCGGGGTTCGTCGTCCGAATGCCCACCTGCACAGAAGTCTCAGGGTCCACGATTCCCGATTTGACCGCCTTGTAGAACATCGTGCCGTGATCAATACGGTCCATGTCATCATCCGGCCAGGTGTCGGAATGCGCATCAAACTGCAGCAGGCTGATCGGACCATATTTCTCCGCATAGGCCTTCAGGATCGGGAAACTGATGTAGTGGTCCCCGCCCAGCGTCACACTCGCCGCCCCTGCATCAAGAATGCCTTTGATATGCGCCGTGAGTGCGGCCGGAAACTTCGAGGTATGTCCATAGTCAAATGGCAGATCGCCGTAATCTGCGATGGCAAATTCGCTCATCACATCAAAATCCCAGCCGTAAGGCGGATCGTAGGGCTGCAACGCGCTCGCCTCGCGAATGGCGCGCGGCCCTAGTCGCGTACCCGGCCGGTTCGTCACCGCCTGATCAAAGGGCACCCCGGTTATCGCGATATCCACGCCCTTCAGGTCCTTGGTGTACTTGCGCCGCAGAAAAGATGTGGCACCCCCAAAGGCATTCTCAAAGCTTGGGCCCTTCAGATCCTCCCGCGTAAACGCCTGATCAACCTGTTTGGCCGCATCTTCCAGCCCCATGCCTCAGCCCCCGGCCACAGGCTGCGCCCGCTCAACTATGCGCGCAAAGAAAGACGCGCCAATCGGCGCAATCTCATCGTTGAAGTTATAGAGCGGGTGATGCACACCCGCGCCTTCACCCTGCCCCAGCATCAGATAGGCACCGGGTCGGGCCTCCAACATGTAAGAGAAATCCTCAGCCCCCATCACGGGTGTATGGTGCCGCTCCACGCCTGCTTCACCCGCCACCTCATCCGCGACGTCTCCGGCAAACACCGCTTTCTCCGCATCATTGACCGTCGGCGGATACCCGTACTCAAAATCCAGCTCCGCTGTCAGATCAAAGCTCGCCGCATGCCCGTCCACGATGGCCTGCATGCGCCGCACCACCATCGCCTGCACATCCTTGTCGAAGGTGCGCACTGTCCCGTTGATGTAGACTTCCTCCGGGATCACGTTGTCGGTTGTGCCGGTGTGGATTTGCGTGGTCGAAATGACCAGCCGCTGCATCGGATCCACATTGCGGCTGACAATTGTCTGCAATGACTGCACCAGTGCACAGGCCGCCACCACCGGATCAATACAATCATGCGGCCGCGCCCCATGCCCTCCCTTCCCGGTCAACCGGATGGTAAAGGTATCTGCCGCCGCCATGATCGGCCCTGCGGTCGTATGGAAACGGCCAAATTCAAGGTTCGGCGCATTATGAAGTGCATAGACCTGCGTAATGTCAAAGCGGTCCATCACCCCTTCCTTGACCATAATTTCCCCGCCGCCAATGATCTCCTCAGCCGGTTGAAAAAGCAGCGCCACGCGACCCGAGAAGTTCCGCGTCTCCGCGAGGTACTTCGCCGCGCCCAAAAGCATCGCAGTATGCCCATCATGCCCACAGGCATGCATCTTCCCTTCATGCGTGCTGGCATACGGCACGCCCGTCTCCTCCAGGATCGGCAACCCGTCCATATCCGCGCGCAGTCCAATCGTTGGCCCTTCTCCCTGTCCTTCGATGATCGCCACAATCCCGGTCTGGGCAATCCCTTCATGCAACTCGTCCACGCCAAATTCGCGCAGACGCTCAGCCACATAGGCTGAGGTCTTGAAGCAATCGAGCCCAAGCTCGGGGATGGTGTGCAGATGCTGCCGCCAGGCGGCCATGTCCGCGCTGAAATCGGCGATGCGGTTGACGACGGGCATGGGGTGGACTCCTTGGACTGGCTTAATCAGGGTGCATCTGACACCAGACAGGGCAAAGCTGCAATGGCGGACGATCTCAT
>CAYUSM010000030.1:0-20528 GCA_964447345.1 uncultured Sulfitobacter sp. | reverse complement strand
TGACCAATAGTCAGCCTTATCGTCATTTTCATGTCAATGACTTTCCAACAAAAAAGCGAAAGGACATAGTTTGACAGAGGTCCACATCAAGCCAGAAGAGCTTAAGAAACTCGTGATGATGGGCAAGAAGCGCACGATGTTCTACGGCTTCAACCCCGGCAAAAAGAACCCCGACCTGCTGCTTGTCGACCGCAAGAAAACCGGAGAGATGCTGGGCCGGATCGTCAAGAAAGAGGGCGAAGGCACCAAGATATCCTTTGGCACGTTCAATGTGGATGGCCGCAAGCTGACGGTGAAGACGCCGCAATTCATCCAAGGGCTGGCCAAGCTTCTGCGCAAGCACCTCAAGACGATTGGTCTGTCTTTCGGGGTTGAGGTTCTGGATCCGTCGGGTGCTGTGCTGGAATCTGATGTATCCGAGGACGGGAACGATGGGGCCGAACCAGCAGAAGCTGCTGCACCCATTGAGGAAAATGCGGAGCCAGTGCCCGGTGAAACGGTGCCCGCGGATGAAGTCGAAGCTGTGCAGACAGCGGCACAACGCAATGCCATCACCGAGCGTGTGCGCGCCTTGCAGGCTCCGGTTGCAGCCCTGGGCGAAGCTGGCGCGCCGATGAAGAAAGCCGTCGCCGCAGTAGTCGGTCTGATCAAAGAGGGGTCTCTGGACAAGGCGGAGGCGATGCTGGTCCGTATCGAAGAAGCAGCTGCCAAAGCCGCAGCAGAACAGGTGGCCACAGCTGAAGCGGATGAGAACGCCGCACCGGAACCGCAGGAGCTGCTGGGGCGTGCCGGAGAGGTGAAGAAGCGGCTGGCCACATTGCCGGACCCGATTGCGGAAGCCGTCAAGAAGAAGCTGGTTCAGGCCATTGAGCTTGTCAAAGCAGGCGATTTTGCCGCTGCTGCAGCGGGACTGGCCGCGGCGGAAAGGGCGATTGAGGTCGTCGATGCGCGGGCGGCTGAGGCCGCCACAGAAGACGCCAAGCAAGCGGAAGCGCCGGTCGAGGAAGCCCTTGATACGCAGGAGACCGAGGAGGTTACGGCGGAGGCGGAAGACGAAAACCAAGAGATCACAGACGAAGAGGTGGCGGCCGAGGCTGAACCTGCGCAGGTGGATGAGCCGCAGGTCGATCCTGTTGCCCAAAGCGAGTGGGAGACCATCATCGAACCCTTGCGCGCCGAAGTGGCCGCGGCGCTTGACGCCAACCTGGGCGATGTCACCACCATCAATCTGGCCTTCGCCGCTGCGTTGGATCAGGCTGAGGCGGGCGATTTCAAAGCTGCTTTGAAATCTGCCGAGACCTTGCAGAACCTGCTGAACGAAGCTGCAGACGCACCTGAGGCTGTGGCCGAAGTCGATGGTGCGAACACACAAGCCTACGAAGAATTGCGGGTCAAATGGGAAGAGACCAGAAACGCCCTTTTTGCCGATCTTGAACGTCTGAAGCTGGCCATCCAGGCCAAAGCAACCGCCGCCGATGGTCTCGCGCAGATTGCCGAGAACGCTGATGTGCTGCACGGATATCTTGAGGAGCTTGACGGCTCGCTGGATCATGCGTTGCTGGCGCTGATGCGCTCAAAAGACACGAACGAGGAAGAGCGGTTGAAGCAGGAGGCGTTGGCCTCGGTGAACGCTTATCGCAGCACGCTCGACAGCGACTTCTTTCAAGCGGTGGACCAGAACGGTTTCACCAAGACAGAAATTCGCGGCAAGGCGCTTGAGACGCTTTCGGGGGTAGAAAACGCACTTGCGGCATAAGCTTTTGATTTGGAGATTTTAATGAAATTTCAGATAGTTCTACGCGTTTCTTCAATTTTATTCTGCCTGTTTTCACCGCTCGCTTTGGCGGCACAAGAGGGCACCGGCCTAACCGTCGAATTGAACAAGGTCGAAGCCTCTGACAGCGGGGGGTGCAGCGCGTTCTTTCTGTTCCGCAACCAGACCGACAACAGTTTCGAAGGCTTTGAGATGTCGCTGGCGGTGCTGGACACCCAAGGGGTAATCGACCGACTTCTCTCCATCGACGCAGCCCCACTGCCTGTCAGCCGCACCACCCTGAAGCTTTTTGAGATACCAGAGATCGCGTGCGAGGATATCTCTGAGATCCTGCTGCACGATCTGACCTCTTGCAGGCCACAGAATGCGGAAGAGATGGATTGCTTCCCCATCCTGACACTACGCAGCAAGGCTGCACCAGCGCTGGTCAAATAGTCATGTCCTACGACCTCAGTTCGCTGGGCGCAGGCGGGATCATCATTGCGGTGCTGCTGGTTCTGTCGGCACTTTCCTTGACCGTGATCGTCGTCAAAACAGTGCAGCTTTTGCCCGCACGTGGCGGTGCCGCGCGGCGCGAGGAAGCCCTGCAGCAATGGTCGGCGGGCCAGAAAGAGCAGGCCCAAAGTGCTGTCGTTCAGGGGAAGAGCCCCGCTGATCGGGTCATGGCCTATGCGATGAAATCGCTGATCAGCGGCTTCAAGGGGCCTGCCCTGATGACGGAGTTGTTGCGCCGCGGAAACCAAGAGTTTGCGCGGATGAACAGCATGATCCGGCTGCTGGAACTGATTGCGATGATCAGTCCGCTTTTGGGTTTGCTGGGCACGGTGATGGGAATGATCCAGTCATTTCAGGCACTTGAGATGGCGCAGGGGGCGGCAAACGCCTCGATCCTCGCGGGTGGTATCTGGCAGGCGTTGCTGACAACGGCCGTTGGATTGCTGGTCGCAATTCCCGCTGCTGTTGGCGCCACGCTCTTGTCCGCGCGCGCCGAAAGTGCAGCGCAACTGATCGAGGATGCTGTCGGGCGCCTGATGCTGGTTGAGGAAAACCCGAACGCTGCCTGACACCTCTTTATCCTGCGGAGTTTCGATGTGACCGACGCACCCGCCCTTGCCCTCAGACGTCCCCGCCCGGCGCGGGCGCTGATCTCATTGGTGGCGATGATCGATGTGCTGCTGATCCTGTTGGTTTTCTTCATGGTGACGTCCACCTACCTGGACCTGGACATGATACCTGCGCTGTCGCAGGACGAGGGTGAAAGTGCTGCCGCATCTGCCACACCAGAGCAGACGGCGCCGCCGCTGCTGATCCGCATCGGAGCCGACGGCATGCCGGTGATCCGGGGGCAGACGGTGGCTTTGGCCGAACTCGATCAACTGTTGCGCACCCGGTTGCAGAGCGCCCCGACGCTTTCCGTGATGGTGCTTCCCACCGGAGTGGCGCGCACACAGGCGCTTGTCAGCGTCATGGACATCGCCACGCAAGCTGGTGTGCGCAACCTGCGGGTAATCCGGCTTGAGCCGCGCCCATGAAGCTGACCCGCCCCCCTGCCCGGCAAGCGCCCGAGACGATCATTGCCTTGATCGACGTGGTATTCTTCCTGCTGGTTTTCTTCATGTTGATTGGACGCATGGACGCCACCGCCCCTTTCGACGTGACGCCGCCGACGGCCACAACAGGCACCGACATGCCGGCAGGGGGCATCACGCTGTCCGTCAGCGAGAACGGAGAAATGGCCGTGGACGGCGATGCCACTGACGATCCGATGGTGCCATTGCTGGCACAGGTTGCCGAAGCCCCTGACACGCTGATCCGCATCAACGCGCATCATGCCACGGAACTGCGGCATATCCTGCCATTGATTGCTGAGCTTGAGGCGGCAGGCGCTGAGGATGTCGCGCTTGTCGTGACACCAGAGGAATGAGAGGCGGTGTCAGCATATGGGCCTTGGGCATCGCGGCCTCCGTCCTTGTTCATCTCGGCGCAGGTGCGGCCTTGCTGGCCGCGCTCGCACCCGAGCCGGTGGAGGATCAACCAACCCCGTCAAGCCGCCTGCAGGTCGAAGCGCAAGAGGTCACGCGCAGCGAAGCAAATGAGCAAGCGCCCTCTGCAGATGCAGTCGAAGACAGCGGGACGGCGGGGGCGGCCGTTGCCTCCGGCGCAATTGCGCAGTCAACAGCGGCGGCCCTGACTGTGCCGGTCGAGGGTGTCACGGCGCAAGACCCGCAGCGGCTGGCCGAACCGGCGACAGCGCTGCAGCAAGACGTTGCAACAACAGCGGCAGCGGCACCACAAGCGGCCAGTCTTACGCCGCAGGCCCCGGTGCAAGTTGCAGCCGTGTCTTCTGCGCCTACCCCCGTGGCTGCAAGACCGACCAACCCGATACCCGTCGCCCTTGCCTCAAACACGCCAGCGGCTGCCACTGCGCCCCAAACCACACCAGAACCTGCGATTGTCACACAATCCAGACCCGAGGCCACGCCCACCGCGCAAGTTGCGCCGCCCAGCGTTCCCACCGAGGAGCAAGTACCAAATGCGCTGGCCAGCAAAGCAGTGCTCGCCTTTCCAGGTCAGGACAGCACCATCGACCCGCAATCGCTCGCGGCTTTTCAGAGCTTTACCCAGCCCGGTACGGCAGAGGGCACCGACTTGCGTGACAGTGTCAGCGCGGCGCTTTCCCTGCCCTGCTCGCGGATGCAAGTGATCTTCGACCCGGAATCGACAACGCTGCGACTGACAGGCCATGTGCCGGAGGATGATCTGCGCGCGCCTTTGGTCAGCACGCTGCAGGCCCAGATGGGGGCCGATATCGCGATCTCCGATGAACTGCTGATCCTGCCTGCGCCGCAGTGTTCCGCGCTCTCAGGTATTGCGCGCATTGGCCTGCCCCAATCAACAGATCAGATCACCAATCCGCTGATCGTTGGCGAAGACACCCACGCAAGAGCGTTCCGTTATGCGGAAGGTCAGGCGCTGGTGCTGGATATGACCGGTGCGGATTACCCCGCTTACGTCTACGTGGATTACTTCGATGCTGCAGGGAACGTCATTCACCTGACACCGAACGACCGCGCGCCCCTGCGGCGAGTGGACGCCGAGGCACCGCTGCAAATCGGTGCGCGGCAAGCCGATGAACCAGGCCTGTTTGTCAAGATCGGGCCGCCCTACGGGCAGGAGATCGCAGCGGCCTTTGCCGCCTCTGTTCCGCTTTACGATGGGCTCCGTCCGCTGATAGAGCCTGCGGATGCTTATCTGGAATGGATGCGGGACCGGGTAGCAGAGGCCCGCGCAGCGCATCCCGACTTCAAAGGTGAATGGGTGTACTTCTTTGTCACGACGTCACCGGAATAGGTGTCGCCCTCGCGCTAGACGAACTCCACATCGTCCTTATGCGGATGGTTGTCCGGCAAGCGACCGCTGTGGAAGGCCGCGTAAAGTTCCGAGAACCATTCGGCTGGTCCTCTGAACTGGTAGCCCGATACACCCAGTTTGCGGCGGCTTGTCAGGTAGCGGGCCCAGTTGCGTTCTGTGCTTTCGACATAGGTGTATTCGCCAATTGCACATTCATCCGCGATAGCGGCGGATGACCACGGACTGTTGCCGACGCGCGCGCGATCCACAAAACGGCGGCACTCCTCCATCCGGGCACACCATTCGTCAAAGGTGCAGCCTACAGGCTCAGGGATGGGCAGGTCCTTGCCCTGCGGGGACACCATGTATTGCGCCACGTAACCGGCATCGAAATCGTACTTGCCCGCGATGGCGCGCGCGGGTTCGTTCACGTCCGAGCCATAGACCTTCCAGCCCCCCAGACGTTCGCCATGTTTGGTCATATAGTGAAGCTTGTCGTTGATGACGAAACCGATCTCGCGCAGCACACTCCAGCTGCGCTGGGTGCGCTCTTCACCAGGCTTTGGAATGAACCCTTCGTGCATCGTGCCCAACTCATGCTCGAAAGCGATGCTGTACCTGCTGGAGTGATCCTCAGCCGACTCGCGCATCATCACCGGTTTGTAGGCAGGCACGTCATCCGCATCGACCGCGGTCAGCATGGAAGGGTCTTCAAGCGGATCACTCTCTGGCAAACGTCCCATTGTCTCGAACAGCTTGGAAATGTCCGTGGGCAGTTGGTTGTCGTCCTCTGACAATACGCGCCCGATAGAGCTTTCCTCTTCCGGCGCAGGGCGTGGCAGCTCACATCCAAAACGCGCCTCAAACGCCGCTGCGAGGGCCGCCGCACGCTCCGCAGCAGGCAGTTGCTCCAAGGCACGCTCCAGCTGATACGGCCCATCAGGGGCGTCCAGAATGGCACGGAAATCTTCCGCACTCAGCGCCTCTCCGCTGCCCAGCTTTGCGCGCAAGGCAGCGGCATCAAGTGCGTCCTTGGCGGCGGTCAGTTCCTTGCGGGCAGCTTCATGATTGCCATCGGTTGCGTAGCCATCGGCGTATTTCAGCATCTTGCGGACACTTGCGATATCGTCTTTCACGGCCTTACGTTCACCGCCATTTTCAAGATTGTTCAGGACCGCTTCGATTGGCCTGAGCGTCTGCACGTAGGCCAGTTGCGCGTCGAGCTTGCCACGAAGGTCTCGGAGCGCGGTCAGCGTCGAATTGGCCAAGTCCCGGGCTTGAGCCTTGTTGTTCGGCTCCTTGCGCGCGGCGCGCATCACATCATCAAGCGCCTGAAGGTGCTGCGTGATCTTCTCAGCCATGTACTCCGCTTGACCTGCCTCGGCGCGCAATGGGTGGTTCTGCAGCAATTCCACGCCCATCTCGCGTACCTTCTGGGCGGTGGCGTTGATCTGGTCGAATTGTGCAAGCAGTGACAGGATTTCTTTGCATCTATCGCGCCCGATGTTGAGGTCTTGCTGAGCGGCGGTCTGATCTTCGGCCGATTTCTGTCGCGCTGCGGCAAGTGCGCTGCGCCCGTCCGCCAGAAGTTCGCGGACGTAGAGGGCTGAGGGTGCGCGGGACGCGCCGTCAAGCACCGCTTCAGCCTGCGCAATCTCTTGTAACAGGTCGGTGTCGCCTTCAGTGCCTTCAAGGCTTTCGATGCCATGTGCAGCCGTCTGAACAGCGCCAGCCTGCGCGATCAGATCATCGCAAAGCTCGGTGGCGCCTTTGAAATCCAGCGCCGCAGCGGCGCGTTCCGACGCAGTGTTTGTTTCTTCCATGCGCGCCAGCAAAGGGGCGATTTCGGGGGCATCATTCTTTCGAAGCTCTTCGAGCACTTTTTGCGCTTTGGCACTTTGTACCAGGTAGAGATCATAAGCATCGACATCTGCCGCCACCTCGGTGCACGCAGGCAGGAAGCCCTCCAATGCGGAAGCAGCGCCTTCGTAGTCCTGCTTTTTCTCCTTTTCCACGGCTGTGTTGAAGGTGGCGCGCAAATTAGCAACGGTTTCTTGCATTTTGCCAGTGTCAGGCAGGGCGCGTTCCTCAAGTCCGCGCAACCCACGCTCCGCACGCAGTTTGACATCCAGATAGCGGTCAAACTTCACAGCCTTCTCGCGGGCAGCCAGCATCAGCCATTTGATTTCGGCTGCAGTATTCCTTGCACCCATAAAGTCGCCATTGAGGCGCTGCGCCTCCATCGTCTGCGACAGGTCGTTGATGCGTGCCGCCTCCGCACTGGTGGCAGGATGGGTCATCTCGGCCCCGTCATCGCCCTGCAGGTTTTGATCGATGAAGGCCTGCGTCGCACTGAAGGCCGCGTATTGGTCCCGGCAATCCTGCTCAATCGCAAGACATGCATCTGCCTGCTGCTGAGTTTCTGCCAGATCACGCTGATCAAAGGCCTGATCCAACGCGGCAATTGCATCGCGCAGAGCCGTCCGCTGGCTTTCAAAGTACGGCGCCGCTGCAGGAGCGTCGATCAAAACGAGCAAAGCCTCGGAGCGTTGGCGCGCGGGCAAAACGGTTGACGCGTAGAGGGCAGCCGATGCCAAAGCCAAACGGGCGTTTTCTTCAGCGTCAGAAAGGTGCTTCACCGCGGCAATGAAGTCAGGCTCAGGCGCATCTGCGGCTTGGGCCGCACGCGCCATCTCCTCTTCCATGCCAGCAATCTCGGCATCGATCACACCGTCCCGGTTTGCCGCTGAGGCCTCTGCAACGACTTTGGCCGCAGCCTCGCGCCGTTTGTCATAAGTCGCCGCTGCTGTCGCGGCCTGTGCGACGGCTTCAACGTCGGCTGTTGCCGCGTTCAGCGCGTTTTGCGCGGCATCAAGATCATTGGCGGCAAGGCCTTCTGCGGACTTCGCTTGAGCATCCGCCGCCGCCAGCTTGTCCGAGTAGTGGTTTCCACTATCGACGGCTTCGACCTTTTCCAGAGCCTTGCGGAATGCCCCATAGGCCCCTTCAAAGCCTGAGGGCGAGGTCAAGGCGATAGGACTTGGCCCATCCTCAGCGCTACCAATCAGCGCCTGCAGTTCGGCATCGTTCACCGCGTCGTTGAGATCAAAGGTCGCGCTTTGCAGCAGGCTTGTCGCCATGATCCAATTGCCGCGCACACTTGCCGCAACCGCTTGATCGCGGGCAGCACGCGCGCGCACCTTTGCCGCTTCCACCTCGGGTGTCTTATGGGCGGTCAGCGCGTTCAGGGCGGTGTCAAATTCATCCTTCTGACGGAAGTAGTCTTCCGCCTGATCGACCTTCCTCATCATGTCGTCATGTTCACCTGCCCGGACGACGCACATTTCGTAGGCCATGCTGAAATCACCAACAGCCTCGGCGCTGGCGCGTTTTGCATCATCGGCGAGGAGGTTCTGAAAATAGTCCTCAATCGCGACGCGGCATTTCGGCCTGTCCGCAAGCCTTGCTTCTTGCAGGCGCGCCGCAAAGGCATCGCGTTCCGCCAGATAGGCTGTGACCAGCGCCGCATGGCTCTTGAGATCCTTTGCCGCCGCAGAATGCACCCGCATCCGTGCCACTGCTCCTTTGAAGTCGCCCCTATCGGCTTCAGCCTGAGCGGTTCTGACGCCGGTTTCGATCTCTTCAAGCTCATTTGAAATCAGGGCGCGGGCGTCAGGTGCCATACCGTCTTCCAGTGTCTGCCGCTGGGCTTCCCAATCTGCAATCTGCTTTTCGAACGTGACGATGCGCCGGTAGCGGGTCAGTACGTCTGTGACTGCATCGGGAATCTGATTGAGCGTGCTGAGCGCACCGCTCATCTGTCCGGCGGCATGTGCCCCTTCGGCCTGGGTCAGAAGGCCGACGGCATCTTCGTGATCCTTGTGCAGTTCCGCGTTGGTGTAACTTGCCGGGTCGGGCAGACGCTTCAAAAGTGCGGCACACTCCGCGTGCCTGTTGCTGTATCTTGCGAAGTCATCCGCGAAATCCAGCGCATCCCGAAGAGCGTTTCGGGCCAGCTCGATCTTGCGGCTGGCTTCCGCATATTCGTGTGAGGCCGCTGTTTCCCTGGCATCATTGTACAGCGCCCTGACGCCATCAAATTCAGGTTTTACAAACTCCGCATTGGACTTTTTCGGATGGTCCTTCATCACCTGATAGCGCGTCAGAAAGGCCTCGTGATCCCTGTCCCAGATGCGCGCAAGCGAAATCATGTCATCGGCCTTGCTGCGTGCCGCACGCAGTGCGGCTTCGGCATCTGATGCCAGCGCTGCAAGCTCTGACGGGGCCGCGGATTGCGCTGTCTCAAGCTTGTTCTGTACGGCGGTGCATTCCATGAGCAAGGACATCGGCACTTTGCCTTCGCCAAACTGCGCGCGCAGGTCTTCCCGCAAAA
Source organism: uncultured Sulfitobacter sp. (assembly GCA_964447345.1). Lineage (GTDB taxonomy): Bacteria > Pseudomonadota > Alphaproteobacteria > Rhodobacterales > Rhodobacteraceae > Sulfitobacter. The sequence goes on along the minus strand of CAYUSM010000030.1, from coordinate 11,010 downwards.
CCATGAGCGCGTCATGCACATCTGCCAGCAAACGATGCGCATTCCCCGCCTCGTAGTCATCGGGCGCAGGGCCAGCGAATGGATTGGTGAGCGCCAGCTCAGCCTGGTCTATCATCAGATCGAGCCGCTTCATCGCATCGGACGCCGCCCGAAAATCAGCAGCCTCACCTGAAGCCACACCGCTTTGCAGCTGCGCCTTGGCAAATGCCCAAGTCAGATCGATATCGCGCTGCAGGTCGGGGTCACCAGCCGTCTCTGACGGTCGGCCTTTCTCAAGCTCTTCCATGCGTTTCGTGATGTCCGAATAGGCTCTGTTTGCCTCTGCCTTGGCGGCATGCGTCTGCGCCTGTTGGGCAACCTCGGCGAGCTGTGCATGACCACCAGCGAAATCCAGTTTCTCAGGATCGCGTTCAATGATCTTTTGCGCGTTTGCGAGTTCAGCAAGCAGCCTGGAACGAAGGGCCGAATCTTCCACTGCTTCGATCTGAGCGCGCAGAAGATCATGCTCGGCGTTAAAGAGACGGAAATCTTCTTTTGCTTCGACGCGCCGCTGCTTGAGCGTCTTCAGATCGCTCAATTTTGGTGCATTGAGAAAGCGCTCAACAAAGTCGCTTTGTTCCTGGGTCAGACCTTCAATCGGCATCCACCGGACCTCCACACAAAATTCGGAGGGACTGCCGAAGAAAACATAATATATCAAAAATGGGTGGCAGCCCTTGGATCAAGTCAAGACCACCCTCGAAACCATTGCAAGGATTTTCGCGCCTTATGGTGCGGCGCAAAGCCCACAAACCTGTGGGAAACCCGGAAATATCTTGCGTTTTCGACGGTTTGCCGACACGATACATTGACTCCGTGGCAGTTTGCCGAAACCCTTTCGTAAATCCTAATTTCTTGGGAGTCCTGTTGTGCGGGAACGGAAAATGAATAGTAGAGTTGCGGGAGGATTGTTCCCCGCGGGCCAGAAACAGAGATTGACCGTCGCGTTGGTTTTGAGCTGTGCGACCATCTTGTCAGGCATGGCCACCGAAATCGGCGCTCAGACAGCAAGTGAACTGACCCCATCGACCTTCGCCCCGGATGCGCAACGGTTATCAGGCGCCGTGGTTTTTTCAGGGGAACGTGGCACCAGGCCGCCCGAAGGGGCGGACAAGCTGCTGATCAATCTGTCCGGTGTGACATTGAATGGTGGCCTGCCCCAACTGGAGAATGTCAACGCTGCCGTGCGTGAGCGTCTGACCGGCAAGACGATCACCGTGGCAGAGATTTTCAATGCCGCTGCTGACCTCGAAACCGCCTATGCACAGGAAGGCTATGTGCTGGCACGGGTGATTCTACCTGCACAAGAACTTCGCGATGGCGGACGCCTTCGGATTGAGGTTGTTGATGGCTTTGTAGAGACCGTCGACACCTCTAACGTGCCAGAGCCTGTGCGCTCTCGCATCACGACCATCACCGAGCCCTTGGTCGGCAGGCGCAGCCTGCGCCTGCCAGAACTGGAGCGCCAGCTTTTGCTTGCGGGCGATACTTATGGTGTGGCCCTGGGTTCGGCATTGGCAGCAGGGGCGACACCAGGTGGCACCTCATTGATCCTGCAACCTGAATTCCGGCCCGTCACCGGGTTTTTCGCCTTCGACAATGCAAACTCGGATGAGCTTGGACCCGTAAACCTGAGCGCCGGTGTTGAGCTGAACTCTCCTTTCGGCTTTGGCGAAACGCTTTATGCCCGGCTGTCTGGCGTTCCTTCGGGCGACAATGAAGCTGACGTCGGTTCCTTTTTTGGCAGTGACCCGCGTGTCCGGACGCTGTCCATCGGGGGCGTTGTCCCGCTTGGGTTTGACGGCCTGACCCTGAACATCGAAGGCACCGATAGCCGGACCGCACCTGACACATTGGTCGCACCCAGCACGAGCCGGTTTACCCGCTCGTCCATCCGTCTCTTCTACCCTTTCGTCCGGTCACGCAACCGCAACATCTCTGGTCAGCTGACACTGGATTTGCAGAAAGATGAACAGTTCCTGCTCACCTCTCCCACCGCACGCGCTCCTGTCTATCAGGACAAGACAAGCGTTCTGCGGCTGGCAGTCGACGGCTTTTGGCTGACAGAAACAGGTGCGGCAATCGAGGCCGGCGCAACCCTTTCGCGCGGCATAGACGCCTTTGGCGCACGTACTGCGGATGAGGTTGGCACCGGTGTACCCCTTTCCCGCCAAGGGGCTGATGCGGAATTTACCAAGCTGATCCTGTCAGGACGCATCCGGCGCAAGATCAATGACAATTTCAACTTTTCACTGGCCGGTCGCGCACAATCATCCTTTGGCGATGCGCTTTTGACCGGGGAACAATTCGGCATCGCTGGCGGGCAGGAACTCTCCGCTTTTGATGCAGGTACGATCAAGGGTGACAGCGGTTTCGTCGCCCGCGCGGAAATTTCAATGCCGCGTCAGGTCAGCTTTGCAGATAGACCAATCCTGCTGAGCCCATATATTTTTGCTGCCTACGGGGATGTATCCCTGAAAGAACCGACTGCCCTGGAGACGGCTGATCTGTCAGCCACCTCGTTCGGCGTCGGTGTTGAACTTAACACTTTATCAGAATCCAATTTTTCGTCCGCCACGGTGCGGATCGAGTACGCCAGGGGGACCCGTGATGATGACCAACCGGACAACAATCGCCTCAGTATCTCAGGCTCCTTCCGTTTCTGACGGACGGGGCTCAAGCCGCATCACACGACTGGCCCTTGCGATCAGCACCGCGCTCTGCCCGGTCTGGGCGCTGGCCGACACGCTGCCGACAGGTGGCACGGTCGTGCACGGGAGCGCCCAGATCAGCACGCCCAGTGCAAATGCGATGACCATCAATCAAAGCAGCGACCGCGCCGTGGTGAATTGGAACGGATTTTCCATTGGGCAGGACAGCCGCGTCGACATCCATCAGCCCAACGCCAATTCGGCCATCCTGAACCGGGTGACGGGTGACACGACCAGCCAGATCCACGGCCAGCTCAACGCCAACGGCCGGGTGTTTGTTGTCAATCCTAATGGCATCTTCATTGGACCAACCGGCAACGTGAATACCGGCAGCTTTGTGGCCTCTACCCTTGGCATCCGTACGGACGACTTTGTGACCGGCAACACCGTCTTTGAAGGCGACGGGTCTTCGGCCACGGTCGAGAACGCGGGCAATGTGCAGGTGGTCTCCGGTGGTTATGCCGCGCTGATCGGCGGCAAGGTCAAGAACTCGGGCACCATTCAGGCCCCCCTGGGCTTTGTCGGACTGGGCTCGGGCGAACGTGTCACGCTCGATCTGGCCGGGGACGGTTTCCTGCAAGTGGCCCTGCCCACCAACTCCGATGATGACGGCGTTGAAGCGCTGATCGAAAACTCCGGAACCATCCAGGCCAACGGTGGCACCGTGCAGATTTCGGCAGCCACGGCCCGCAACGCCGCCCGCCACGCCATCAATCTGAGCGGTGTGGTCGAGGCCAGGACCGTCTCCGGCCGCAATGGCCGCATCACGCTGGGCGGTGGCGGCGGTGGCAAAGTTACCGTCAGCGGCAAGGTCCGCACCAAGACGCGCCCCGCCATCCAGGTCACCCAATCCGCCCGCCCTGCCCTGCGCCCTGAGCGCGGCGGCGACATCACCATCACCGGCCGGGAGATTGCGCTGGCGGGTGCAGAGATTGATGCGAGTGGTGTGAATGGCGGCGGTGATGTGCGCATCGGCGGAGAGTATCAGGGCGGCCCAGGTCTGCCGACGGCAGAGACGCTGTCAGTTGACGCCGGGACGATGATCAAGGCGGATGCGCTGAAGGCAGGCGACGGGGGTCGGGTGATCCTTTGGTCTGATCTGCATACCACCTTCGACGGCAGCATTTCCGCGCGCGGCGGCCAAGAAAGTGGAGACGGCGGCTTTGCAGAGGTATCTGGCAAAATTGACCTAAGCATCACAGGTCATGCGGATATGCGGGCCCCGAACGGCACTTGGGGCGAGTTGCTCCTTGATCCAACGAACATCTCGGTTGTGGAGACAGTCACCAATCCTGCCAATGAACTCGACAACGATTTTGTCGAAGCTCAGCTGGCGTTGGGCAGCTTTACCATCGATACCAGCAGCACGTTGCCGGACCTCAGCGAAGTGGGCAATATCTTTATCAACGCCCCCATTGACTGGGCGAACGGATCAACCCTTGCCCTGTCTGCCGACAATACGATCCAGATCAATGCGGCAATCACCGCACCATTGGGCGAGCTGGACGTCCTGGGCTTCGGCAGTCTGTCTGATCCTATCACGACTGGTCCAAACGGTGACATTGACGTCGCCCGATTCATCCTTGGCTTTGGGGCCTGGGTGCAGAACAGTGCCACATTGCCGCTTTTTGAGGCCGACGATTTCCTGCTTCCCTTTACTGGCAGCTTCCTTCGCGTCACTGGCGGGGATGGCGGTGCAAGCCCGTTCCTTGTGGCGGATGTCTATGGTCTGCAAGGCATCGGCACTGTCAATGGCGGGGCCAGCAATTGGGCCCTGGCCAATGATATTGACGCAGCTTCCACCCAAACATGGCTCGGCACACCGGGGGATGTTGCTCCGGGAACTGGCTTGCGTGATCAAGGTTTCGTTCCACTCGATTTCTCAGGCAGTTTGGATGGCAGGGGCTTCACCATCTCCAACATGTTCATCCGGCGCTACAATGGAACAATGGCAGACGACCGCGCAGGCCTGTTTGCCCGGAACTCTGGCACAGTTCAAAACCTGAATTTCGAGTTCGCTGATGTGGCAAGCTCAGAAGTCGGAGTTGTCGCAGGAGAAAACACGGGGTTGATTGATGCGATATCGGTCACTGGGAGCACTGTCACGGTTCTGGTGGAAGACAGTTCGAGATCAGCAGGTGGAGGCGTCACGGCCGAAATCTTCGACGGGGGGTCTGTCACAAATAGCCGTGTAACATCAACGACCGTCCAGGACGCTCCCGATCCCTCTCTAGTCGGGACCAACCGCGCTGAGGACCTTTTCATTGGAGGGATAGCAGGAGTCAACGGATTTGAAGCTGACGGAACGATCGAACAGTCGCAAGTCGGTGGCGGATCGACCGTATCCTTCGATGACGTTGAGTTTGCTGGACGTATTGGCGGCATAGCAGGAACGAACTCGGGTACGATCCGAGATGTCTATGTCACCGCCTCAGTTACAGCCGATAACACTGATGCTGACCCCGGTGGCAGCGCGGCGGATGTCGGCTCCATCACCGGCGTCAACACTGGAACGCTGGACAATGTTCTGGCCAACGGGCCGGTGGTGCAGATCGGTCCGAACCCATTTGGCGCTGTGGGCGCAGTGACAGGAGAAGATGACGCTGACGACTTCACCATCACCGATTCCTACTTCAACACCGACACAACCGGTTTGTTTGTTAGTGGAGAGGATGACAGCAACGTCTCGGGTCCCGGCGATCTTGGTGCGGAAGCCATCACAACAGCGGGTCTGCAGGATGCACAGGCCTTCTTTACGGCGGCCTCAGCAAACACGTGGGATTTCCTAAACATCTGGTCATTGCCACAGGACGGTATCGATCAGCCACGCCTCTATACAACAGACGAAGTTGTTTCTGCCTTCGGCGAAACACCTGATCCAAGTTTCGAATACATTGGCAGCACGACAGGATTCAGCATTTCCGGCACCTACGGAGGCGGCCCAGGCGTTTACCGTTTTTCGGTTGGCGATACAGGTGATGTGACAGAGCTGAACGACCAGATCGTTTTGTCGGACGAAAATGTTGGGCCTGTCACCTATGATTTCCCGGCAACTTTCACATCCGACCTGGGCGTCGCATTTGACGTGCGGTCTCTGGAGAACCAAGCCACCGTGACGCCGCGCCCCATCACACTGTCTGTCGCGCAAGAAGACCCGGCCAATCCAACCGGACCTGACATTCCGAACAACAAGATCTATGGCGATCTCTACACGCCTTCCGACGCGACTTTCACCACCACAGTGACAGGCCCGTCCATTGCAGAAGATGCGGATTTCACGACTGCCTTCTTTGCTGATCCTAACAGTCTGATAAGTCTGGGTCTGGAAGAAGCGGCAGCCGTTTCAGGCTCGCCTTACGATCTTGATATCAACCCAGCAACTTTCACGGGCTTGCCATTCACCAACTACACGATCACTTTCACGCCCGCGACACTCACCGTAAACCCGCGCAACCTGACCATCGATATCAATGATGCGACCAAGACCTTTGGGGACGAGTTGATCTTCAATGGGACTGAGTTCACAACAACTGGACTGGTGCTGAGCGATGAGGTTACCAGCCTGATCATCACAAGTGACGGCGCGCCCGCCTCGGCACCAATTGATGGCAGCCCCTACGTGATCAATGGTAACATGCCCATGGGCACAGGGCTGGACAACTACGAAATCCTGATTGTTCCCGGTTCCCTCACCATCAACAACCGCCAGCTTGACATCACCGTCAATAGCGCCACCAAAACCTACGGCGACACGCTCCTCTTCAACGGCACAGAATTCACCAGCGTTGGCCTGCAATCTGGTGATACTCTCACCAGCCTCACCATCACCAGCGATGGTGCAGCTGCCGAGGCGCAGGTGGCCGATGGGCCGTTTGCGATCAATGGCAGTGATCCGGTCGGGACCGGGCTGGAAAACTACGCGATCAATATCATCCCCGGCGTGCTGACCATCATCCCGGCGCCGTTGACGATCACCGCAGATGATCAAACCCGACCTTTCGGTGCGGAATTTACCTTTGAGGGCAATGAGTTCACCGTTACCGGTCTGGTAAATGACGACAGCGTGGAAAGTGCCACGCTGACCAGCGACGGCACCGATCCGGCTCTTGAACCGACGGGGGCCGCCGGAGTGGCAATTGTCATCACAGACCCTCAAGGCAACGGGCTCGACAATTACGAAGTCACGCTTGTCGGGGGCATCTTTGTCATCGCGCCCGGCGATCTGATCATTACGGCCAACGACCAGACCAAGACATATGGTGAGACCTTCACCTTTGACGGCACGGAATTCACCGTCGTTGGTCTGGCCGAAGGCGACAGCGTCGACAGTGTCACCCTGACCAGCGCCGGGGCCTTGGGAACAGCGCAGGTCACCGATGGCCCCTTTGCCATCGAGGCGAGCGATGCTGTGGGCACGGGTCTTGAAAACTACACCCTCGTTTTCGAGGATGGCAGCTTTGTCGTGGTACCCGCACCCTTGACGGTAACGGCGAACGATCAGACCAAGCAGCAAGGGCTGACCTTCACCTTCGACGGGACGGAGTTTACCGCAACAGGACTGCTCAACAGCGACAGTGTCGACAGTGCGGTCCTGACCAGCGACGGTGCTGAGGCCGAGGCGCTGGCGGATGACAGCCCGTTTGCGATTGTTGTGGGTGATGTCTCCGGCACCGGCTTGGACAATTACGAAATCAGCCGCGTTGATGGCACCTTCACCGTGCAGAACATCATCACCCCGCCTCAGGTCAATCCGGTGCCCGGCGGCGGTCTGACGCTGAGAAATCCAGGTGACAGCATTTCGATTGCTTTCCCAGGGGACGAAGGTACCAGCGGTTCCATCAGCACCGGTGGCCCCCAGCAGACACTGGGAGACGCCGAAGCGACACTGGCGGTTGTCGACACGCTCTCGACCGATCTGGAATTGGCCGTGCAAAGTTGTGGCAACGCGGATCAGGACTTCACCAATTACATGGCCTGTCTGAGCGAGTCGCTGGATACCTACGCCAATGCGCTTGACCAGATTGCGGACAATTTGCCTTCCGGTCTTGAGACGGTTTCCGCGACCATTCGCACCGCACGTGACGGTGTGAACGCGGCCGCGGCGCGCGCACAGCGTCGCCTTGCAACAGCGACATCTGACGCAGAGCGCTCAGCGATCCGGGCGGAAGCCCTGGCCGAAGCGCGCGGTGCAATTGGCGAGGCGCAGTCGGAGATCCGCAAGGCCATCAGCCTGATCCGCGCAGATGATCCTGAAGTGGCGGCTGTGCAGCAGGAAACCGGAGCCCGGATCATTCAGGCCTTCGACACCATCGACAGTGAACTGGCCCGCGCGGTCGAGTTGTAACCGGAGGTTTGCATGCGCGTATCGGTCATCAGTTTGGTTGCGGCACTGGCCCTGGCGCTGGTCTCAGCGCTTCAGGCCACGGCACAGCAGACGGATGAGCGCCGCGTTGCTCTGATCATCGGCAATTCCGACTATGAGCTTGTCACGCGGCTCGATAATCCCGGCAATGATGCGACAGACATGTCAGTCGCCCTCGAAGGGCTGGGGTTTGATGTCTACCTGGGCCTCGATGTAACCGGTGAGGAAATGGTCGACATTGCCGAGAAGTTTGCCGAAGCGATCCAGACCGCTGATGTCTCGCTCTTTTACTATGCGGGTCATGGGTTTCAGGTGGGCGGCCAAAACTACCTCGTGCCGACGGATGCAAAAATCCAAAGCCCGGCAGATGTAACGGAGCAGACGGTTCGTCTGCAAAGCATCCTCGACAAGATGGAAGCCGCGCCGGGCATCAAGTTTGTCTTTCTGGATGCCTGCCGAAACAATCCCTTTGAAGGCACGCTCAACGCCGTTTCCGAAGGGCTGGCGCGGATCGGCAATGCGGCGGACTTCATGATCTCCTTCGCCACGCAGCCGGACAATGTGGCTTATGACGGCACGGGGCGGAACAGTTTCTTCACCGAAGCATTGCTCAGCCACATTTACACACCCGGTCTTGACGTATCGGACCTGATGATTTCCGTGCGCAAGGACGTGCTGGCCGCAACGGGCGGGCGTCAGATCCCATGGGAAAACTCTTCCCTGACCCGCCAGTTCCGGTTTGATCCGCGTCCCGACACTGTCTCGGCTGAGACGCTTTTGTGGCAGGTTGCGGCCAACGCGGGTGATCCGCAATTGATGGAGCTTTACGCCGAACGCTATCCGCAGGGCACGCATCTTGACCAGGTCATGGCCTTTCTCGACCCCGATGTCGCCTCGGGCGAAGTTCTTTCACGTGACTATGCGCCTGAAGAGCGCAATGAACAGGAGGAGCGCCTTTGGCAGCTGGCGCAACGCAGCCGGATGCGGCCCCTGGTCCAATTCTACCTCGACCAGTATCCCGAAGGGAAATACAACCGCGACGCCCGGCGGCTGATGGCAACCTTGCCGTCCGAGAACGAAGGCGGGGCGGGCCGTTTGTGTGAACGCTTGGCCACGCATCCGAGAGATGCAACCGCTCGAACGGCAGGCGTTCCTTTTGGCAAGCTGCAGCAAAATGCGATCAACGCCATCAACGCCTGCGAGGCCGCAGCCAAGGCAAATCCTGAATTGCCGCACTACACCGCCCTTCTGGCGCGCGCGACGATTGCGGCAGGAGACGTGGAGGGCGCAATCCGTCTTTACCGCCTTGCCGCAGATCGTGGAGATTTGCGCGCCATGGTCAGCCTCGGCCTCATGACGGAGTCGGGTCGCGGGGTGCCACAGAACATGGCAGCGGCCTTGCGCCTCTATCAGCGTGCGGCGAAACTTGGCAGCCCGGATGCCAAGATCAATCTTGCCGTTGCACTCTTTGAGGGGATCGGCGTCGAGAAAGACACCGACCGCGCGGTCGAGCTTTTGAAAGAAGCGGCTGATCAGGGATCAGCCATCGCCACCTTCAACCTCGGTGTGCTCGCGCGCGAAGGGGATGCCGGTGATCCTGCAGATGCATTGGAATACTTCCGCCGTGCGATCAAGGCGGGCGAGCCGCGCGCCTACGTCGCGAGTGCCATTCTGTTGGACGAAGGGCGCATTGTAGCACGTGACCCTGATGCCGCTGCCAACATGCTCTTGCGTGGGGCGGCGGAGGATGCAGGCCAAAGCATCGAACAACTGACGCAGCGCACGTCGGATTGGTCACGCGAAACTGTAGCCGCGGTACAGGAGCGTCTAAAGGCCGCCGGGTACTACACCAGCACCGTAGATGGGTTGAGCGGCCCCAACTTCGTTTCCGCGCTTGAGAAATGGCGCAATGGCGGGTTCGATCCCGATGTGCTGATCAACTAGGCAAATGGCGCGCAGCATCGGCACTGCTCAAGGATCAACCGTGGACCATCAAACACCCCTTCCCCGCCGCCGCCTGCGCACCTGGCTCCGGCTCTTGCGGGTCACGCGCGGCACTGAAAACCAGCTGCGCGAGTTTCTGCGGGTCACGCACAACACGACCCTGCCCCGTTTCGATGTGATGGCAGCGCTTTATCGCTCCGACGCGCCGCTCAAAATGTCGGACCTCAGCAAGATGCTGCTGGTGTCCAATGGCAATGCGTCAACCATCGTCAATCGGCTTGAGCTGGACGGGTTGGTTACACGCACACCAGTGGCCAAGGACCGCCGTGTTGTGAATGTGGAACTCACCACGCTCGGGCGCAGCCAGTTTGAAAAACAGGCCGTTGGACATGAGGCAATGGTGAACGATATCTTTGACACGCTGGACCACGATGACCTTGATCTGATCCGCGATCTGCTGCGCCGGGCGGAAGCGCGCGGCGAGGATTAATCTTCCGTTCCGTCGGCTGCCTTGCGGGCATCGCGCACAGCCTTCAGCTTGTCCTGCTGACCTTTCAGCTTGGGATCAAGGGCGTGGTCCTTTGCCCGCTCCAGCGTTGCATAAGGCCCACCATCATTGCGCCACCAGCTTGACGGTTTGATCTGATCATGCAGCCGCGTTTTGTCATCCAGGATCAGCGCCAGCTTGCGGAGGGGAGTTTGCAGCATCCATAGCATCACCTTTGACCACAGGCGTTTGTAGTCCTTGTTGTAGGGGCAGGACCGGATGCAATTGGCGCAGTCGCTGCCTTTCAGCACCCAGAACTTGAAGCATTTCTCCCCGTCCGTGGTCCACTTCTTGATGCCCTTGGTGTTGGAGCGGTTGAAGGTATAGGTCGAGGGTGGCCCGTGATCGATGGCCTGCGGCGGGCAGTTGTTGGCGCAGCGTCTGCAAATCTCGCAGGTCTTTGCGAC
>CAYUSM010000029.1:0-21058 GCA_964447345.1 uncultured Sulfitobacter sp. | reverse complement strand
GGCAGAGCCCTTGATCGTATCGTACTTTGCACGCACGGCCTTTTCTTCATCCGTGGAGGGAGCCTCAGGGTAATCCGGCAGCGCGTAGCCTTGCGACTGAAGCTCTTTAACCGCGGCCACCAGCTGTGGAACGGAGGCAGAGATGTTGGGCAGCTTGATCACATTTGCATCCGCTGTCTTCACCAACTTGCCCAGTTCAGCCAGATCGTCTGACTGGCGCTGCGCTTCGCTCAAATGCTCGGGGAAGGTCGCAAGGATGCGGCCCGCAAGGCTGATGTCCTTGGTGCCGACGGAAACCCCTGCAGCAGAGGCAAACTTTTGAATGATGGGCAGAAACGAGGCGGACGCAAGCTCGGGCGCTTCATCGACTTTGGTGTAGATGATATCTGACATGGGTATCCCTCCTGAATGTGGCTTGAGCGCTCCTTAGCGGATGCAAACGGGCAAGTCGACAGTATACCGTTGTATACATCGCGAAAACTGCAGTTCAGGACGAATTGTCTCGCCAACCGGTCTCAGCACCCAGAATTACACACCAAGATCAGGCAAATAGTGCCCACAGGATCGGCAGCATCAAAGCGGTCGCCATGGCGTTTAGCCCCATGGCAAGGCCGGAGAAAGCGCCAGCCGTCTCATTCGTCTGCAAGGCCCGCGCGGTCCCGATCCCGTGGCTTGCCGTGCCGATGGCGAGGCCCCGCGCCTTCCAGTCCTTGACCCCGATCAGGGTCAGCACGATGGGCCCGAACATCGCGCCAAAGATACCCGTCACGATCACCAGCACCGCCGTGAGCGAGGGCACGCCTCCCAATTGCTCCGCGATGGCCATGGCCACCGGCGCGGTAACAGACTTTGGTGCAACCGAAGAAAGGATTGCCGAAGAACCGCCCAGCGCCCAAGCCACGCCGACCGCAGTGACAATTGCGGTCAACGACCCGCAAATGAGGCTCACCGAAATCGCCAGGGCCGACCGCCGCACCAGATGCCATTGTCGGTAAAGGGGAACAGCCAAGGCCACCGTGGCAGGGCCCAGCAGGAAATGGACAAACTGCGCGCCTTCGAAGTAGGTGCCATAATCCGTATCGGTCAGCAACAGGACAGCCACGACCATCAGCACAGCCCCAAGAACGGGGTTCAGCAAGGGATTGCGCCCGCCTTTCTCAAACAGCCAATTCGCAACCTGGTAGGCCACAAGCGTTAGCGTCAGGTGAAAAAGCGGCGAGGCGCTGAGATAGACCCATGTGTCCTGCAGGTTATCCATCCTTTTGTCCTCCCGCGAGCCAGCGCATCAGTAATGCCGTCACAACGATGGTCGCCAGGGTGCTCACCACCAGCGAAAGACCAAGGGGCAACAGCGCCTGACCCAGTAGCTGGAAGTGGACGACAACGCCTGTACCCGCCGGGACAAAGAGCAACGACATCGACCGCAGCAAACCCAGAGCGGTATCCGCCAAGGGTTCCGGCACGTCCCCTTTGATCAAAAGGACAACGAAAAGCAGCAGCATGCCGAGCACGGGTCCGGGGATCGGCACGCCAAGTGCACCAACGACAAGCTCGCCAGCAAGCTGGCAGCACAGGATTAGAGTGAGGGAACCCAGCATCAGCTTCCTTTCGGCCAAGACAGCTCAACGTCGCAGACTGCGGTAGCTGATCGCTGCGTGACTCTTTACATTCAAACGGTAAGGTGTGTCATAACATAATCCCCTTTTGCGGAGCGACACCTTGCGCCCAATTCTTCAGTTCCTTGCGGCTTTGGTAATCACACTGGCGGTCGCAACCGCCGGACAGGCGCAGAGCCTCTTTATGGGCGGCGGGTCGGAAGAAGAAGACGCCTCTCCCCTGCTCCAGGAGCCGCTGAGCGAAGATGAAGCGGCGGCACTGATTTCCCGTCTGTCAGATGAACAGGTGCGCGAGGTGCTACTGCAGCAAATGGCATTGCGGGCCGCAGCGGACGCGGCGGCGGAAGACGCTGCCGTCTCTGACTTTGTGTACCACGCCACCACAGGGGCGGTGTCGTCCATCACCGTACCTATTCAACGGCTGCCCCTGCTTGTTGAAAAACAAGGCGAAGCTTTTGCCACCTTCTTTGACAGCTTCGGCTGGTCGGGGATCGGCACGTTTCTGGCGCTTTTCGCCGTTACACTTGCCGCGGGCTTTGGCGTTGAGCTGATCTTTCGTCGCCTGACGCAACGCTGGCATGACTTGCCGCCGCCTGATGGCGACACACAGTCGCTGCGCGACACGCTGAAGTCTCTGGTCCAGCGCCTGTGCAGGGACGTGATGGCTGTGCTGGTCTTTATCCTGACGACCTGGGGACTGTCGCTGGTCATCTTCCCACCGATGATGGCCCCCTATATCTCGCTCATCGGCTGGATGCTGATCGGCTTCCCGCGGATGTTCTGGGCTGTTTCACGCTTCTTTCTCGCCCCGGACAATCCGGCTTACCGGATCGTTCACGCCACCGACAAGAACGCCCGTGCGGTCGTCTTCCACTCGGTCTGGCTGGCGATCCTGATCGGGGGGTCGCAGGTCATCATCCAGTTCAATGCTCTTAACGGCGTGCCCATGGGCGAGACGCGCCTTGGGTTCTGGCTCAATCTGCTGGTGCATATCTACCTTGCCCTCTTGGTCTGGCGCTACCGCGAGGCGATGTCAGACATGATGCGCGGCGGGCATGAGGTCACGCGCGGGGAAGAGCTTGTGGCCCGCGCCTATCCCTACTTCCTGATCTTCATGAGCGTGGCCACCTGGTGGGTGATCAACATCATGGTCAGCTATGGCAACTTTGAATTGCTTCGTCGCGCCCCGCACTACGTCACGCTCACCCTGCTCAGCTTTGCCCCCGCCATGGACACCGGTATCCGTGGCCTTGTCCGGCATCTGGTGCCCGCCATGTCCGGAGAGGGTCCGGTAGCAGAGCGCGCCTATCACGCGACGCTGCGGTCCTACATTCGGATCGGGCGCATTATTGTCTTCGGGATTGTCGTGATCATCCTGGCGCGGGCCTGGGGCGTGGACCCGGCAGAGCTGGCTGCAGCAGGTGTAGGCGAACGGCTGGCCGCGCGCACCATCGAGTTCCTGATCATACTCTCCTTCGGTTATCTGCTTTACGAGCTTGCCTCGCTCTACATCAACCGCAAGCTTGCGGCCGAGATCACAGCAAGCGGCTATGACCCGGAGAACGCCGATTTTGGCGGCGATGGCGGCGGTGCCGGTGGCTCACGGCTGTCAACGGTGCTCCCCCTGATCCTGATGGTCACACGCGTGGCCATCGTGGTGCTCTTCCTGCTCTTGGCGCTTGGCAATGTTGGCGTTGATACCACGCCCCTCTTGGCTGGTGCCGGTATTGTTGGTCTGGCGATTGGTTTCGGCGCGCAGAAACTGGTCACGGACGTGGTCTCCGGCATCTTCTTCCTGGTCGATGATGCGTTCAGGACGGGCGAATACGTCGAGATCGACGGCACCATGGGTACGGTTGAAAAAATCTCAATCCGCTCACTGCAACTGCGCCACCACAAGGGGCCGGTTCATACCATTCCCTATGGCGAAGTGCCCAAGATCACGAACTACTCACGCGACTGGGTGATCATGAAGCTGCGCTTTACGGTGCCTTTCGACACCGACCCCAACAAGGTGAAAAAGATCTTCAAGAAGATCGGTCAGGATCTGATGCAGGTGCCGGAATTCGAGGGCGATTTCCTGCAGCCCTTCAAGTCGCAGGGCGTGCTTGAGATCGACGACGTGGGTGTGGTGATCCGGGGCAAGTTCATGGCCAAACCGGGCAAGCAATTCATGATCCGCAAAGAGATCTTCAACCGTGTCTCAGCCGCCTTTGCCGAAGCGGGCATCGACTTTGCCCGCCGCGAAGTGCGCGTAGCGCTGCCCAGCATGAATGACCGCGAGGCGCTGACGGACGAGGACAAATCAGCCATTGCTGCCGCGGCCTCGCAAGCCGCCCAGGAACTGAGCGGCGACTCGGCAGGCAAATCGGACGAACGATAAGCTCAGGCGTTGGCGAGCAGGCTCTCGCTGACCTCCCAAAGCCTTTCTGCTGATGCGTCGTCACAGGCATGCGCATTGACGCCCATGAAGCGTGCCGTGGGGCTGTCGGGGTCTGTTGGCTTGGCAACGTCGCAATCTTCGCAATAGACACCTGCCCGACCCTCAAGCTCTGGCGCGGTCGCCGCCCAGAGCGTGGTGGAACACCCCTGTTCCGGGGTCTTGAACCCCTGTTTGGCAAGCTCTGACGGCTCGCCATCCTCGCCAAGCCAGCCAAGCGCGATCATCTCTTCCTTGGGCAAATGTCGCTGTAATGGCGTGAATATCCCACCCGGGTGGACGGAGAATGCCAGCCCACCACTCTCTTTCAGCCGCCGTGAAAGACCGTTGGCGAAGAGCGCATTCGCCGTCTTGGCCTGACCGTAGGCCACCCATTTGTCATAGTCTGCGTCATCAAACTGTATGTCGTCCCAGATGATGTCCGACAGCTTGTGCCCCGTCGAAGACAACGCAACCACCCGCGCGCCGTCCGCCTTGGTCAGCAACGGCATCAGCGCCTGCGTCAGTGCAAAGTGGCCCATGTGGTTCACGCCGAACTGCGATTCCCACCCCGGACCGACACGAGCTTCAGGGCAGGCCATGATCCCCGCGTTGTTGATCAGCAGATCAAGCGACGTGTGGCTCTCTTTCATCTCGTCAGAAAAGCGCCGCACCGAGGCGATGTCCGCCAAATCCATTGGTGCTGAGGCGACATCCCCGGTGACACCCTCCAAAGCCTCTTTGGCCTTGTCCGGGCTGCGGACCGGTACCACCACCTTGGCCCCGTTGGCGGCAAGGCACCGCACTGTCTCCAGCCCAAGCCCGCTGTAGCCGCCCGTGACGACAGCCGTCTTTCCAGACAGATCCAAATCGGCAAGCACTTCGGTTCCCGTGCTCTTGGCGTGAAACTTCGAATTCGTCGGGACTTGATCGGTGATGGCCATGGTGTCGTTCCTTTGGCTGCTTGCATCTGGGTCGCTGGGTCAAGGCTAACACGGGACGGGGCGGCACCAACAGGAGCGATCCGGAAAACGCCTCAACAGATCGTAACAATCAGCGCATCGCTGGTTTTGCGGCTCCTAGACGTCGCCACTTTGCCGGGCCCAACTGGTGGATCGACTGGCCTTGCCTGTCGACGGCCACTGTCACTGGCATGTCCTCAACCGTCAACTCGTAGATCGCCTCCATCCCAAGGTCCTGAAATGCAACCGGTTTGGAGGCACGGATGGCCTTGGACACCAGATAGGCCGCCCCGCCCACCGCAATCAGATAGATTGCCCCATGTTTGCGGATCGCCTCAATCGCTTCTGCGCCGCGCTCTGCCTTTCCGATCATCAGCTTCAGACCTGTCTGCGCCAGTATCTGGTCGGTGAATTTGTCCATGCGGGTCGATGTCGTGGGGCCTGCAGGGCCAATCACCTCGCCTTTGACCGGATCGACAGGTCCCACGTAGTAGATGGCCCGCCTCTTCAGATCGACCGGCAACGGCGCGCCTCGGTCCAGCATCTCCACCATCCGCCGGTGCGCCGCATCCCTGCCCGTGTAAAGCGTGCCGTTCAGCAGTACGGTCTGCCCAGGTGAGAGCGCGGCAAGCACCTCATCGGTCAGGTTGTCCAGATCAAGCCGCACCGCCTCTCCGCTGCGGGCTTCGATATCTTCTGGCCAGAGTGAGAGGTCGGGTGTTGCAAACTGCGCAGGCCCGGTGCCATCCAATGTGAAATGCACATGCCGCGTTGCCGCACAATTGGGGATCAATGAGACAGGCAGAGAAGCCGCATGGGTTGGGAAATGCGCAATCTTGACGTCGAGCACGGTGGTCACACCACCCAGCCCCTGCGCCCCGATGCCAAGCGCGTTCACCCGCTCAAGTATCTCTAGCCGCATCTCTTCGACCGTATTTCGCGGCCCGCGCGCGCGCAATTCGGTGATGTCGATGGGTTCATTCAGTACCGCCTTGGCCATCGCCATGGATTTGTCCACCGATCCGCCAACGCCGATCCCAAGAATGCCCGGAGGGCACCAGCCTGCACCCAGCGTTTCGACCGTCTTCACCACCCAATCGACAATGGAGTCTGACGGGTTCAGCACCACGAATTTCGATTTGTTTTCTGACCCGCCGCCCTTGGCCGATACGGTGACATTGACCTGATCGCCAGCGACCATGTTCACCTGCACCATCGCTGGCGTATTGTCCCCGGTGTTCTGTCGCGCGCCAAGTGGGTCGGTGACAACCGATGCTCTTAGGGGGTTCTCATCCAGCAGATAGGCCCGCCGCACCCCATCATCCACAATCTCTTGCAAGGGGCGCTGCCAATCCAGACGCGCCTGCACTCCCACATCGACAAAGACATTGGCCGTACCGGTGTCCTGACAGATCGGCCGATGTCCAATGGCGCACATGCGCGCGTTGATCAGTATCTGTGCAATCGCATCCTTGGCGGCAGGGTTCTCCTCACGATCATAGGCCGCCGCCATCGCCTGAATAAAATCCGGCGGGTGGTAGTAAGAGATGTATTGCAGCGCCTCAGCGATGCTGCCGGTGACGTGGTCTTCGGTGATGATGCCCATGGCTCCCCCTGCCCGTCACGCTACTGCGGTGGGCAGGGGCTGACCAGTCAGAGCGTGACCCAGGCCGCGTTGCGTTTGGAAGACCGCACGCAGGCATCTATGAATTGCATGCCCTTCAACCCGTCCTGAATGGTCGGATAGATCACGGCCGGATCCGGCGAGGTGCCATCGCGATGGGCCACAATGGCATCTGCCGCTTCGCTATAGATGTTCGCAAAGCCTTCAAGGTAACCTTCGGGATGACCCGGCGGAATGCGGCTCATCCGGGCTGCGGCATCCCCTGCCCCCGATCCGTTTCGGGTGATCAAGCGCTTTGGCTCCCCAAATGGGGTGTGCCACAGGTAGTTCGGGTCCTCTTGCGCCCATTCAAGGCCACCCTTTTCGCCGTAAACCCGGATGCGGAGGGCATTTTCATTGCCCGGCGCCACCTGCGAGCACCAGAGCATGCCTTTGGCCCCACCCTCAAACCGCAGCATAACGTGGCCGTTATCATCCACCTGCCGCCCCGGCACAAAAGCATCCAGATCAGCGGCAAGGCTTTCCACCTCCAGCCCGGTGATGAAGCGCGCCAGATTATGCGCATGGGTGCCAATATCGCCGGTCGACCCGCCCGCACCAGAACGCTCTGGATCGGTGCGCCACTCGGCCTGTTTGAAATCCTCGTGATTGGTCAGCCAGTCCTGCGGATATTCCACCTGGACCACCCGGATTTTCCCGATCTCGCCGTTCGCCACCATCTCGCGTGCCTGACGCACCATTGGATAGCCGGTGTAGTTATGGGTCAGGATAAAGAGGGCATCGGACTTTTCCGCCGCCTGCGCGAGTTTCTTGGCATCTGCGAGTGTAGAGGTCAGCGGCTTGTCGCAGATCACGTGAATGCCACGCTTCAGGAACTCCCGTGCGGCGGCGTAGTGCACGTGGTTCGGCGTGACAATGCTGACCGCTTCGATCCCGTCCTTCCGCCGCGCCTCGCGGATCGCCATCTGCCTAAAGTCATCATAGACGCGCGGCAGACCCAACGCCTCGCCACTCTCCCGCGACTTTTCTGGCGTGGAACTGAGCGCGCCTGCGACCAGCTCATACCTGTCATCGATGCGGCTTGCGATGCGATGCACACCCCCGATAAAGGCGTCGTTGCCGCCCCCCACCATGCCCAAACGAATGCGATTGCTCATGAAATTCTCCCTTGTGCTCTTGCCCAGCCATCGCGGATCAGCGCGATGCCTTCGGTGTAAACCTGCTCCCGGCTTTCAAACAACGGCCGCCAGACCTTGGTCGCCGCCGCTATGTCCGGCAGCGCGTGACCAAAGGATTCGATCACCAGCCAACCGTCATAGCCGATGGATTTGAGCCCGCTGAATGCCGCGTCAAAGTCGATCTGCCCGCGTCCCGGCGTGCCACGGTTGTTTTCGGATATGTGGACGTGATTGACGCGTTTGCCTGCCGCCTGCATGGCGGCAATCGGATCGTCTTCCTCAATATTCTGATGAAACGTGTCGTAGAGCAAACCGTAGTTTTCTGCCCCCACCGCATCCACCAAATCTGCCGCCGCCCCCACAGTGTTAAGCGCATAGCACTCAAACCGGTTCAGCGGTTCGACCGACAAGGCCACACCGGTGCCTTTGGCATGGGCCGCCATTTGACTGTGAGCATCGATGATCGCCGCCCATTCAGCCTCTGAACATCCCGCGCCGGAAAATTCGCCCAACGGCTGATAGAACGGTCCGCAAAGCGTCTCTGCTCCCAGTGCCGCCGAACAATCTACCAGCCACTTGAGGTAATCCACGCCCTGCCTGCGGCACGCATCGTCAGGTGAAGCCGGGTTGGCGTCCGCCGATTGTACAATTCCCACGACAGTGGTGCGCAGGCCGATGTCATCCAGCTTGCGCCTGAGCGCCTCATAGTGGCCGGGCTCCCCTTCAAAGACTGGCACCTCTACCCCATCGTAGCCAGCCGCCTTGAGCTTTTCGCAGACCGGCAACAGCTCGTCGGTCAGATGCGTGGTCCAGAGCAGCAGGTTGAAGCCGACCTGCATCACTCGATCCCCAGCATCTTCCGGTTCGCCGCCTCGTCCGTACCGCCGTCCGCAAAGTCATCGAACGCCCGCTCGGTCACCCGGATGATGTGATCAGAGACGAACTGCGCGCCCTCTCGCGCACCGTCCTCAGGATGCTTCAGGCAGCATTCCCATTCCACCACGGCCCAACCGTCAAAATCATTCGCCGCCATCTTGGAGAAGACTGCGCCAAAATCGACCTGCCCGTCGCCGAGGCTGCGGAAGCGGCCCGCGCGATCCACCCAGGGCTGATAGCCGGAGTAGACACCCTGCCGTCCTGTCGGATTGAACTCCGCATCCTTGACGTGGAACATCTTGATGCGGTCTTTGTAGATGTCGATATTGTCCAGATAATCAAGGCATTGCAGCACGTAGTGCGACGGGTCATACAGCATGTTGCACCGCGCATGATTGTCCACCCGCTCCAAGAACATCTCAAACGTCACCCCGTCGTGCAGGTCCTCACCCGGGTGAATTTCATAGCAGATGTTGACGTCATTCTCCTCGGCGTGGTCGAGGATTGGCCGCCAGCGCTTGGCCAGCTCATCAAACGCCGTCTCGACCAGACCCGCAGGCCGCTGTGGCCAGGGATAGACATAGGGCCAGGCCAAAGCGCCGGAGAAGGACACGTGGTTCTTGATGCCCATGTTCGCCGATGCCGAGATCGCCTTCATCACCTGATCGACAGCCCATTCTTGCCGCGCCTTCGGGTTGCCATGCACCGAAGGGTCGGCAAAGCCGTCGAAGGCGGTGTCGTATGCCGGATGTACCGCCACCAGCTGGCCCTGCAGATGCGTTGACAGCTCTGTCACCTCAACGCCGTTCTCGGCGGCTTGGCCCTTGAAGGTATCGCAGTAATCCTTGCTCTCCGCCGCCTGCGCCAGATCAAACAGTCTCGCGTCCCAACTGGGCACCTGCACACCCTTATAGCCGCAATCAGCCGCCCACTTCGTGATCGCATCCCATGAGTTGAAGGGGGCGTCGTCCCCTGCGAATTGCGCCAAAAACAGCGCCGGTCCCTTGATGGTTTTCATGTCTTTCCTCCCGATGGTCTTATCCGCTCAAGGCGGCATGTTTTCCTTGATGTAAACGTCGATGCGAATGCGCTCCTGCGCCGTGTTGATTGGCATCTTGTCGCTCTTGGCGCGCATGATGCGCACGGCGCTGCGCACCAAATGGCCCGAGTCCTGCGAGATCACCGCGTCAAACATCCCTTCGCTCAGCGCACCGCGCGACAGGGGGGTCATTTCATGCGCCACCACAACCGGACGCGGCAGGTCAGGCTGGCTGCGCAAGAACCGCAGCAGCCCCTCGTTGCCTGCCGCCGAGGAATAAATGCCGATGATGTTGGGATTTTCCTCAAGCGTGCCGGGCAACAGTCGCTCGATCAGATCAGGGTCATCGCGCCCCTCAAGCGAGGCCAGCACGCGCAACTGCGGAAAGTCCCGCGCCATCACCTCATCAAACCCCAGCCGACGCTCCAGATGATCCCGCGCCAGCATGGACCCGGTGAGCACCAGTATCTTCCCTGCGCGCGGTCCGACAAACCGCCCCAACAACTGCGCCGCGGTGCGTCCCGCCGCCACGTTGTCGATCCCGACGTAGTGATCCCGCTCAGAGCTTGGGATGTCAGCCACCAGCGACACCACCGTCACACCGTTGGCCTTCAGATGCGCGATGCTGTCCCTCACCGAAGGCGTCTCGGGCCCGAAGATCGCCACACCGTCCACCTTGGCCGCATCAATGTTTTCAATGGCTTCGGCCAAGGCCACGGGGTCAAAGGCCGCCACCCGGACAAAACTCAGCCGTGTGCGCTCGTGCCGGACACCCTGGCTGAGCTGTTCGATCTGATCTTCAATGGAGGTCAGAAATTCATTGCTGGTCGACGGCAGGATGAACACAAAGTCATAGACCCGCCCCCGCGCCAGATTGGCCGCCGCCGTATCCCGCACGTACCCCAGATCGGCAATCGCCTTGTTGACCTTCTGCACCGTCTTTTCCCGCACACCGGGACGGGCGTTCAGAACCCGGTCCACCGTTGCAAGGCTGACCTCAGCGACACGGGCAATGTCGTTGATAGTAGGTGGGGGGCGTTGTTCGGTCTTCTGGTCCATCTGGTCCTTTTGTCTGCTCACATGGCCTTGGCCAGCCCTTCAAAGAGCCGCGCGACAGCTTCGGCACCCGGGTCGTTGTGCCCAATCAGGTTTTCCTCAGGCACATAAGAGGCGCGTCCGGCCTTGGCGCGGCCCATCTTTGCCGTCGCATCGGCACCTTCGCGGGCGGCATTGGCCGCTTGCCCAACGCCTTGGGGCAAGGCCTGCAACGCAGGCTCAAGCGCGTCGATCATGGTGCGGTCCCCTTTTTGCGCGCCGCCCACTTCACTGATCCGCTGCAAGCCGGTCAAAAGGGCCTTTGGAATGGGTTTGCCGCTGGCGCAGGCATCCCCCGTCGCCCCAAAGAAAATCGCCAGGATCACGCCGGAAGAGCCGCCCATTGTCTGGCTCAACTCATCCCCGACAGCACGAAACAGCTGCGTGGGGTCGGCCAGGGGCAACCGGTCCAGCGCCCCTTTCAGCGCCCGGGCAGCGGTGGCCAAGGTACTGCCTGTATCGCCGTCACCAGACTTTGCGTCCAACTCATTGAGATCACCCTCCGCCGCGATCAGCAGGTCACAGCATTGATCCAGAACCGCGCGGGTTTCAGGATTGGCCGATGGGATTGGCTTGATCGGGCTCAGCCCATCGGGCAAGGGACGCACAGGCGCGGGCGAAATGGTGTTCATGCCAGGCCAGGTCGCAGGCCCCACCGCAGCCTCAAGATGGGCTTGGTTTTCCGCATCGACCGGCAGGATGGAAACAGAGAAGCCATGCATATCAAGTGAGGTCATCAGCGGCGCGGGTCCGATGATATGCTTGATATTACGTGCCTTATCCGAGGTCGCCAGCTCATGCGCCAACACGCTCATCTCCAGCGGCGTCGTCGATCCGAGGTTGTTCAGCAGCGCAACATATTCACCCGACGCCATCTTCGGCGCCAGCTTCTCCAACACCAGGTCCATCGCGTGCCGGGCGCCCTCAAAAGCCACCTGCTCCACACCAGCTTCGCCATGAATACCCAATCCCAGTTCAGCCATACCCGGCGCGATGCGGTCTTCCTTGGCCGACCCCGGCACCGTGCAGGTATCCAGCGATTTGCCGATGGACGCCATTGCGCCGATGGCCTTCGTCGCGGCTGCGGTCACCGTATCAAGGTCCGCACCAGAGGCCGCCAGAGCCCCGGCAATCTTGTGCACAAAGAGTGTCCCTGCCACCCCGCGCGGCTGGGGCAGATCAGGCAGCGCGATGTCGTCGTCTACCACAACCATCGACACCTTCAGCCCAAAGGCCCGCGCACGTTCCGCCGCTAGACCAAAGTTCAGCCTGTCGCCAGTGTAATTCTTCACGATCAGCAGACAGCCCGCCTCACCGGTCACTGCCAGAATGCCCGCCAGTACCGCGTCCACGGATGGGGAGGCAAAGACCTCGCCGCAGACCGCCGCCGTCAGCATCCCCTCGCCCACGAAACCCGCATGCGCCGGTTCATGCCCCGAGCCACCGCCGGAAATCAGCGCCACCTTGGATTTGTCCCAATCCGACCGGCACACAACCTTGATATGCGGATAGCCGTCCAGCCGCGTCAGCGCCCCTCCGCTGGTTTCCA
Source organism: uncultured Sulfitobacter sp. (assembly GCA_964447345.1). Taxonomy (GTDB): domain Bacteria; phylum Pseudomonadota; class Alphaproteobacteria; order Rhodobacterales; family Rhodobacteraceae; genus Sulfitobacter. The sequence continues at coordinate 8,700 of CAYUSM010000029.1, read as the reverse complement.
ACAGACCGTCAATCGCATCGGTGACGAGCGTTTCGCGTGAGTTGATGAACTGGTCCATGGGCAGGCTCCTTTAGCGAATGCGGTTGCCGTCAGCGTCAAAGCACAACGGGTTCTGCGGCGCGATCTTGAGGTGTGCACCGGGCTGGTAGTCCGTGGCCGGGTCGGCGATGGTCGTGATGGCGTGGCCTTGCAACGTCAGATGCAGGCGCAGCTGATCGCCCAGATGCTCGACCCTCTGCACCTCTGCATCAAGCCCTTCTCCCTGCAAGATATGCTCTGGCCGCATCCCGATCCGGTGCGTGCCTGCAGGCACGTTGCCAAAGACATCCGCAGGCAGGACATTGATACGTGGCAGGCCAAGCCGGGACGCGACATAAAGCGAGTCCGGGTCCTCGTAAATCTCCCGTGGCGTGCCAAACTGCACCAGCTTGCCATGATCCAATACGCCAACATGGGTGGCCATGGTCATCGCTTCGATCTGGTCGTGTGTCACGTACAGCAATGTCGCCCCAAGGCTCGCCTGAATGCGCTTCAGCTCCACCCGCAGGTCCGTCCGCAACTTGGCGTCCAGCGACGAGAGCGGTTCATCCATCAGATAGATCGCAGGTTCGCGCACCAAGGCGCGGCCAATGGAAACGCGCTGCATCTCACCGCCCGACAGCGCCGTGGCTTTGTTGTCGAGCTTGTGGCTGATCTGCAGCACGCTTGCGACCTCGGTCACCTTGCGGTTGATCTCGTCCTTTGGCGTGCGCAGGATGGGTGACTTGAGCGGGAATTCGAGGTTCTCGCGCACCGTGAGATGCGGGTATAGGGAATACTGTTGAAACACCATCGCGACGTCGCGCTGCGCAGGTGTCTCGCCCTTCACGTTGCGCCCGCCAATCCAGACCTCGCCCTTGTCCTCTTTCTCAAGGCCCGAAATGAGCCGCAGGGTCGTCGTCTTCCCCGCCCCGGTCGGACCCAGCAGCACGACAAAAGCGCCATCCGGAATGGTCATGGAAATGTCGTCGATCCCCACGTCATCGCCAAAGGACTTCGACAGGTTCTTGAGCACCACCTCAGCCATGGGCCAGCACCCCTTCATTCAACGCTGAGACCAGCGCATGGCCCGTGCTTTCATCAAAAAGCGTGATCTTCGGGGCCTCAAAACCCAAGCCCACCTTTTCCCCCGTCTTGACCCCGCGCGCGCTGTCGATCCGGGCCTTCAACTCGCCATTGGGCGTTTCAAGCGTGATGATCTGGGTGGTGCCAAGGTATTCAACGGCAATCACCTCGCCGCGATAGTCGCCGCTGTCGGACAGCGTCACGTGCTCTGGCCGGACACCGAACACCAGCTTGCCCGTGGCGCCCTCTCTCTGCGTTGGCACGCCGTGGGATTGCCCGCCCAGATCAACGCTGCTGGCACCGGCCTCAACCGTGCCATCAAACCGCAGGAAGTTCATGGAAGGCGACCCGATGAAATCCGCCACGAACATGGTGGCTGGCTTGTCGTAGATCTCTTGCGGCGTGCCGAACTGCTCGACCACCGCGTTGTTCATCACGACGATCTTGTCGCCCATCTGCATCGCTTCGAGCTGGTCGTGGGTCACGTAGACCGTCGTGGCGTTCATCCTGTCGTGCAGCGCGCGCAGTTCTTCAGCCATGTGCTCACGAAACTCCGCGTCCAGTGCGCCCAGCGGTTCGTCCATCATGAACGCCTTGGGGTCGCGCACGATCGCCCGACCGAGGGCCACACGCTGGCGGTCCCCGCCTGAAAGGCCACCCACGGGGCGCTTTAGGATATCGGTAATGCCAAGGATCCCCGCGACCTCGTCCACCTTTGCCCGCACCTGCGCGCGGGGCATCCCTTGGCTGACCAGCGGATAGCTGAGGTTTTTGTAGACGTTCATATGCGGGTAAAGCGCAAACATCTGGAAAACAAAGGCAATATCGCGCTGACTGGGGGGCAGTTGGCTAATCTCTTCACCGTCAAGATAGATCTCGCCCGAGGAGGGCAATTCAAGCCCTGCAATCATCCGCAGCGTCGTTGTCTTGCCGCAGCCCGAGGGGCCAAGGAGCATGAAGAACTCACCGTCCTCGATGGTAAAGCTCGACTCCCGCACAGCGACGAAGTCGCCAAATTCCTTGCGGACGTTTTTGATCTGGATTTGCGCCAAAGGGTCAGTCCTTGAAGTGCGAGACGATGATGAACATCACGGTGCCCACCAGCGTGACGATGAAGGAATAGGTGAAGAGCCACAGCGCAAAAGGCTGCATCAGCATGAAGACGCCAAGCCCGATGATGATGGTCGCCAGCATCTCCCACGGGCCGCGCTTGAGGCGGAAAAGGCCGTTGATGAAATTGCTCATGTCAGGGCCTCATTTCGAATGTCACAACCTGTACACCGGGCGTACACCGGAGCGGCATATGCGTGTTGATGCTTCTGCCCGCTCATTTCCGCACCGCCCCGAATGTGATGCCCCGCAGCAGGTGTTTGCGCAGCAGGATGGTGAAGATCATCACCGGTAGCAGGAAGATCGTCGCACCGGCGGCCACGGCGGGCCAATCGAGCCCGCCCACACCAATGATCGTCGGGATGAAGGGTGGTGCCGTTTGGGCCGTGCCGGAGGTCAGCAGCACCGCGAAGGCGTATTCGTTCCAGGCAAAGATCAGACAGAAGATCGCGGTCGAGGCGATGCCGGTGGCGGCCTGTGGCAGCACCACTTTGTAGAAGGCCTGAAACCGGGTGTAGCCGTCAATCAACGCCGCTTCCTCGTACTCGGTCGGGATGCCGTCGATGAAGGATTTCAACAGCCAAACCGCGAGTGAGATGTTCACCGCCGTGTAGAGCAGGATCATTCCCAGGTGCGTGTCACTCAGACCGAGTTGCCGGTACATCAGGAAGATGGGGATGGCGACGGCGATAGGGGGCATCATCCGCGTACTGAGGATGAAGAACAGCAAATCATCCGCCAAGGGTATCTTGAACCGGCTGAAGGCATAGGCCGCGAGCGTGCCGAGAAACACGCTGAGGAATGTCGATCCGAACCCGATGATTACCGAATTGAGGAACCGCTCGCCAAACTTCGACGGCCCTGCGATGACCATGTCGTACTGGCGCACGATTTCTTCGTACCAGGTCTCGGGTGGATTGGCGGCCAGGAATTCATCCGTTTGCCGCGTGCGGGTGGTGAAGAGGTTCACATAGCCTTCAAGCGTCGGCTCAAAGACAACCTTGGGCGGATAGCTGATCGCGTCGGCAGGCGATTTGAAGCCGGTCAGCGCAATCCATGCCAGCGGGATCATGGTGATCAGTGCATAGAGGATCACCAGCGTGCCTGCGAACCACTTTGACCGCTTGCTGGGTTCGGTGACGGAGAAAGTGCTCATGGGGTGTCCCCTTTGACGGGAAGAGTTGCAGCATTCGAGCAGCCATCGTTCACTGTGGCAAAGGTCATCATCACCGCTCCTTCACCTTGTTCAGTGCCTTCACGTAGATGCTGGCCAGACCAAACACCGTCACGAACAGAATGATCGCGTAAGCGCTCGCATAGCCCGTGCGCCACTTCTCGAAGGCCTCGCGCTTGAGGTTGATCGACGTCAGTTCCGTTGTGCTGCCCGGACCACCGCCCGTCAGCTGCACCACCAGATCGAACATCTTGAAGTTCTCGATCCCCCGGAACAGCACCGCCAGCATCAGGAACGGCAGCACCATGGGCACGGTAATCGTAAAGAACTGCCGCAGCTTGGAGGCGCGATCCACTTCCGCCGCCTCGTAGATATAGTCAGGGATCGACCTGAGCCCCGCCAGACAGATCAGCATCACGAAGGGTGTCCACATCCATGTATCCACGATGACGATTGACCAGGGCGCCAGATCGACCGACCCCAGCATTTCAAAGCTGGATGGGTCCTTGCCCGAAAAAAAGGCCACGATGTAGTTAAAAAGGCCAATCTGCGGCTGGTAGAGAAACTTCCAGAAATTCCCGACCACCGCCGGGGACAGCATCATGGGCAGCACAATGATCGTGGTCCACAGGTCATTGCCCTTGAATTTCTTGTTGATCAGGTAAGCCAGCGTGAAGCCGATCAGCACCTGAAAGAAGATTGTCCAGAACAGGAAATGCGCCGTGGCCTGCATGTTCAGCCAGATGTCGCTGTCTGTCAGGATACGCTCGTAATTGCGCAGGCCTACCCATTCAGGCTCGCGGTTGATGCGGTTGGCCTTGAAGTTGGTAAAGCTCAGCCGGATCGTCCAGATCAGCGGAAAGATGTTGATCGCCAGCAGCAGGAAGATCGTCGGCGCGACGAAGATCCACGCGATGGCGCGGTCACTCAGCCCTCTGATCTTGCGGGCAACGCGCGGGGGCGTGGCGCGGGCGGCGATATCGGCGGGGGTGTCTGACATGGGAACCAACGGGCAAAGGGGGAGCAGAGGTGCGCAATGAATGCGCACCCTACGTTTCGTGGTTGTAGGGTGCGCACTTGCTGCGCACCGCTACGACGTTAAAGCTTGCCTTCGTCCTCGAAGACTTCCGTCCAGTCTTCGACCAGCAGATCAAGCGCTTCCTTCGCGGTGCCCTGATCGGCCACAACGTAGTCATGCATGCGCTTTTGCATCGCCAGCAGCAGTTCGGCATAGGCCGGCTCCTGCCAGAAGTCCTGCACGCTATCCATCGCTTCAAGGAAGTCACCGGCAAAAGGTGCAGAGTCTTTGAAGCCCGGATCATTCAGGACCGAGTTGTGGGCGGAGTAGCCGCCCAGATCCCACCATTTGGCCTGCACATCAGGCTGTGCAAACCACTTGATGTACTCAAGTGCCGCATCTTGCTTGTCCGAATAGGCCACGACAGAGATGCCCTGACCCCCAAGCGTGGAGCCTGCCTGATTTTGCGGCGGGTTCACGAAGAAGTCGATCTTGTCGCCACCGGTGTTCGGATCAGCATAGAGGCCGGGGAAGAAGGCAAACCAGTTCATTGCCATCGCGACCTGACCGGATTTGAAGGCGTCGAGCGATTCACCCATGTAGGAGTTGGTGTAGCCCGGCGGTGTCGCGGTCTCGTAGAACTCCTTGTAGAATTCAAGCGCTTCCACGGCTTCAGCGGAGTTTACCGCACCATCCATGTCATAGGAGCCGGGCGTGTTTTCGTACTTGAACCCCCAAGGGTACAGAGCCGAGGTGATGCCCATGGTGATACCTTCGGACCCCCGCTCGGTAAAGATGGAGGCGCCATAGACGGTCTGCCCGTCGATCTCGCGGCCCTGGAAGAATTGCGCGATTTCGAGCAACTCTTTCTGTGACTTTGGCTCAGCCAGATCGCGGCCCGTGGCGTCCTTGAACGCAGCCTTGATGTCATCACGCTCAAACCAGTCCTTGCGATAGAACCAGCCGTTCGCATCGCCCATTGCAGGCAGCGCGTAGTAGTTCGGCGTGCCCTTGGGCCAGGTTGAATAGGCGTAGACGGTCGCGGGTGCGAAGTCGTCCATCGAAATGCCTTCGGCATCAAAGAAATCGTTCAGCTTGACGTAGTGGCCGTTCTCCGCGCCGCCGCCGATCCACTGGCTGTCGCCAATCAGCAGGTCGCAAAGCTTGCCGCCGGAGTTCAGCTCGTTCAGCATGCGGTCGGCGAAGTTGGGCCATGGGATGAACTCGAAGCTCATCGAATGGCCGGACTGTGCCTCGAACTCCTTGCTGAGTTCTACAAGGGCGTTGGCCGGATCCCATGCCGCCCAGCAGAGCGTCAGGTCCTCGGCCTGGGCGCTGGTGGCCATGGATGCAGCAGCAATGCTCAGGGCGCTGGCGGATGCCAGTTTCAAATTCTTCATTGGTGTCTCCTCCCAGTGTGAGACCGGCGATTTCTTTATCGATACGAATCGTCGGCCTGATGAGAAAACGCTAGATGAGGTACGCCCCTCAAGTCTACAGATTTCTGAGGTACGCCCCTCATTTCTGACGGAAAACACACTAAGAACCTGATAAATATATATTTAATTAAAGGAGGGGAAATCATCTGCCTGGCCACGGGTCCAGGTAATACGTGGTGCGCTTCTCTTCTAAGGACAGCAATCTATGATGCATCTGGTGGCCACGAAGAGCAGGCCGGAATCAGACAGGACCGACGATATGACCGCCACGGGGACAATCACAAACCTCTTTCACTACCCCGTAAAGGGCCTTAGCGCGCAGCCATTGGAAAGGGTTGATCTGGAGCCGGGCAAAGGATTTCCGTTGGATCGGGCTTTCGGGTTTGCGCGGCCAAACAGCGGGTTTGATCCGGACAATCCCCGCCCGCTTCCCAAGACCAAGTTCGTGGTGCTGGCACGGGATGCCGGTCTTGCCCTGCTCGACACCCGCTATGACCCCGACACCAAAGGGCTGAGCATCAAGGCCAAGGGGCAGGAGGCGGAATTCGATACCGAAACAGAGGACGGCCGAATGCAGGCCGCGGCCTTCATCGCGTCAGCACTCGATCTGCCAGAAGACATGCAACCCACGCTCTATTCCGCGCAACCGCACCGGTTCACGGATGTCTCGGTTGTCTCACCGGAAATGATGAACGCCATTTCGCTGATCAACGCCGACAGCTGCGCGGCCTTCTCCGATAAAGTGGGCCAGGATGTCAGCCCCATGCGGTTTCGTGGCAACATCGTGTTCAGCGGTCTTGCACCCTTCTCAGAACTTGAACTGGTAGGACAGCAAGCGCGGATCGGCGAGGCTGAGATCAGGTTTGTCCAACGCACACGCCGCTGCCCTGCCACGCAGGTCAATCTGGAAACCGGAGAACGTGATCTGGATGTGCCGCGCCTGCTGCGGGACCACTACGGGCACTCCGACATGGGCATCTATGCAGAAGTGTTGCAGGGTGGGCGCATCGCCCCCGGTGACACACTCCAGCTCTCTCAATAGGCAGCGGCAATTATCAATATCGCCGTCCGGTGATCCATTCTATGAATGGGTATGAAGTTCGATCAAATCAGAACCTTCCTCTGGGTTGCCCGTCTTGGCGGCTTTCGCAAGGCCGCAGAGCGGCTGCACCTCTCCCAGCCTGCGGTCTCCACCCGCATCGCCAATCTGGAGGACGAACTGCGCGTCCCGCTCTTCGAACGTGGTCCCGGTGATCTGGTCCTGACCAAACACGGCACGCTGCTTTTGTCCTACGCCGAGCAAATGCTTTTTGTCGAAGAAGAGATCAAAAGTCGCGTCGCAAACCCCTCTGAAACGGAAGGCCTGTTTCGGGTCGGTGCCGCCGAGACCGTTGCGCAATCCTGGTTGCCCGAATTTCTCAAGGCGTTCAGCCAACAGTATCCGCGCGTCAACGTCGATCTGACGGTCGACATCTCCCTGAACCTCAGATCGGCGATACTGGACCGAGGCTTGGATCTGGCTTTCCTGATGGGCCCAGTCTCCGAATTTTCGGTCGAAAACGTGGCACTGCCGCCCTTCGATCTGCATTGGTATCGTGCCGCCGACAACCCGCAGACAGACCTTGGCCAAATCCCCGTGATCTCCTATTCCAGTAAAACGCGGCCCTACCGCGAACTAATGTCCGAACTGTCGCGGCGCATTGGCCCCAAAGCACGTGTTTTCGCCTCGGCCTCTCTGTCCGCCAGCCTCAAAATGATCGCAGCGGGAATCGCGGTCGGCCCCTACCCTCGTGCGCTGGCTGAAGATTATCTGGCGGCTGGCCAGATCGTTGAGTTTGATCCCGGGATTCCTTTGCAACCTCTGGAATTCACCGCGTCCTACTTGTCAGAACCGCGCAGCTTTCTCGTTGAATCCAGCGCCAAAATTGCCCGCGATGTCGCACAAACGTGGGATGCCTCTCGATCTTGAAGGCATTCATGGAATTGATCACTATTGATCAAAAATGATAATTTGCCTGAATGCCCTCGACCTGTGATGCTTATCAGATAGCTCGGGGGGCCTGGCATGAACGCATCACCAGTTTCACATGCTGATCTCAGGAAGCTGCCCGCAACAGAGGTGCGCGCAGCGATCAGAAGTGGCGCCTATGCCGGTCATACCGCGGGTCTGGCCGCAGGAAAGCTCCAGTGCAACCTTGCCATTCTCCCGGCGGAACACGCATTGGACTTTCTGCGGTTCTGCCAACGCAACCCCAAGCCCTGCCCCCTGGTGGGCGTCAGTGACACGGGTGATCCGATGCTGCCAACGTTGGGCCGTGACATCGACATCCGAACCGATGTCCCGAAATATCGGGTCTTTCGCGAGGGTCAACTGACAGATGAGGTTACCGACATCACCAACATCTGGCAGGATGATCTGGTGACGGTCGCGCTGGGATGCTCCTTCACCTTCGAGAACGCGCTTTTGCGCAATGGCATCCCGGTGCGGCACATCGACAGCGGGCGGAACGTGCCCATGTACCGCAGCAACATCGAGCTGAACCCGGCGGGCCCCTTTGCGGGCAAGATGGTGGTGACCATGCGCCCGATCCCGCAAGCTCAGATCGATGAGGCACGGCGCATCAGCGCGCTCTACCCGCAAGCCCATGGCGCCCCGATCGCGGTTGGAGACCCGACCGAGATTGGCATCAAGGACCTCGCCGCACCCGATTGGGGCGACGCGGTTGAGATCAATCCCGGCGAAGTCCCCGTCTATTGGGCCTGCGGGGTGACCCCGCAAAACGTCCTGCTGGCCGCCAAGCTGCCGCTCTGCATCACCCATTCCCCCGGTCACATGCTGATCGCGGATGTGGCCG
>CAYUSM010000028.1:0-21276 GCA_964447345.1 uncultured Sulfitobacter sp. | reverse complement strand
AAAAAACAGCAACAGCCACTTGAGATAGGAAAACGACTACGAGCATTTCTGAAGCAAATACGAGGTATTGGCTTACAATAGTAGCACGCCGGTGATTTGCTTGCGAAGCGCTACTCACGTAGCCTCTTTTGACGCAGACGCTTTTTTGGGCAAAGGATGATCAGCCTGCTTTCATAGGCCTACTTCTCGTTGAATTGGCGACTCGCATCGTCGAGTATTAATTTCGGCGGACCGCGCATAACATGCACCCGGCCAGTGCGGTATGGATATTGATGAACGCAATCTCGTCGTTCGTCAGAATGCGCTCGATTTCGACGCCGACGTCCTCCCCGTTGGACAAGGTGTTCATCGCGTAGTCCATAAGCCCGTTCGCGCGAAAGGCGCGCAAGGCTACGAACCTGTTTCTTACTATTTCGGGCACGCTTTTCCCGCCGACGTGACGCGTGCAATCGCTCTTGCACAGGAACACAGCCGTTGGTTGGGCATAGACACTGTCGGGCAGGGGGAGCCGGTAGGAAAAGAGTAAGGCACCATCCTCTTTGCTCGCTTCCTTGAGGCAGTGGCGGCAGGGATACGTACCACCATCTTGAACATGCAGGATTTTGTTTCCCATCTCATCTTGCCGGTTTTGGCGGTGCCAATCCGCCACCGGCGATGGCATTGCTTCGAACTGGTAGTGCATCGAGCTCCTCCTTTTCTTGCCGAGAATGGAGTTCAGGGGCGTCGCGTTCGACCCGGTTCTTGCTGTTTGTGGTGTTGCCGCGACGGGCGGCAAGATTTTACCCTAGGAGGGTCTCGTTCAGTCGATTGATTGCGACTTTGCCGACCTCGACAATCTGCGTCGCTTCTGCGTTGGACTGAGCCAGCCGGGCAAGTGTTATCGTCCCCACCAAAAGCGCCAGGGTTGCAACGCCATCATCTGCGGTCTTGTCCTCTGTACTGTTGAGCATGGCAGAGATCCGCTTGATCGCATCTGATGCTTCCGACCCAACACAATCTCCGAGCCGTGTCACCTCTGATCCGTTCGCGGCGAACGGGCAGCCTTGCCCAGGGTCTGCCACATGACCGGTTGAGAGATATTTTGCGATGTAGTCTGCGCGCTTTTCACCTGCGGTCCCCCCTTCCGCCTTGTTCAAAAGCTCATCGGCAGACCGCTTAAACGCTGCGGCGACAAGGTCTTCCTTCGAAGCAAAGTGGCGATAGAACCCGCCCTGCGTAAGTCCCGCAGCTTGCATCACGTCCGATACGCTGGTGGTGCTGATGCCGTTCTCCCGAAACAGCCGCGCTGCCGCATCTATGATCCGTTCATGGCTCTTTTGTTTTTCGGCTTCCGACATTCTCGGCATGCATCTGTCTCCCGGGGATTGACATTATAGAGGATGTATAACATCTATAAATTAAGAGTACAATCATACGCTAAAATATGAGGATGAACGAGATGACGGAGACGCGGCGCGCCGATCTTCAAGAAAGAGAATGCGGCCTTGGACCACCGTAGGGGGCGGTGTCAGGGGTCCTGACAGTTCCACACAAACGCGTCGGGCGTTTCCTGGGAATCCCGACATCCCCTCAAGAGCGCTTCCAACTTCGACGTCAATAATTCGAATTCATCCACCACAACCTGAGAGAAGAGACATGACAGACTTTCTAATTTTCTACGTGCGCACCTTTGCTGTCGCACTGCCGCTGATTGCATTTGCAATCATGATGATCGGCGTAAGCCGGGCAAACCTCACGGCCGGGCAGACCGGTGTGACGGTCACAGTAGCGGCGTTCCTATTCGGGCTTTGGTTCGCCATCGTGGTGCCGCCCTCCGAATCCAACGTGCTGAACGTACCGCCGACCCTTCAGGATCCGCCAATCGTGCTAGCGTTCCTGTTCGGTGGCGCTGTGATTGTCTGGGGGCTCGCTTGGATCACACCGCTGGGACGACGCATTACGATGGCCACGCCGATGGCCGCGATCGCCGCCTTTCAAATCCCCCGCATCATGGGCGGCGTATTTCTGATCGGGTGGCTCGGGGGAAGCATTCCGGCAGAATTCGCGCTGCCCGCAGGGCTGGGCGACATATGGGCCGGCATCGCGGGATGGCAGGCCAGCAAAGCCTTGGCGAGCGACGCACCGAACGCCAGAAAACTGCTGATGCGGGCCAACATCATCGGGATACTGGACTTCGTCTTCGCCGTGGCGCTTGGGATCATGACCTCGGAAGGCTTCGCCCATCTGCTGTCCCATGATGCGCCGAACATCGTCAACGACCATCCGCTGGCGCTGTTCCCGGCGTTCTTTGTCCCGATCTTTCTTGGGTTCCACTTCCTTTCGATCAGCAAACTCCGGGCGGAGCGGCGGTCCGAACGGATGACTGTGGCCTCACAGGTATCCTGACCTGAGGAGGGCCGGACCATCAGGCCGAAAACGCAGGTGCGCGCAAACGCGGGCACCTGCCAGCCGCTGACATTCTTCAAGTTGAACAAGCAGGAGGCTCAGATGTTCTTCGACCATATTTTCGGACAATTCCACCAGCGCAAGCTTGTGGCCACGACATCGACCATCCTGCTTTTGGCGGGGATGGCCGCAGTCGGGCAGTTTGCATCCAACATCTACACGCCATCTTTGCCCAGCGTGGCCCATGACCTTGGGGTGTCGCATGGCGCAAGTCAGGCGACGCTCGCGGTGTTCCTTTGCGCATTTGCCATTATGCAGCTTGTGATCGGTCCGCTGTCGGACCGATACGGGCGCAAGCCCATTTTGATGATTGGCCTGACCGTTTTTTTGCTCGGAACCTTCCTATGCAGTATTGCGGTCGATTACTCGAACCTGCTCATTGGCAGGATCGTGCAGGGATCTGGTGCCGCTGCAGGGATCGTGGTGTCCCGGGCCACGACGCGCGACAGTTTCGAAGGGGTCGAACTGGCTCGGGTCCTTGCGGCTGTCACGATTGCATTCGCGCTGGTTCCCGGTCTCACGCCGCTGATCGGCGGTGTGGTCGAACAGACGCTCGGATGGCGGGCAACGTTCTGGATCACCGGCGCGCTTGGTTTGGCTCTTGTGGTGATCGTCGCGCGGGCGCTGCCGGAAACCTTGGTGACCCGTCGGCATGTGGCACCGCGCTCGGAAGTTGCGGAATACGCAGCCATCCTGCGCGATCCGGTCTTCTGGCCAAACGCACTGGCCGTCGCCTGCGCTTTTGCTTCGATGTCAGCTTTCTTTTCGGGCGCTCCGGCGGTTTTGATCGGGACCTTGGGGATTTCTCCGATTGAGTTTGGCCTCTATCCGCCCATCGCTGTTTCAGGCTTTGTCATCGGTGGGATCATAACAAGGAAAGTCGCCGTCACCGCTGAACCTCGGTCGATGTCTTTGCTCGGGGTGAGCATCATGCTGGCAGGGGCTGTCCTGCTTTTCGCGCCGCCTGCGTTTGGGATGTTGAACAAGTTCCTGATCAACGGCGCGATGGTGGTGCATGTCACGGGGTTGGGGATAATGTTGCCTGCATCCATCGCTGCGGCCCTCCAGCGGTTCCCGCAAAAGGCGGGCGCGGCGGCGGCGATGCAGGGTTTCCTGCAAATGTTGGGGGGTGCCCTCGGGGCGGCCAGCGCTGCTGGATTGGCAGGCATTCTGGCGGACCTGTCTTTCCCGACTGTCATGCTGTGCGCCACAATACTCAGCTGGCTGACCGCAGTACGGCTCATTCCCAATGTGCGCCAGATGTCGGCAGCTTCGCGATAGGACTCAGCGACCTAACCCACATGATGAAGTTGTTCGCGGGCGTCGACCCTGCGTCATCTGTGCCCAAGCAGTTCATCAGGCAGCGTCTCGAGAAACCGTTCAAAAGGCCTCTGCGTCCCGGTCCCCCGCGACAAAACCAGACTGCCATGCAGCAGTATGACCGCGCGTTCGGCCCGGTCCCTTGCGTCGGCCTCCTCAAACCCCCGTTCCTCAGCGAGGGCGGCAAGCGCATCAATCAGGGCATCGAAGATCCTTTTGATCGGGTCCGCAAAGGGACTGTCATGATCGCGGGCAGAACTTAGCATGTTCAGAATGCAGGCTTGGTTGCCACTTGAGTAAAGCTCATCCAGCTTCCGGATCAGTGATTGCAAACGTTGATCTACCGAACCGTCGCGCTTCAGCGGCTCAAAGATGTTTTCCCGCAGCCAGCTTTCGGTGGCGGCAAGGACTTCCTGTGCCATCTGCTCTTTTCCGCCGGGAAACCGATGGTAAAGGCTGGCGCGCTGAAGGCCGGTTTCCTGCGACAGGGATGACAGCGTCGCCCCTTCGTAGCCTGTGTCACGAAAGACGCGCGACAGGGCGTCAATCAGGTCCTCTTCCCCAATGCTTGATCGTCGTCCCACGTTCAGATCCTCCAGATCACCATGATGTTACCGAACGAACGGTAAAATATAGTTGCCAGCAATTTATATGCCCGCTATCCAGTTTTCGAACGATCGTTCGGTAAACACAAGCCAAAACTGGAATCTACATGTCAAAAACTGCAATCGTCATCTACTCGGACCCCACGGCAAACTCAGAAGAGGCGCTAGGCCGTGTCTTCAACGCGATGTTTCTGGCCTATGAACTCAAGGAAAAGAAACAGGACGTCGCCCTTATCTTTCAGGGCACCGGCGTGCGTTGGGTGAGCGAGCTGGTCACGCCGGATCACCCTGCCAACGCTCTCTACGCGGCGGTCGCGGACACAGTGGTGGGGGCCTGCCAGGGATGCGCTGACGTCTTTGGCGCGACGGAAGACGTCAAGTCGACAGACGTCGCACTCGTCGCTGAAAAAGCGATCCCGGGGACCTCAGGCGTCATCGATCTGTCTCGCTATCTGGATGAAGGATACCGGCTCGTCACGTTCTGAACATGCCGTAAACCCCGTGCATCGCCGGTCAGGCGGTGCACAGACCCATCCCGACAAAAAGCAGGTCAAAGATGTTTCATTCTGGCGAACTGGCAATTCAGCACACGGTTGGCGTTCGCGAGGTTGCTGCCGCGAATTCAAAATTGATATGGCCGTCGATCCCGGACCGGGTCACCCCCTTCGTCACTGCACAGTCGTACTGCGTCGTCGGGGGCACTTCCGCCGGTGGCGACATCTGGGCGGAGTTTGTTGTGGGGACCGCTGGCTTCGCGACTGTCGGTCGGGACGGTACAATGCTCACCTTACCCCTCGGTCCAGGTGGGATGCTGGAACGGCAAATCGACCTGAGACCCGGAAGGCACATGGGCGCGCTCTTCATCGACCTTGCGACCCGCAAGCGGCTGCGGGTCAATGGCCGCATTGCTGCGACGTCGGGCCAGGAACTGAACTTGTCTGTCGACCAAGCCTATCCCAACTGCCCCAAGTACATTCAGGCAAGGCGTTTGATGGCAACGGACGCGCCAACAATGCCGCACCGCGTTGAGACCGGAACAACCCTGCCGGCGTATGCTTGGGATTGGATCTCCGGGGCGGACATGTTTTTCGTGGCCAGCACCGCGGCAGATGGGTCGGCAGATGTCTCTCACCGCGGCGGCAACCCCGGTTTCATTCGGACGCAGGGTCAGACACTTCTCATCCCCGACTACCACGGGAACTCGATGTTCAGCACTCTGGGAAACTTTCTGCTTCATCCAGGCGCCGGCCTTGTCTTCGTCGACTTCGAAACGAACCGGATGCTTCAACTGACCGGTGATGTCGAACTCGATCTGAATGCCAAAGGCGACATGCCAGCCTCGGTGGATACGGGCCGGTGGTGGACGTTCCACCCCAGAAAATATGTAGTCTCATCGATGGGATCGTCCGTTTCAGCCGAATTCATTGACGCCTCTCCCTTCAATCCCGCCGTCTCTGCAGCTTCCGTGAAATGAGGCTCTCAAGGGATGAAAGAAGACAAGCCACCATATCAATTCGGGACAGCGACAAATGGGCTCCACTCACCAAACCATGCGGCGTGCGACAACAAGAAAGGTAGACAGATGACCAAACCTGAACAGCCTAGAATAACCGGCACCTGCCTGTGCGGAGCCGTCTCCTTCGAAGTCACCAGCGCGTTCGACAAGCTGTTTTTTTGCAGCTGTGATCAGTGTCGCCAAATTACTGGATCGGCGTTTGCATCCAACCTGTTCGTTGGCGCCGAAGGGTTTGACTGGCTCAGCGGCGCGGCAGAGATCATCAGATACCAGGTGCCTGCGCGCGACATTTCCAAGTCGTTTTGCCGGGTGTGCGGGTCAGGTGTCCCCTGGGCCAGCAGTGATGGGACGAAAATGATCGTGCCAGCTGGCACATTGCAAGCACCTGCCCAAGTTGTCGAACGGATCAGAATATTCGCCTCTGAACAGCCCAAGTGGGCGTCAGACCTGGAACACGTCCCGACACATGCGAAGTTCCCGCGGGCTGCAGGATCATAGGGGACGGACAGAACCGGGTACCGACATGCGATCAACGTCCATGCTGGGCCACAACGACCCCGATCCGCCTCATACCCGCGCATGTGTTCCGCAGGTCAGGTTGCCCTGTCAGTCCATTGCGGTCCCTCAAAAAGGGCCCTGTCAGCGCGGGCACTTTCAATCATCGCATCGAACACGGCCCTGACACGCCGATTGCGCCGCATGTCATTGTGGCAAACGATCCAGAGATCCCCCAGCGGAGCATCAAGCGGTCCGCCAACGCGGCGTAGGCCCGGCCAGACTTCTCCGAGGATCATCGGCAGCGTAGCGGCGTGGCCCCCCTGGGCGCACATGGCTGCGCGCAGGATCAGGGAACTTGCGAAAAATTGAGGGCCGTCAGTGGCATTCGGGTCAAACGTGGTTGACCCGAAATGCTCCGCCAGGTGGGGATCGCCCGCGTGACCGATATAGGTCCCAAGCTGATGGTTCTCATCGCGACGGCTTTGGTCCGCGACATACGTTCCCCACCGGATTGTTGCAAGCTTGCGCCCATAAAGCGCATTCGAACAAAGCCGCTTGGGCCGGATCGCAACGTCCGCCTCGTGGCGCGACAGGTCCAGCATCCTGTCACTGCTCACCACCTGCACTTTCAAATTCGGATGATCCTGCCCCATCGACATCACGTGACGGGCGACAAAAAATGACGACAGGACCTCGCTCGTGGTTATCCTGACGGACCCCGACAGGGTCTGGCTCTTGCCGAAAAGCTGGCGGGCAAGAACCGCAGTCTCCTGCTCCATCTTCTCAGCAGCGTTCACAATTGCCGCACCTTCCTCTGTTGGGCTGTACTTCCCGCCCTCCCGTTGAAATACGGGCATGTTGAGCTTGCCCTCAATGGCGGCCAGGCGGCGAAAGACGGTGGATGACGTCACCTTCAAATGTTGTGCAGCTTCGGGAATTCGCCCAAACCGAGCGACGTGCAGCAACAGGTGGTACTCGTCCCAATCAAGCATTTCCATTCTCGTTTTTGCAATTCAGAGTCACAAAGGTGATCGTGTACTCACGATAATGCAAGAGCTACTTCTGCGATCAGCAACAACAGGATAGCTCAACATGTCAAAAATCCTCATCGCTGGGGGCGGCTTTGCCGGTCTCTGGGCCGCAATGGCCGCCGCTGCCACACGGCGCCGCCAAAACGCAGACAACATCGCGATCACACTCGTTTCGAAGGACCCGGACCTGTGCATCCGTCCGCGGCTCTATGAAGGGGCCCGACCCGAAATGCTGGTTCCCTTGCAAGCTCTGCTAGAGACTGTCGGCGTCAGGTTCGAACACACCGGGATTGCCGACGTCACCCCCACCGCGGTGCGCACTGAACAGGCTGCCACCATGGATTTTAATCGACTGATCCTCGCGATGGGCAGCCATGTCGCGATCCCCCCCATACCCGGCGCGGCGGAATACGGGTTTACCGTGGATGCGTACCAACAGACAGCGCGCCTGGATGCGCATGTGTCCGAACTCGATAAGAAAGCGCTCGGGGCATCCACGCTTGTGGTCATAGGGGCGAGCTTCAGCGGCCTCGAAATCGCGACATCCCTGCGCGACCGGTTGGGATCTGACGCTGCGATCTATCTGATTGATCAACAAGACGTTGCAGGCCAATCGCTTGGGGCCAGCTTGACCCAAGACATCACTTCTGCGCTCGAAAAGGCCAATATCCAGTTCGTGGGCGGCGAGTCCGTGACCAACGTCTCTGCAGAACAGGTCGTACTGCGGTCAGGTCGGAAAATCGACGCACAAACCGCCATTTTCGCGACCGGCCTGCGGCCTTCGCCCTTGGTCAGGGACATTGGCATTCACGCAAGCGACGGACGGCTCCGGCTTGACCGAAATCTGCAGGTGATCGGTGAAACAGGTCTGTTTGCCGCTGGTGACATCGGGGTCGCCGCTGCGCATGACGCGCACAACACGCTGATGTCGTGCCAACATGCGATGCCCATGGGCATAGCGGCTGGCCAGAACGCCGTGCTCGATCTGCTTGGGAAAGACCTGCGGCCCTATGTGCAGCCCGACTACGCGACCTGTTTGAGTTTGGGCGCGTCAAACGCCCTTTTCACCCATGGCTGGGATAGGACCATCGCCATGTCGGGCGTGGAAGGTGCCGCCATGAAGGCGCAGATCAATGAAAAGTGGATCTACCCGCCCAGTCCCGATCTCGGACGCGACGCAATCTTTGAAGCGATTTTGCCGACGCAGGCATGATGCCGAAGACAACTGCGACTTCCATCAATCAAACATCATTCAATGAGGTCTGACATGACACATACACAAACAATTCTCATCACCGGCGCAAGTCGCGGAATCGGTCGACTGACGTCGCTAGCGCTGGCTGCAAACGGCCATAAGGTCTATGCCGGAATGCGTGACATTTCGGGCCGCAACGAAGACGCGGCGTCCGACATGCGGGCCAAGGCACAGGTGGAGGGTCTCAATCTGATCCCGCTTGAACTCGACGTAACTGACGAGCACGCCTGCCAAACAGCCATCGACGAGATCGAGGCGACTGGACCTCTTGATGTGCTGATCAATAATGCTGGCGTGATGCCTGTTGGGCTGACCGAAGCCTTCACAATGGAGCAGGCAAAGGATGTCTTTGACGTGAACGTCTATGGCATCATGCGTTTGACGCGGGCCGCACTGCCCGGCATGCGCGCCCGGAGTTCCGGCCTGGTGATCAACCTCAGCTCATCTGCAGGTCGGTTCGGGATGCCTTACTTCGGCATCTACTGCGCCAGCAAATGGGCTGTCGAGGCCTATAGCGAAGCGCTCCACCACGAGCTTGAAACCTTTGGCATTGATTGCGTTTTGGTCGAGCCAAGCGGGCATGGCACCGATCTGGTCATTACGGCACCCGCGCCTCAGGACGCGAAGCGTCTGGAGGCATATGGCGATCTTGCGGTAGGTCGTGACCGCCTTCTGGACATGTTCGCGCATATGTTTGAAACAGACCTGAGCGGGACGGATGCCAACAACGTGGCAGCATCGATCAGCCGGTTGATCGAGATGTCGGGCGCGCGGCCGATACGCGTCCAAGTTGGACATGACATGGGGGTGAGCGCGGTCAACGAGGCTGTCGCCCCGATTCAGGCCAAACTGATCGAGATGCTGAAACCGGTCTATCGCGGCGAGGCCGCAGGTGGGTGAAGGAGGCGGCTTGTTTTTGTTCGCGACTATCAGACCGAAGCCGCAGCATCTCGACGAGGTACGCGCGGCACTCGACGCCCTGATCCCTGATACTCTGGAGGAGCCAGGCTGTCTCATGTTTGCTGCGTTCAAGAGTGTGTCGGAGGACGGCGTCTTGCTTCTGTTCGAGCATTTCGCAGATCAAGCCGCATTGGACGCGCATTATGCCCAGCCTTACACGCAAGACGTCTTTGCATGCTACGAGGGATGGCTGCGCGCACCGGTCGAAATCACGCGACTATCGCCGATTTCGGCCCGAACCAAGGCGCAGTTCTGGTAACGAAGCCCCCCGGCGCAACCTGCGCCGGGGGGCTTCGCCAATCGGTTCTGGCATCAATCAGCCAATTGCAGAAGCCGAGGTGTCGCTCTTTTTTAGCTAATTCGAGGCTCGCTCAGCGTAACGTGGCCTTCCGGCAAGGCTTTGACGCAGAGGCTGATCTCGACACGTCAGTTAAGAGCTACGATCATCTTTCTGCCGCACCCTCAGACCTTTCCCAACTTGCGTTCGAAGAAACCTATCTAGGACAGAAAGTCACTCTTGTGGCGTTTGCAGTACGCCACAAGTAGCTCGCGAAACGCCCGTAGCTTCGGTGACGGCCACAGATCCGGATGCGCGACCATCCACACATCTGCATAGGTTTGAGGATGCAGCACGGGAACGGGAACCAGCCCATAGGTCGCGCGGCCAAGGAACATGGGTGCGCGCACAACGCCAAGACCGGCCTGCGCGGCACCTAGCATTGCCACCATATCGTCGAAGCGGAAGCGCACTCTATGGTTGGGGTATCTTGTGTGCACGCCCTTGGGTACGTCCGGATGGGCGTCGTAGACAATCCAATCGATCATTGCCGTGGGATCCGTTTGAATTTCCTGCGCCACCTTCGGTGCTGCAAAGCTGGCGTTTTCCTGTTTTAACAACCTGAGACCTTTCAACGTATCTCCGGGGCTCCGGCTGACGCGAATGGCAAGGTCGGCTTCCAAACGTGTCAGATCCAAAATGTCATTTGTTGCCAGAACGCGTAGGTCGATCTGCGGGTACTTCCGATCGAATTCGTCAAGCAATGGCGCAAGAAAATTCGAAATGAGCAGTTGCGGCGCTGTAATGGCAAGCCGCCCACTTACTTCTTTTTCCGAGCCCTGCAATGCGCGTCGCAGATCATGTTCGGAGCCCTCCATCGTTTCCGCATGAGACGCGATGACAAGTGCGGCCTCAGTCGGTCGGTACCCATCCGCGAGACGTTCGAACAAGAGCGTGTCCAACG
Organism: uncultured Sulfitobacter sp.; assembly: GCA_964447345.1. Lineage (GTDB taxonomy): Bacteria > Pseudomonadota > Alphaproteobacteria > Rhodobacterales > Rhodobacteraceae > Sulfitobacter. The sequence continues at coordinate 10,405 of CAYUSM010000028.1, read as the reverse complement.
ACTGTTCGGCGCGACGGATGCGCCGTGCCACCGTAGTGTAGTTCACGTTCAGCACGACCGCGGCCCCTGCAAGTGTTCTGTGGCGCACCAACATCAGCACGGTGCGCAAATCATCCCATGCCAAACCCATACAGGCGTTCTTGCATAATCAATGTGCAATTACACGCGTTTTCGGGTGGCCTGCGATTGCCTAGCTTTCAGGAAGCAACCAAGGAGATGAAAATGATCTACGCATACGCCGTCTTGACCGTGACCAACCCGGACGCACTCGCCAACTATCGGGACGTCGCAGGCAGCGCACTTGCGAAACATGGTGGCAAAGTAGAAAGCGCTACGAGCGAGTTTACCGTGTTGGACGGCTCGCCCGACACCCCGGATGTGGCCGCGCTTCTGAGTTTTCCGAATAAGGAGGCTGCTTTGGCCTGGGTAAATGACCCGCAGCTTGCCGATGTCCACATCCTGCGTCGCAGTGCCGGTGACTCTGACATCTTGTTGTTGGGATAAGGGATTTAAAACGCTTGGTAATTAGCCTTCGCCGAAGGTTTGATTGGTCGAACGATGTGCAGGATCCTCACAAACGCACGACTAGCTTGACGGTGCCGGTTAGTACTTCGCCCAGCTATCATTGTAGCATAATGCGCATCGCCGGAGTTCTCCGGCGGGAGCTTGTCCGAACTCTTTTGGCGCAATGAACTTTAGTGATCGGGCCGTTCTGAAATCTTTCTGGCGATCTTTTCCATCGCCTTCAGAAACGCGGGTCTTTCCCGCTTCGGGAGGGCTTGAAGCATCGCGGTTGCGTTGCGCTTGTCCTGCCGCACAATTGCGGCGAGGACTTCTGTGCCATCATCCGTCAGTGAAATGGTGATTGCGCGCCCGTCGCTCTCGTCCGGAGACGTCTCAACAAACCCCTTCTTTTGAAGTGCCTTTACAGCAGCGGAGATCGTCGTGCGCGGAACTGCAAGGTCCGCAGCGATTTCCGAGGGCCGTGTCGTTGTTTTGTTACCGATGATGCGCAGCATTTGAAAGTAGAGCGGATTAAACGTCAGACGTCCTTCGGCGGGTGCGCCCTGCCTGCCGGTCACAAGCAGGGTCTTTATGATTGTGCTGATGTGTTTGGCGAGTTCCTCGCTTGATTCATCAGACATTTCGTTCGCCGAGCTTGATTGGTGCGAAGTTCGCATCATATAGTGCGATATACGTACTATATTGATGGATCCAAATCATGCGACTTCCTTCCCTCTTTCTTAGCCTTGCGATCATCCTAGCAGGTTGCAGCGAACCCTCAATTCCAACCGAACCACCACCGCTGACACCACCACCGAACGTTGCCACATCCGGTTTCCTGACGGCCTACACCGAACAAGTGATTGCAATGCCTCTGCAGGATTTGCGGGCTTTCATGGAGGAAAGGCCGCTGACCAGTTTTCTCGAACCTACAGAGAACATCGCCAATCCGGTCGAAAGCGAAGTCATTCAAGGCGAATGGCCGGAGCCGGGGGCCCACCGCTGGCTCAAGCTTGCAGACGGCCATTATGTCGTCGAGCGGATTCTCGAAAACGAGGAAGATTTCTTCAAGTATCAGGTATTCATTTTCACCAATGCCACGGGTCGGGGTGTGGAGCAGATTGTCGGTGAGCAGAGGTTTGTCCCGGTTGACGGCGGCACGCGCTTTGAATGGACCTACAACGTCCTGCCGACGAATTTCATCACAAGGCAGTTCGTCCGGCGCAGCATGGATGAGATCGAGACCTACATCTCTGGCGGGTTGATCGGTTTTGCCTTAGCCGCAAACGCATCCGTCTCGGAGCAATAGAAGATGGCAGCTCGGAGCATTCAAACAGCAGCACTGCATATCGGGCGCGTCCTGCTGGCCTCTCTGTTCATCCTGGGTGGTGTCAACAAGATACTGAACTACGAAATAACGGCATTCACTATGTCGGAAATGGGTTTACCGCTTGTTCCGCTGTTGCTTCCTGCAACCATCGCATTGGAACTCGGCGGAGGATTGGCAGTCGCAATCGGTCGCACAGGCACTGCGCTTGTTGCGTTGGTCCTGTTTGCCTACACAATCCTTATAAACCTAATCTTCCACAGGTTCTGGGACCTGAGCGGCGACTTGGCACAAACTGAACTGTCCTTGTTCTTCAAGAACATCTCGATAGCAGGGGCATTGCTATATGTGGCCGCGCAATCGTCGGCGCATAGGAGCAAACAAAAGGAGAGTTCATGAGAGGCCGAATTGAATCCAACAATGGAGCGGTGCGGCGAATTCTCAATTCGTCCAGATACTTGCAAGTTCGTGGATCTTAAAGGCTGCACAGTTCATGAATGGCGGTTATGTGAAAGCCGCAGTGCGGCATCTGAAGTCCTTGCTCAAGCTCTGCAATGGGCCGCGAGTGTGCGTGAGCCAACGGAACTCATGATTACGGCACCGTTCGTATCTTCATCGCAACGCCGATGCGAAAGAAGCAGGTCGATGCAGCGCTCTGTGTAAGGCTAGCGCTGCCTTCGACCTTTCTGACTTCCCGCTTCTCAAGCGTTAACTGTCTCAGCTGCTTGCCCGGCACGCCAGCGTACCGCAGCCTCTGCGACGCGACGTCCGAGGAATTCCGCGGTTCTGAGGTCCGAGCCTGTGGGCGCCACTTCGGGCGGGACATCAGCATCTGCTTGAGACATTGCGCCAAGAAACCCGCCGAGGCGGTTCAGGTCATCCGGCGAGCCGGTACTAGTGTTGTTCCCGGGTGGTAGGCCGAGTCCAATCCAGATCATGCCATGTTGCATTGCGAAATGGTTGATTTGTTGAAGCGTCGCCAGTTTGTCGCCGCTCATGCCAGCCGAATTGGTGAATCCGGCCGCTAGCTTGTTTGCCCATCGGCCCGCAAGCCATCGGCCCGACGTCTCATCCAATAATTCTTTGAACTGCGCGGACGCGCTCCCGAAATAGGTCGGTGACCCGAAGATGATTGCATCCGCCGCGTCGATGACATCCCAATATTCCTCCCGTTGCTCCACTGGGATCAGGGCGACGTCCGCGCCTGAAACCTCGCTGGCACCACGGCGGACCGCCTCGGCCTGAACCGCGGTGTGGCCGTATCCACTGTGGTAGACGATTGCTATCTTCACCATTGCTTTCTCCATCTGGGTCGCTCCGACCTTGCGGGCCAGGGCGCGGTTTAAGGAAACGCCGAGGAACCGGACTGCCGATGCAACCATCCCGCCGCCGTGGCGTCTTGCCCGGAGGTAGCAATGAAGATCGTCAATTGATAATATCGAGTTCTCATGCTTACGATCTTAAAAACAGATCAACGGATGACTTCATGACCCTCGATCAACTTGTTGCCCTCGACGCGATTGTCGCCTCTGGAACCTTCCGAGGCGCGGCTGATCGCTTGAACAAGGCACAATCGGCCGTCAGTCACCAAATCAAGAAACTTGAGGACGAGTTGGGTTTCAATCTGTTCTCGCGAGATGCCTATCGTCCACAGTTATCGCCCGAAGGTGAGATCTTTTTCCGCGAAGCAACGCGGGTTCTGGAACAGGTGCACGGGCTCAAGGCAGTCGCTGCCAGTCTTCGAAGCGAGCAGGAGCCCTTAGTTTCTGTCGCGATGAGTGCCACGATATCGCTCGACCCGATACTTGAGGTGCTGGGGGAAATCGGCACCGCTTTTCCTGGAACGCATCTCAAGCTGGTGACCGAGATGATGGGCGGCCCTCTGGCACGCCTTATGGAAGGAGAAGCCGACCTGATTATCGCGGGACTGGATGGCGTTCCGATCGACGACGTCGAAACCCTTCCGGTCGGCTCGATCACGATACGACCCGTCGCCAGCCCCGATTTTCCGGCCGCTCAACGGGCGGGAGTCAAGTCGCGCCGCGAGATGCAGAGTTATACGCAGGTCATCGTATCGGGGACGGGTGGAAAGGACTTCGACCAGAGCAGGGACCTTTTGTCAGGCGGACGGCGTTGGACTGTCTCAGATTTTCAAGCCAAGAAGTCGATCATCAAGGCAGGGCTTGGATGGGGCGGCATACCGGAACACCTGATGCGCGAAGACCTCGAAGCGGGCGCGCTCGTTCCGCTGGCAATCGAAGGCTACCCGCCGCGACACACCGAAATCTTCGCGATCAGGCGCAGGGATCGAGCGATGGGAATGGTGATGTCGAGCTTATGGAGAAGTTTGGCGGGAGAATCGGTTTAGAGCGATCCGGTTGAGTTAGTCAGCGCGAAACGCAGCTACGGCAGCGGATTTGCTAGCCTCCGCGATCTGCTCCGCAATTGGATCCGACCCAGAGGCCCGCGCTACGATAAGAGCACCGATCAGTGACGTCAGAAAAGACCAGGCTCTCTGCTGTTTCTCATCTTCGGGAAGTTCTCCGGGAATCCCTTTCGTGACTTCATCGACAATCTTCTGCATGAGGTTTGAATACGCCTGCTGAACATCCGGCTCGGCGCGCACAACGTCGGGCGACAGACCTGCCATAGCACAGCCGTTCGCGATATCAGTCCGGTGCGCGTCTCCAAGATAGTAGTCCGCAAACGCATTCGGCCAGTCTGCCCCATAGTCTTCGCGGAACTTAGGCAAAGCGGCCACCACGTCCTCCAGCCCGGCCAGCAAGGCGGATCGGAAAGCTCCGTCCTTGGACTTCAGATGTGCGTAGAACGCGCCGGACGTGACCCCCGCTTCCAGAGCGATCGAATCCACGCCGACACCTGCATATCCGGACCTGCGGAAGTTCTTTCCGGCTGACTGGACCAACATCGCCCGTGTTCTTTCAGCTTTTTTCATTTTCTTTCAGCCCTTTAACGCAGGAAATATAACGAACGTTATTTTTTTGTTGACGATGTTCAGTTGTGCGCCTACCAAAATATAGAAATCGTTATATTTTGGCGCACCGTGCAGGGCAAGGCTTTCATCAAGGCGCTGAACTTGGAAGGAACATGAAATGACGCACCGGATGATCGCTCATGCGAACGGGGAAGGCATGCCTGTGGCACCGAATGCTGCCCCAACCGCGCTGGCAGACCTGCCCATCGTCCTGACCGGGACATCGCCATCAACACCTTTCCAAGTACAGCCGCGGCCGTGAACGCCGCGTTCTGTGCGCGCGTGTTTGACGCGCGTCTCACCGAGGCCGCACGCCGTGGCCTCAATTCTCCCTACTCCCGTTCACTAATCTCTCTGAAAGGAATGACCATGAAATTCACCAAAATCGCAGGGGCCGCTGTGGCTCTCGCGCTGTCCTCGAGCGTCGCGCTTGCCGAGAATTGCATTGCAATGGGCGGTGTCGGAATTCCCAACTTCTACCCCGAGGGTGAGGGGCAGCCGATTATCATCTCGGCCACGCTCGCGGGAACGGTCGAGCATGCCAGCGGCAAAATCCTTGCCACGCGTGAGACCGAGGCAGGTCTCGAGATGGACATGGAGCACTATTTCGGGCGCGGAGATGGCGGCGGTTTTCAGACGCGCGATCTTGGCGTCCTGACGGCGGTGCCGGGCAGGCCCGGACGTTTCATGATCGAGATCACCTACGACCTTGATCCGTCTGTCACGCGCGGCACCCTAGAAGGCTATTCCGGCCAATTCAGGAGCTTCGGTCTGGTCGACTTGCGCGACGAAAACAACCTCGTCGGCCTCGTCCGGTATTCCGGCGAAATCTGTCGCTGACGATCTGCGTTTCAGGAGGCGTGCACCGCGCGCCTCCTTCCCGGTCGAATTTGGAGCAAGAGCATGAAAGACCTGCCAAGCGCGGACGCCGTTCCGCACAAGATACTCTACACGATGCTTCGCGTGTCCGATCTGGAGGCGTCGATCGCGTTCTACCGCGACGGCCTCGGGATGTCAGAGGTGCGCCGCGAGACGTTTCCGGAAGGCAGATTCACCCTGGTTTTCATGGGCTATGACGATGATCCGGAAGGCCCAACAATCGAGCTGACGTGGAATTGGGAAAGCGAGACCTATTCGCCCGGCACTGGCTTCGGTCACATCGCCTTGGCCGTGCGCGATATCTACGATGCCTGCGCCCGGCTGTCCGAAATGGGGGTTAAGGTCATCCGCAAACCGGGGCCGATGACCCATACACCTGAAGAGAACGGCATGCGTGAGGAGATTGCCTTTCTGATTGATCCGGACGGCTACAAAATCGAACTAATCGGTCACGCGAAATGATGTCGCCCAAGTCAATCGAACACGTGTGGCCAAATCGTCAGTTGATCTGCTTTCCAGATCGAAACCATGAAAACTCGATATTATCAAATGAAAGTCTGGGTTGTTAAGTCGAGGCGAAACCACACGACGGAGTGTCAGATGAAACCTCCAATATCTTCGATTTGCGCGTGTCCGGACGTCGTTGCGCGCGGCGCATTCGGCACGCAGTCTTTGGCGCCTGGAGGATCAGCGCAATGAGGAACAAAACACACGAAGCCGAAGTGCGCCAGCTTTTGAAGCTCTACTTCGATGGTCTTTATCATTCGAGCAGTGACGTGCTCCGCGCCGTATTCCACACCGATCTGGCCTATGTGAACGGAACCTCCGGCAATTATGAGCGGATGGGTCTCGAAGATTACATGGCGCGCATCGACGCGCGCACGCCGCCCGCATCCCGTGGCGACCCTCGCGAAGAGGTTATCGAAAGGATCGAATTCAAAGGAGATCGCATCGGCATCATCGAAGCGCGGATGACGATGATGGGGCGCAATTATCAAGACCTGCTGACGATCATCAACACGGATGACGGCTGGCGCGTGCTCACCAAGGTTTTCTCATTCGTCGAACGAAAGGACTAGTCACATGCCATATGTCAACATCAAAGTCACACAAGAGGGCGGCCCCGACGGTACCGGCCCCTCGACGGACGAAAAGCAACAGCTTGTCGCCGGAGTGACGGACCTGCTGTTCAGAGTTCTTGGTAAGAACCCGGCCACGACCTTCGTGGTCATCGACGAGGTCCCGATGGAAAATTGGGGCATGGACGGTCGACAAGTCAGCACAATTCGGGCCGAACAGGCCTGAAGTCTTCCCCACCGCAATCATCAGCTCATTCCGGCGCGCCCTCGGGCGCGCCGGAACAAGGGACCTTTCAGATGCCTCAAGTTCATTGGACTATCCTGATGTCGCCATCACGTCACAATGCGGCAAACAAGACGCCGCACGTGAATTGGTACGCCCTGAGAAACGCGACGGTTCATATCCTTCTACCGGAACTGCCATCCGAGAAGGCGGTGCACGCCGTCCCCGATGACACGTGAGATGAAGTTTCCTAGCTCCTCTGCAGCATTGCTTGCCGGGTATGCCTGGATGTCGCTCGCGGTATTGATCTGGGCGAGCTGGCTGGTTCTGACCTCTTCGGGGCGCACGACCACGCTTGCCGTCATAGATCTGGCCAGCTTTCGCGCCTTCGTCCCGACGATGGTGCTGGCGCCGCTGCTCTGGCACAATCGCCAAGTGGTTCTTCGGATTGGCGGGATGCGATGCCTCCTGCTTGCCGCCTATGGCGCGCCCTTCACGCTCTTTGTCGGGTATGGGCTGGAATTTGCGCCGGTCGCGCATGCGGGTGCTTTGGTGCCTGGCTTGATGCCTGTCTTCGCTCTTGCGTTCGCCTTTTTGTTTTGCGGGGAAGGGGTGGGCCCCAAGGAAGCCATCGCGGTCGTGCTCATTCTTTGTGGGGCCGCAACAATCTCAATGCGCGGCACGGATCCCTTGGTGGCGAACGAGATGTGGCGAGGTCACCTTCTTTTTTTGGCCGGGGCCGTCTGTTGGGCCTGTTTTACCGTGACCGTCCGCAGGATCGAGATATCGGCGCTCATTGCGACAGGTATCGTTGGCGCGATGTCGACGGTCGTGCTTCTACCGATCTGGGTCTTGTTCGACTTTTCCAGACTTTCAACAGCGCACGGCGCCGACATTGCCTTTCAGGTAGTCTTTCAAGGTGTCATCGCGGGTCTGGTTTCGATGTACGCGTTCGGTCGGGCGCTCAAACTCGTTGGCGCAAGTGCGTCCGCCCTGTCCGCATTGACACCCGGCGTCGCGGCTTTGCTGGCGGTTCCAGTCCTCGGCCAAATCCCGCAACCGACAGATTTATTCGCGCTCGGTCTCGTCGTGACAGGACTGGTCGTGTGGAACCACAGCTCCACCCGAGCCGCAAATGCCACGGTAGCGAAACACGACGACGGATGAGGCACATGGAACAGACACACGATCAGGAACAGATGTGGGTGATCCTCCGGGACGAAGCCCGCGCGCTCGCGGACAAGGAGCCGGTTCTGGCGCCACTCCTCGATCAAGTTTTTCTGTCCGCAACGTCATTGCTGGACGCCTTGGTGGTCCGGCTGGCGTCCTTGCTCGCAGCCGCCGACGCGGATGAGGAGACATGCAAAAGGCTGTTGCGGGAGGGAGTTGAAAGCAACCCGTCCGTCTCACAGGCCGCTGCGCAGGACCTCCATGCCATCCACACGAAAGATCCTGCATGCGGCGCGCATTTGCATGCCTTTCTCAATTACAAGGCATTCCACGCCGTCCAACTTCATCGTATCGCCCATTGCTTCTGGAATTCCGGCAGACACGAACTCGCGGCGTGGCTATCAAACGGTGGTTCGCGCATTCTTGGCCCTGACATCCACCCCGCTGCCCGTCTGGGTGCCGGAATCATGCTGGATCACGGATCAGGGATCGTGATCGGTGAAACGGCCGTCGTGGAAGATGACGTGACGATCCTTCAGAACGTGACTTTGGGTGGAACAGGCAAGGTTGCGGGCGACAGGCATCCCAAGGTCCGGCGAGGCGTGATGATTGGCGCGGGCGCGAACATTCTGGGCAATGTCGAAATCGGTGCGTTCAGCATGATCGGCGCGGGCAGCGTTGTTCTGAAAGACGTCCCCCCGTGGTGCAGCGTCGCAGGCGTTCCGGCCCGGATCGTACGCCTGCATCCGAAAAACGAGTACGCAAGAGGTACCAACGCGCTAGGCGCGATAACACGGGAAGCACCCCATCCTGAACCGTCTCAGACGGTAGGATACCCTTTCTCATAGGTAGGAGAAGCACGTGAAGATCCATCAAGTCCGAAATGCGACGATCCTTCTGGACTTTGGCCGCGTGCGCTTGCTGGTCGATCCAATGCTCATGGAGAAGCACACGCTTCCGCCCTTGCGGCTGTTCAAATATCGTGAGCGCAACCCCGCAGTCGGGCTGCCTGATAATGCGGCTGAGATCCTCGACCGTGCCACGCATTGCGTCATCACCCATTTCCAGAAAGGGCACTTCGATCATCTCGACAAGGCTGCTGTGAAGTGGCTGAGGGAGCGGCGCCTGCCGGTTTTCTGTATTCCGAGAGACGCCGTCGTGCTGGCGAAGAAGGGTTTGGACGTCATCCCCTTGGAACGCGACTTTTCCGAACCCCAAAGCTTTCTTGATGGAACCGTCCGGTTGACGCGCTGCCGACATGGGCGTGGCATTGCCGGATTGTTCATGGAACACGGTGTCGGCTACTTTTTCCGCATGCCGGGAGAGCCGTCTGTGCTCGTCACAGGGGACACGATCCTGACGCCCGAATTAAAGGAGTTCGTGCGAACGCATGCGCCCGATATCGTCGTTGCACCAGCCGGTGGCGCGCGTTTCGACATCGGCGGAGAGATCATCATGAACGCCAACGACATGGTGGAACTGGCGCGCCTCACGCCAGGCAAGGTCATTGCAAATCATCTGGGTGCGATCAGCCACTGCACCGTGACGCGCGAAGGTGTTGAACAGCGCGTGCTTCAAGTCGGGTTGCAGCACCGCATCTATGCCCCCGCTGATGGAGAGACGTTGGAATTCAACTGAGGTTCGAGACGAACGCAGCCTCAAATGTACTTTGCCGCCGTCAGCCAACACACCGCCGTCGTCGCTGCCGATAGCGTTCTGACGTGGTTCAAGCGGGTCCATTGCCGGGCATAGTCGGGCCAGTATGCCGCAAGCGCGTCCGGCGTTGTGGACAGGGCGCGAAGTCGTGTGTTCATCGGAACGTTGCCCATAGCGGTCACGACCATCACCCCTGTCAGATAGGCGACCGACCCGATCAAGACGAAGACCAGCGCGGTGCCAGGCCATTGCCAGTAGGCAAAGACCGAAAGTCCCACGGCGACGGGAACAAGCCCCAGCAGCATCACCATGAAGACTGATCGATAGACGGTCTGGTTGAGTCCGATCATGCCGTCGGCGCCCCTGGTATGGGATGCCAGTACAAGTCCGCGCATGACGAAGTCCGAAAAACTGAGGAAGACGCCGGCGACCAAAGCCGCGGCGAAACCGGCGAGCGTCAGGATCAATGCCATTGCGGCGATCCTCAGCTCGACAGACCAACCGCGCGACCGACATAGGCGCGGTCAGCCAGTTGCCGGGCCAGAAAGCGGGCAACGGACAGACGGGAAACG
>CAYUSM010000027.1:8726-22376 GCA_964447345.1 uncultured Sulfitobacter sp. | reverse complement strand
AGGAAACCGACGGCTTCCCGTTCTCACCTGACCGGAACCCCGACAATGGCCGCGACTTTGTCGAGGGCGGTGCGGGTGACGACCTGATCTTTGGTGCCGACGACGATGACACGCTGAACGGCGGGTCCGGCAATGACACCATCGACGGTCAGATCGACGATGACATCATCAACGGCAACGGCGGCGATGACAGCCTGATCGGTGGTCAGGGCGATGACAGCCTGCGCGGCGGTCAGGGCGAAGACACCGTGGAAGGCGGCGACGGCGACGACACCGTACGCGGCAACCGTGGCGACGACATCCTGACGGGCGGCGACGGCGACGACAGCCTTGATGGCGGCGGTGAGAACGACCTGCTGGAAGGTGGGGACGGCGACGACGACATGATGGGCGGTCAGGGCGATGACACGCTGGACGGTGGTGCCGGTATCGACACCATGACCGGTGGTGCGGGTCAGGATACCTTCATCAACGTCAATGCGGGTGACGATGTGGACGGCGGCTCCGGCCCTGTTGACTTCGACACGCTCGACCTGCGTGGCTCGGCGCCTGAAGGGGGCCGTCTGGAGATTACCTACACCTCAGACGACCGCGAAGACGGCTTTGTCACCTACTTCAACGCCGAGGATGAAGAGCTGGATGACCGTCTCGTCTTTGAAGAAATCGAGAACGTTATTCCTTGCTTCACACCGGGCACCAAGATCGCGACACCAAAGGGCGAGCGTCTGGTCGAGGAACTGAAGGTTGGCGACCGTGTCATCACACGGGACAACGGCATTCAGGAAATCCGCTGGGTTGGTGCCAAAGAGATGACGGGCGCTGAGTTTGAGCGTGCCCAGCACCTCAAGCCGGTTCTGATACAGCAAGGTGCGCTTGGCAACGATTTGCCGGAGCGTGACATGATGGTGTCCCCGAACCACCGTGTTCTGGTGGCCAACGACAAGACAGCGCTCTACTTCGAAGAGCGGGAAGTTCTGGTTGCGGCCAAGCACCTGACCGGTCTGGAGGGCGTGGACATCGTCGAGGTTTCCTCGACCACCTACATCCACATCATGTTCGACCAGCACGAGGTTATCCTGTCGGACGGGTCCTGGACCGAAAGCTTCCAGCCTGGCGATATGTCCCTTGCGGGCATCGGCAACGCCCAGCGTCAGGAAATCCTGGAGCTCTTCCCCGAACTGGCCACACAGGAAGGCATTGAAGGATATGCCTCTGCCCGCCGGTCACTGAAAAAGCACGAGGCGAAGCTTCTCACGAAGTAAGCCTTGGGCAAAAGATAGCTGCGCGCGGGGGCCGCGCGCCCTCAATATGCAGCTGTTTGGCTCGGGGCGTATCACCACGGGCAAACAAGAAAGCGGGACAGGAAACTGTCCCGTTTTTTGCGTCTGAACGGTGCTGAAAATCTGTGCGCTCATCGTCACGGAATTGGAAACAATAGGCGTTCTGCGATCCGTTTGTTTCAACGTAAAAATGGATGAGCGAAGCTCGGCTTTTTTCCCCATGAGCCTCGGCTAACCCCCGCTTACCAATGAGTTTTACCATCTTGGAAGAGGGTCGGGTGGGTATACTAACCACAGGTTGAAGCAGTGGGGGCGCATGCTGTTATGGCGATCATTAACGGAACACCGAACAACGATACATTGCAGGGTACTGCGGAAGACGATCAGATCACGGCTGGCAATGGGCAGGACCTTGTCTCGGGCGAGGGAGCCGATGATTTCATCGACGGAGGAGAGGGGAATGACACGCTTTTTGGCGATGCCGGTATCGGCACGGCGCCTGGGCTGGATGCCTCTCCGATCACGCTGGATTTTGCCAATCGTGCGAACAACACCGGTACCCGGGCAGAGCCGGGAGACAGCGTCGTTTACCGCGATGTCGCCCGACTTGAGGACGGCACTCAGATCGACGGGCGGCTTGTTCTGGTCAGCGTGTCGGATGACGATCTGCGGATTGATCTGACCGGCGGTACCGGGTTTGAGATCCTCATGAACACCGTGGGTGATGAAGACGTCGGAGGGGAAACGGCAACGTTCCGATTGGAGTTCTTTGACCCCGTTACCGGGGATCCCGTGGCGCTGAACTCTACCGGCACCATCAACGATCTGGACCGGAACAGTCCGGGCGACCGTGAGGCTGTCACCATCGACAGCGCCAGTTTCACGGCGTTTGGTACGTCAGATGACACATCACTTGATATCACGACGGGCGGCGGCACGGTCACGGCTGCGGGGACAGAGCAGAACAATCCCGCCGATCAGGATGCTTGGTTCTCTGCACAATTCGAGAACCGGGAATTCATTGAGTTCACCCTTGAGACCCGGACAAGCCGCTCTGGCTTTTCCTTTTCCGGTGACCTGATCGAAGACGGCGTCATCACGCCCATTGAGGCGGGAGATGACACACTGATCGGAGGCGGCGGGCAGGACCAACTCTTTGGGCAGGGCGGAGACGACAGCCTTGACGGCGGCACGGGTGATGACACGCTGGAGGGTGGCGAAGGTGACGACACTTTGCTGGGTGGAGAGGGGCAGGATTCGCTAAGCGGCGGCGCTGGTGCGGACAGCATTTCCACCGGGGCTGGCGATGACCGTGTGTTTGCAGGCGAGGGAGAGGATTCGGTATCCGTCGGACCCGGCAACGACAATGTGCAGGGCGAAGGCGGCTCTGACCGGTTCACCTTTGACGGCGCTGGCAACCATCAGATCATCGGGGGCGAGGATGCCGATGGCCTGGATGTGGACGTGCTGGACCTTACCGGCCTTGATCGAAATACCTATCGCCTCATCCCCGGTGACCCCGAAGCGGGGCAGATCGAGTTCCTTGACAGCAATGGAAACGTGACAGGGCGGGCGAATTACTCTGAGATTGAGGAGGTTGTCATTTGCTTCACTCCGGGCACGATGATTGCCACACGTCGGGGTGAGAAGCCCATACAACAACTCAAGGTCGGGGACGAAATTATCACGCGCGACAACGGGGCGCAGGAACTGCGCTGGATCGGGCGAAGGAACCTCAACCGCTATGAGCTAACGCGGATGCCGCAGTACTTCCCCATCCTGATCCGTGCAGGGGCCTTGGGCGGTGGCGCTCCCCTGCGTGACATGATGGTCAGCCCAAATCACCGGATGCTTGTCACATCAGAGATCGCTGAGGTGATGTTTGGCGAAAGTGAGGTGCTGGTTGCTGCCAAACATCTGACAGGCCTTGAGGGCGTGGATGAAGCGCCGATCAGCAAAGTCAGCTACATCCATCTGATGTTTGACCGGCATGAGGTGATCCTTGCCGATGGTTCCTGGGCAGAGAGTTTCTTGCCCGGAGAGCAGTCACTGGCCGGGATACAGAGCGATCAACGGCAGGAAATTCTGGACCTCTTTCCCGATCTGGTAGACATGCGAGGGCTGCGGAATTTCGATGCGGCGCGGCGCTTGCTCAAGGCCCATGAAGCGCATCTTCTGATGTTGGAAAAAGGTTCTGAGTGAGGTGCTTGTCAGCCTTTCTTGATGCGGTTTTCGGCGCGCCAGATGTCCCAGTCTTCTGGCGTGTCGAGGTCGCGGCGGGCGCGATCGCCCTTTAGTGGAACCAGCTTGATCCGGCCATGGGCCTGCGCGATCACTTCGCGCCCGCCGCCGTCGCCACTCAACCCGTCGAAGGCGCTGAAAAGATCAGATTTGAAGACGATGGGATGTCCGGGCGCCCCGTCCTGTGTCACGCCACGCCAGACCAGTGTGTCGGAGGTCAGATCAACAGCATCGGCCACTTTGAGCAGATCCGCTTGTGTCAGATCGGGCAGGTCGCCCAAAAGCAGCATCGCACATTTGACGTTCTCTGGCAGGGCGGCAAAGACCGTGCGGAGGCTGGCGTTCATGCCTTCCTGTGCGTCGGGCACAGGTACGAGGGTCACATCCAGATCGTCAATTGCCCGGTAACGCGGGTGCGGTTGGACGGGCAGGGCAACGAGGACCGGGCCATCCGTGACCGCAAGCGCGTTCCGAACCTGCTGGCGCAACAGAGGCTGTCCGCCCACGTCCTCAAGCAGTTTGTCGGCACCGCGCATGCGGCGCGACTGTCCAGCGGCCAGGATGATGATCGGGAGGCTCTGCTTCATGCGGCCACCCTAGGGCTTCATCATCGGCGATGGTATCCTTTCCCGCTTTAGCCCCGCATGCGCGCCCCATCCGCGTCAAAGAGGGGCGTTGTGATCAGACGGGCAGGGCGCATCTGTCCAAGGATTTCAATCTCGACAGTCAAGCCGTCTTCGGCCCGCTCCCGCGGCACGAAGCCTTGAGCAATGGACTTGCCCGCGTAGTGTGAGAACCCGCCGGACGTACAGAAGCCGACGACAGTGCCATCAAGCCAGATCGGCTCATAACCGTGAACATCCGCGTCGTCGGCATCCACTTCGAAGGCCACCAGTCTGCGGGCAGGTGGGGTGTCACGCTCCGCCTCTGCCGCTGTGCGCCCGATGAAGTCGCTGTTCTTCTTGAAGCTGATGAACCTGTCCAACCCGGTTTCCGCGGCGGTATAATCCGGCGAGAATTCCGCCATCCATGAGCCAAAGAATTTGTCCAGCCGCAGCGACATCATTGCGCGCATGCCGAAAGGGACCATTCCGTGGGGCTGCCCTGCCGCCCAAAGGACATGCCAAAGCGCCCTTTGATCCATCGGGTCGCAATAGATCTCAAACCCCAGATCACCTGTGTAGCTAACCCGCTGCACGATGCAGGCGGTTTGCCCCACGGTGATCTCCCGCACGTCCAGAAAGCGCATGCCGGATACATCGGTGCGCGTGCAGGCTTGCAGCACATCGCGCGCCTTCGGCCCTGCGATCTGAAATCCATTGCGGCGGTCTGAGATGTTTTCGACCTCAACGCCGTCCTGCAAGTGATTGAGGAACCAGCGATAATGGTAGGCCTGAGAGCCATAGGAAGCCGTCAGCTGAAAATGATCCTCAGCAAGGCAAGAGATCGTGAAATCGCCAATCAGCTTGCCATTCTCAGACAGCATCGGTGTCAGGGACAGGCGTCCGACCTGCGGGACGCGGCCTGCCATGATGCGGTCGAGCCAGGCCCGCGCTTGTGGACCGGTCACGAGATACTTGCCGAAGTTCTGGACCTCGTTAATGCCAACACCGTTTCGGACCCCCATGACCTCGCGCGCAGTGGCGTCAAACGCGTCGGAACGGCGGAAAGACGGGGTCTCATAGGTCGGCTCATCGCCTTGGGCAAAGTAGTTGGCGACCTCCAGCCCATATTGCTGGCCCCATACCGCGCCCATTTCACTGAAGATGTCATACATCGGTGTTGTGCGGTGGGGCCGGGCGGCGGGCAGTTCCTCGTTTGGATAGGCGACGGAAAAGCGCTTTTGATAGTTCTCGATCACCTTGGGCAGCGTGTAGCCCGGCGTGATCCAGTCCCCGAACCGGGCCACATCCATGGCCATTACATCGCGTTCCGGTTCGCCCTCAATCATCCACTGGGCCAATGTCAGGCCGACTCCACCGCCCTGGCTGAACCCGGCCATAACGCCGCAGGCCGACCAATAGTTGCGCATGCCGGGCACCGGGCCGACCAGCGGATTGCCATCAGGCGCAAAAGTGAAAGGGCCGTGGATGACGTTCTTGACGCCCGCGCGCTCCAGATCGGGGAAACGGTTGTAGGCAAAGGCGATGCTGTCCTCGATCTTGTCAAAGTCATCCTGCAGCAGGTCCTGACCGAAGTCCCAGGAGGTGCCGTCCACGGCCCAGGGGCGGCAGGTCTGCTCGTAAAAGCCAATGCAAAGCCCGCGTCCTTCCTGCCGCAGATAGCTTTCGCCGGCGGGGTCCATCACATGGGGGTGTTCCTTACCGTCTGCCATCATTTCTTCGATGAGAGGGACACTTTCAGTGACCAGATACTTGTGCTCCTTCGGGTGCATCGGGAAATAGACGCCCGCCATGGCACCCACTTCACGCGCCCAGAGGCCCCCGGCATTGACCAGATGTTCGGCGTGGATGGTGCCTTTGTCAGTGACGACGTCCCAGGTGCCATCGGTGCGCTGGTTGGTTTCCCGCACCATGCAGTGGGTCTCAATCGTGGCACCGCCCATGCGTGCGGCCTTGGCGTAGGCGTGAGTCGTGCCCGACGGGTCAAGGTGGCCGTCCAGCGGGTCATAAAGCGCGCCGATGATGCCATCGATATTGGTGACGGGTGCGATCTTCTTGATCTCTTCAGGCCCCACAATCTCTGTGTCCAGCCCCATGAAACGATGCTTGGCGCGTTCGGCCAACAGCATATCGAACCGGTCCTGATTGTCCGCCAGCGTCACACCGCCCACGTGGTGCAACCCGCAGGACATGCCGGTGATCTCTTCCAATTCCTTATACAAACGAATGGTATAGCCCTGCAGGGCGGCCATGTTCGTATCGCCGTTCAGGGTGTGAAACCCGCCTGCCGCATGCCAGGTTGAGCCGCTTGTCAGCTCGGAGCGTTCCACCAGCATCACGTCCGACCAGCCCAGCTTGGTCAGGTGGTACAGCACCGATGCGCCAACGACGCCACCGCCAATGATCAGGACGCGGGTTGAGGTTTTCATGGGCGAGGCTCCTTTGCTTGATGCGCCGACATTGCGCGCAGCAATGCCCGTGTATCCTGTCCTTTTCCGACAGGATTTGTCGATTTTGGCGCTCCATCACAGCCCTTTGCCAATGCTGATGCCACGCTATGTCTACGCCATGGACTTCAGCAGCCTTACCCCGATGACCCTGATCCGCAAAGCGCGCGAATATGCGCGCCGCCTTTGGGTGCGCGTGGTCATCATGGGGCTCATGGCATTTGTCGCTTTGATGCTGACGCAGTTGATTGAGCCCTTGGTGCCGGACGAGGTGGCGCAAAGCCTGACAGGCAGTGCTGCCGACAGATTGTTGCAGATCATTGCCAATGCGATGCTGTCGGTCACCATCTTCTCTCTGACCGTTATGGTGACCGTCTACCGGTCGACATCGACCCAATGGACGCCGCGGGTGCATCGCCTGATCATTCAGGATCGCACGACCCAGAACACGTTGGCGGTGTTCATCGGGGCTTACGTCTATGCGCTGCTGGCCATCATCCTGCGCGAGCTGGGCATTTATGTGGATGAGCGGGCACTGGTACTTTTCGCGATGACGGTGCTCGTCCTGGTGGTGATTGTTGTCTACATCATACGGTGGGTGCTGCATTTGCAAACCTTCGGCAGTCTGATCGATACCACACGGCAGATCGAAAGCGTCACCCGCGCCCAGTTCAAGGACCGATTGGAGAACCCGTGTCTTGGCGCCAATGCGTTAACCGATGCGCCACCCGAAGACGCAGAGGTGATCCGCGCCCGGGAGAGCGGATACATCCAGCATATCTACCCCGAAGAGTTGAACAAGCTCGCGAAAGAGAACGATCTGGACCTCTATCTGACCCGCAACATTGGACAGTTTGTCTTTCTCAATGAGCCTCTCTTGCAGGTGGCATTTCGGGGCAAATCACCGGGGAATGAAGAAGAGCGCGAAGAGCTTGAGCGTGAGATTCGCACCAACATCGTCATGGGCGATTTGCGCACATTCGATCAGGACCCGCGTTTCGGCCTTGTGGTCATGGGAGAGGTCGCCTCAAAGGCTCTGTCGCCCGGCGTGAACGACCCCGGTACCGCCATTGACGTCATCACGCGTATTGGTCGCATCCTTTCAAACTACAAGGATGAGACAGAACAAGAGCGCGATTCAAAGCTCGAACATCTTTATGCGGCACCCCTTGATCCGCACGACCTGATTGACGACGGATTTGGCGCGCTTGCACGAGACGGCTGCGCGGTGGTTGAGGTGCAGCAACGCCTGCAGGTCATCCTTTCCGGGCTGATGCGTCATCCGGACAAAGGACTGAGCCGTGCCGCGCGGGACGCGGCGCAGGTTTTCCTGTCGCGCAGTCTGGATGCCATTGAGTTTGCCCCTGATGCGGAGCGTGTCTTCGCCTCGGCCCATCAGGATGTCAGAGATGCGGTGAGGCGCGAAGACTCGGACTAAGCCATCTGTCAGTTGACCAACCGCGACGGTAGATGTCGTGAACGGGCATCCTCGACCCGAATCCCGGGTCCAGATTGCGGTGAAACGCAACGCCATGTCAGGACAATCTCATGCGTACTCATGCTCAGGCCGTCGTTATCGGAGGCGGCGTTATCGGCTGCTCGATCCTATACCACCTTACGAAATTGGGCTGGACGGATGTCGTGCTGCTGGAACGAGACGAGTTGACGAGCGGGTCGACCTGGCATGCGGCTGCAAACATTCACGGGCTGCATGACAACAACAACATCACCCGCATCCAGAACTACACAATGGACCTTTACAACGCTTTAGAGGCGGAGACCGGTCAGAGTTGCGGCGTGTTCCAACCTGGGTCGCTGTATCTGGCCCAGACAGAGGCGCGAGAGCATCAATTGCGGCTGCAGGCGGCCAAGGCCAAATACTATGGCCTGCCGTTTCGGGAGGTCAGCCGGGCGGAGGCCGAGGCGTTGCATCCGCTGGTCGACTACGACGGTATCCGCTGCATCATGTACGAGGAGAACGGCGGCAACGTGGATCCCTCAGGTGTGACAAACGCCTATGCCACCGGCGCGCGGCAGAACGGGGCGGAGATCATCCGGTTTTGTCCCGTGACGGGGACCGAACAACAGCCTGACGGCAGCTGGATCGTGCGGACGGAGAAAGGCGACATCCATACCGAATGGGTGGTCAACGCTGCAGGCCTTTGGGGCAGGGAGGTTGCAGCACTGGCGGGGATCACGCTGCCGCTGCAACCGACGGAGCATCAGTACTTTGTGACCGAGACCATTGCCGAGATCGCAGGCATGGATCGCCGATTGCCTTCTGTCGCGGATCGGGATGGGGAGTATTACCTGCGGCAGGAGGGCAAGGGCCTGCTGGTGGGGGCCTATGAGAAAGACCTGCGTTTCTGGGCGGAAGACGGCACCCCGCAGGGCTTTGGCCATGAACTGTTTGCCGATGATCTGGAGCGGATCGAAGAGAACATGATGCGCGCCATTGAGCGCGTCCCGGCTGTCGGGCAAGCAGGCATCAAGCGGGTGATCAATGGGCCGATGATCTGGTCGCCGGATTCCAACGTTCTTTTTGGTCCGGTCCCGGAACTGCGCAACTATTTCTGTTGTAACGGGATCATCCCCGGCTTTTCACAGTCAGGTGGCATGGGACTGCTGGCCGCCGACTGGATCGTCACCGGAGAAAGCCGTTATGACATGTTCGCCTGGGACATGGCACGCTTCGGCGCATGGGCCGATGCGGCGTTTACCAAGGCGCGGGTGGGCGACCAGTACGCCAATCGGTTCAAGATCCATTTCCCCAACGAAGAGCGTTCCGCCGGTCGCCCCATGCGCAAGCGGCCCGCTTATGACGCCCAGCGTGATCTGGGCGCTGTCTTTGGACTGAACTACGGTTGGGAGCATCCGCTTTACTATGGATTTCCGGTGGGATCAGAAGACGAAACCGAAGGGTTTACCCGTCAAGGCTGGTGGGATCAGGTGGGCAAGGAATGCCGCATGCTGCGCGCACATGCGGGCATCATCGATATCTCAAACTTCGCCAAGTACCGCTGCAAGGGGCCGGGGGCCGAAGACTGGCTCAACAGCCTTTTTGCAAACCGGATGCCAAGATCGGTGGGGCGTTCCTGTCTGACCCCATTGATCGGAGTGCGCGGTGGCATCGCGGGCGACTTCACGGTGACACGGCTGGCTGAAGATGAGTTCTGGATCATTGGCTCCGGTATGGCAGAACGGTATCACCAGCGCTTCTTTTGCGCTGTTCCACTGCCTGACGGCACGACCTTTGAAAGCCAGACCGAGGCGATGTGCGGGTTCAACGTCGCCGGGCCAAAGTCGCGCGAGATGTTGCAGCGGATGACCAACACCTCTCTGGCGACAGAAGACTTCCCGTTCATGCGGTCAAAGTGGATTGAGCTGGCAGGTGTCCGGTGTCTGGCGCTTCGGGTCAGTTTCACCGGTGATCTGGGCTGGGAGCTGCATTGTGCGACGGCGGATCAGGCAAGGCTCTTCTCGGCATTGGAAGAGGCAGGGCAAGCTGTGCAGGCGGGCCCGGTGGGCTCGCGCGCGCTGATGTCCTTGCGGGTCGAGAAGGGCTATGGCTCCTGGAGCCGCGAATACAGTCCCGAATACTGGCCTCAGGAGGTTGGGCTGGACCGTCTTTGCAAGATGGACAAGGACTTTCTCAACAAGGCGGCGGTGGCCGAGACCATGGGGAAACCCGCGCGCGAAAGACTGGTTCTGCTGGAACTGGATGCTGCGCAAACGGACGCGTCAAATGCGGATGCGACGGGGGGCGAGCCGATCTTCAAGGACGGCGTGGGCATTGGTCGTGTGACGTCCGGCGCATACGGCTATTCAGTGGGAAAGTCGCTGGCATTGGGTTTTGTCAAAGATGCCACGGAAGGGGATGAGGTCGACGTCATGGTCCTTGGCAAAGCGCATCGTGCGACCATCCTTTCGGAGCCGCCATTCGATCCTTCCGGAGAACGGCTGCGCGCATAGCTTTAATGCCCTGTCGGGTTACGCGGCAGACGTGGATGGCTTCCCATCACGAAGCGCTGAGAAATCAAAGCGTACCGGCGTTTCGGATTGGTCAAGCAAGGCGCCAAGCGCATGTGACGCGAGTGGCTCAGTGAAATCCATGTCCACGTCCTCGCTGATCTTGCTGGTCAGCCGTGCCTGCAGCTCAACGCCATCCATCCAGATGGCGCAATAGGTGCCTGCGGAGACATCGCGCATCTCTTCCGCTGCTCTGCCGGGTGTCGGTATGAATGTGCATCCCGCCAACTCCAGAACCGTTACGTGCCCGGGTACGGTTGTCATCATGCAGACCAGATCAGCGGGAATGGAGCAAAGCCGTCTTTTGCGCTGGGTGAGCAAAAGAAACTGGACCGCGTAACGTCCCGCGATCACCAGTGCGGCGGCGATCAGAACCAGCAGAACCAGTGGCACCAGCATATGCAACTGACCATCTGCTTGAGGGTCCGCCCGCTCTGGGCCGAAGATACGGTTGCGATTGAGCCAATCCCGGAGGGCAGCAGGAACATTCTCGTTGGTTTGCCCGGGTTCACTCTTCACGAGTGACGGCTGTTCTGACTTCTGCATGTTCGCGGTGCATACTGCGTCAACAAGCTTTCGGGCAGAACTCAGGTCGTCCTGCATTTGCGGCGTGAAGCGGAACAAATCTGGTTCGGTTGACGCGCTGATGAACTTCACTTGAGTCAGGAAGTTCCGCAGGTTTCCAAAGGCGTTGGCCTGTCCGCCGCTTCTGAGGACGGAAAGAAGTGCGTCGTTGCTGATACCGCTGATCAAACTGTTCAGCTGCGCCAATTCACCGGGATCAGCCGCCTGTCCCGGCGCAAAGTTTCGCTCCGTAAGGTCAACCGCTTGCGCCAGAGCCTGGCACGCTGCTGCCATGGGGCCGGAAGAAGCGAAGGTCACTGCCATCGCGAAGATCAGGCATCGTAGGGCTGGCATCGCCGCGCTCAATTCCTTCCAGGGTTCACCGGGACCCTAGGGGCAAAGCATTTCCAGCGGCTTAACGCCTGTTCCTAAAGCGGCCTGATCTTCAGCTGGGTGATCCGATTGCCGTCCCGCGAGGTGACCTCGAATCGGAAGCCATGAAAGCTGAAGACCTGCCCCGGTGTCGGGATCATCTGCGCTTCGTGGATCACAAGGCCCGCTAGCGTATTTGCCTCGTCATCGGGCAGCGACCAATCGGTTGCGCGGTTGAGGTCGCGAATGGTCATGGCCCCATCAACGTAGTAGTGGCCGTCTTCGCCCGGCGACAGGGGGTGATCCGCATCCGGATCGAACTCGTCGGTAATCTCGCCCACGATCTCTTCGAGGATGTCTTCCAGCGTGATCAGGCCCTGAAGTGAGCCGTATTCATCCACCACCAGCGCAAAGTGCGTGCGCCGGCGCAGGAACTGGCGCATCTGTTCGTCCAGCGTCGAGGTCTCCGGCACGAAGTAGGGCTTCATGGCGACGCTGGCGACATCGAACTTCTTCAGCGCGGTCGCGTCGCCCTCGGGGCCACCGATCAGCTTGTACATCGCGCGCAACAGGTCTTTGGCATGGATGACACCGATGATGTTTTCCGGGTCGTCACGAAAGACGGGCAGGCGGGTGTGGTTGGACTGCAAACACTGGTCCAGAATGTCCGATGGTTCGCTGTCGGCATCAATCATTTCGATGCCGGAGCGGTGCAACATGATCTCTTCCACCACCCGGTCGCGCAGGTCGAGGGCACCCAAGATGCGGTCCTTGTCCTCTTTCTCCACCACCCCTTCGGAATGGCCGAGTTGCAGCGCGCCTGCTATTTCTTCGCGCACGGCCAGAATGTTGCTGTCCGGGTCAACGGCCACGCCCAGAACGCGAAGCAAGCCGCGCACCAGCAGGCGCACCACTGAAACGATGGGGGCAAAGACGGTGACAACCAGACTGATGGGGGCAGAAACCAGCGCGGCGGCGCGTTCCGAGTTTGTGATGGCATAGGTCTTTGGCAGCACCTCGGCAAAGATCAGCACCAGAAGTGTCATCACAAGCGTGGCCAGTGCCACACCGCTTTCGCCAAACAGGCGCGTGAACAAGGCCGTCGCCAGCGAGGCCGCAAGGATGTTGACAAGGTTGTTGCCCAGCAGGACCGAACCGATCAGCCGCTCATTGTCTTCAGTGATCTTGAGTGCGCGCGCGGCACCGCCCGATCCCTTGTCAGCCTGCGCGCGCAGCTTGCCGCGAGAGGCGGCTGTGAGTGCTGTTTCAGAGCCTGAGAAGAAGCCAGAAAGGACCAGCAAAAACAGGATGATGCCTGCGCTGAACCAGAATGCGCCGTCAATCAGCGCCGGGGCGGTTTCCATTGGTGACCAAGTCCATATGATAAGATACTGCATAGGGTTATGGGGCTGCATGCCCCGCCATTCAAGGGCAAGGGCCGGATGATAGGGATGAAGCATCGCGATCTTGGGCGATTGGACGGGCCGCTGCTGATCTTTGGCGGGCCCTATTCCAATGCCCAGGCGCTAGAGGCTTTGGTCGATGTCGCGACAGCCTGCGGGATCCCGCCGTCGCAGATGATCTGTACCGGTGATGTGGTCGCCTATTGCGGTGCGCCCGCCACGACCACGGCCCGTGTCCGTGCACTGGGTTGCCCCGTGGTCGCAGGCAACTGCGAGGTTCAGTTGGGGCAGGGGGCTGAGGATTGCGGTTGCGGGTTTGAAGAAGGGTCGGCTTGCGATCTTTTGAGTGCGAGCTGGTTTAACTATGCCAGTCGAGTGCTGAGTGCAGAAGACAAGGCATGGATGGCTGGTTTGCCGGACATCCTCAGCTTTATGCATCAGGGCGCGCGGTACGCGGTGATCCACGGTGGGGTCACGGACATCGCGCGCTTCATTTGGTCCAGCAGTGACAGCGCCGTTTTCGATGCAGAATGGGCGGCTGTCGAGGCCGAGATTGGTCCGGTTCAGCACGTTATCGCAGGCCATTGCGGCATCCCGTTCCTCAAGACGCGCCCGAAGGGACAATGGATCAACGCCGGCGTGATTGGCATGCCACCGCACGACGGACGCCAGCAAACCCGCTATGCCATTT
>CAYUSM010000027.1:0-8626 GCA_964447345.1 uncultured Sulfitobacter sp. | reverse complement strand
GCGGCGCGAGACATGCAGGCGGCGGGCCTGCCCGAGGGATACCGAAGGGGCCTGCTCAGCGGCTACTGGCCGTCAGAAGATGTCTTGCCATCCGACTTGCGGGTGCCGTCCTTGGCCAGCGGATGACGCTCCAGAACCAGTTCGGACAGGCGTTCTTCCAGCACATGCGTGTAGATTTCCGTGGTTGCCACATCCGCATGACCCAGCATGGTCTGGATCGCACGCAGATCAGCCCCGTTTGCCAGAAGATGCGTCGCAAAGGCGTGTCTCAGGGTATGGGGTGTGACCTTGGACGGCTCTACACCCGCTGCCACCGCGAATTCCTTGATCAACAGATAGAAGCGATGGCGGGTCAGATGCCCAGACTTGCCGCGTGACGGAAAGAGGAACCGGGACACCGGCTTTTTGGCGGCACGGTCAGCCTCATCTTGTTTGTCGCGCTGCCTGAGCCATTCTGACAGCGCCACCCGCGCCGGTGGGGACAGGGGAACCATCCGTTCTTTCCCGCCTTTCCCCATGATCAGCAACAGGCGGGGGTCCCCCCGGGTTGCGGCGATGGGCAGTCCCACCAGTTCGCTTACCCGCATGCCCGTGGCGTAAAGGAGTTCCATCAAGCAGATATTCCGCAGCCGGTCGTTGTCGTTGCGGCCCGAATTGCGGGCGGCGTCCAGCAGTCGGTCGACTTCTTCTTCGCTGAGGATTTTCGGCAGCCGTTTATCTTGGCCGGGCCCGGATATCTGGATCGCTGGGTTGTCTTCCCGCAAGCCTTCTTCGAAGGCAAATCGGTAAAGCTGCTTGATGGCGGACAGGCGCCGCGCCCGCGTTGACTTTGCCAGACCCTGCGCATCGCAATGCATCAGATAGGCTTCAACGTCCTCTCGGGCAGCGGTCAGGAAATTCCGGCTCTTGCCCGCGAGAAAGGCGTCGAAGTCTTTCAGGTCACGCCCGTAAGCCAGTTGCGTGTTGGTGGCAGCACCAAGTTCCGCGGCCTGCGCTTCGATAAAGGTTGAAATCCAGTGAAAGGTGTCTGACTGCATGGTCTAGCGATCCAGCAACAGAACTTGCAACGCCGCCCGGCGTGCGGTGTCTTCAAGTCCGATTGCACGCAGTGTCGCCAGTGCATCCGTCAGCGCGCGGGCGTTGCCACGCTCACCTTCGTGCAGCAATTTCACCACGTGCAGAATGGCTTCGCCGAGCCGACTTTGCTGCACCATGGCGACAAGGTCCGCACGTGGGGCGGCGTCCTTGAAGGCGTCATAAACGGCTGCCTCCTCGATATCGGTCGGACGGCGCGCGGGTGTCTCGCCCAGCGCAATGCGGCTTGCCAGTGCATCAGCCTGTGCGTTTGTCGCCGCTGCCTCATAGGCTGGCGAAAGCAGAGCGATTTCCGCTGCAATCTGGCCCGCGCGGCCGTCAAGGTCGAGGGCAGAGACCTTCTCGGCGAAGAGACCGGCAAAGGCCACTTCAAGCTCAGCCTCCTGCATCGCCTGCCAGACGGTGGGCAGGGTTTTGGTCACGGCCTCCGTGCTGCCCGAACGCAAGGCTGTTTCAAATCGCTGCAAAGCTGATACCCGGTCCCAGACGCCACCAGATGCCGCTGCTTTGCGTTGTGTATAAAGCCCCAAGAGCCGGTTTTCCGGTAGGGCACCGGCCCGTGTGAGCCGTTCGGCCGCTTCAATCTGCGCTTTCCATCCGGCAAGGTCGCGCAGGTCGGCAACGGCGTAGGGGCGCGGCAGGTTGCGTGTCGATACGGGCTCGCCAATGGTCTCGTAAAGTCTGAAGCTGAGCGGGTCCATCTCACGCGGGGTGAGCAATTGCGGTTCGCCCTCGAATGCTTCGGGGTCCAGAAAGCGGGCCAGCAGGTCGAGTTTCTGCTCCGGCAGCAGTTTGAGCGCCTGCGCGGAGCCGAAGGTCAAGGCCGCATCTTCCCACTTGCGTGCGCGAGCATCGCAAAAGATGCGGGTGGCATAATCACGTGTCAGGAAGGGGGAGGCGCGCAAGACCGCGCAGGCGCGATCCTCGGTTCCCGTCAGCAAGCTGATCCGCATCCACAAATCGAAATGCGCAGTAGAGGTGCTTACACCTGCTTGTTCGATCAGCGACAGGGCCGGGTCCAGAGCGCCACGCGTGACCAACTGCTCCACACGGGCCAGCGCCAGCGCATCACCAGCGGAGGGGCGTCCGCCAGGGGCGCCAGCCTCCGCCAGCAGCACTGTATAAAGAAGGGACTGCGCCGCAGGCAGGTGCAGATCGGGCATCTTGGCGATAATCGCCCTGAGCATCTCAGGGTCACTGCCAGCCCAGATGTCGGCAGGCAGTCCGGTGACACGGGTTGGCACCAGTCCGATCTGCCTTGGTCCGCCTTCAGCCAGCGTTTGCACACTGACATCGGGGGCAAGGGCGGTCTTGGCCACAGGCGGCTCCTGAGGATTTGTAATGGCTGCGGGGAGGGCCCCTGATGTGTTTGCCTGTTCCCCAAGCCAATCGATCACCGACAACGGTGCCTGAGTTTCAGCTTGTGCGGACAGGGGGGCGAGCACCCCCGCAAGCACTGCCGCGCGAAGACTTTGCGTCAGTCGCCTTGGCATCAGCGCCATCAGTCAGCTCCCAAGGTGATGGGTTGGCGTGTTTCAACCTGTGCGGGAGCAAACTCTGCGCCGAAAAACGGGCCGATATAGGCATATCCTACAAGCGCGATGAGCCCCACGATAATGAGGAAAATCAGCAACTTGATCAATCTACCCATGTGCTCTGCCAGTTTTATTATGTGGTTTGTTGTGCAATCTATATATGGCCTTTTAGGCAAGATCACGTCATTCAGGGAAAAATGAATGGAATTGAGCAAACCATGGCCGATGACCACGCGTCAGCCCGAACGTACCGGTTGAAAAAGACCGTCGTGATGGTGGGCATGATGGGTGCTGGCAAGACCGCCGTGGGCCGGGCCGTGGCCGCCAAACTGGGGGTGCCGTTTCTGGACAGTGATGCAGAGATCGAAACGGCGGCCAATCTGAGTGTGCCGGAAATCTTCGAACGCGATGGCGAAGCGTTCTTTCGCCGCCGCGAAAGCGAGGTCATCGCGCGGCTGCTGGACGGCACAAAAGGCATCCTGTCGACCGGCGGGGGGGCATTTCTGGCGGAAGGCAATCGCCGGATGATTTCCGAGAGAGGCGTATCGGTCTGGCTGAACGCGGACATCGAACTGCTGTGGAACCGTGTGAAGCACAAGGACACGCGCCCTCTGTTGCGCACGGCTGATCCCAAAGCGACGCTCACTGCGCTCTATCACACCCGCAAACCGCTTTATGAAGAGGCGGACCTGTCGGTGGCCTGTGAGCCAAACCTGTCGATCGACAGCATGGCGGGCCGGGTCATCACAACACTCCTCACACGCAAGGACGTTCTGGAGCAGCCCGATGGTTGAAAAGGTGCATGTCGATCTGCCGGGTCGCGCATATGATGTGTTGATCGGACCCGAGCTTTTGCCCAATGCGGGCGCGCATATCGCGCCTCTTCTGGCCCGGCCCCGCGTCGCGGTGATTACTGACGAGACCGTGGGTGCCCTCCACCTCGATGGCCTACGGACTGGTTTGGCAGGCTCTGGAATTTCGATGGAGGCGCTCAGCCTGCCGCCCGGAGAGGCGACAAAGAGCTGGGAAAATCTTGAGCGCTGCGTTGACTGGCTGCTGGACCAGCAAGTTGAACGGCGCGACGTGGTGGTGGCCTTTGGCGGCGGCGTTATTGGCGATCTGGTTGGTTTTGCCGCCGCCGTGCTGCGGCGTGGGGTGCGGTTTGTGCAAATCCCGACGTCCTTGCTGGCTCAGGTAGACAGCTCCGTCGGGGGCAAGACCGGCATCAATGCGCGGCAGGGCAAGAACCTCATCGGTGCGTTTCATCAGCCGTCACTTGTCCTGGCTGACATCAACGTTCTGGGCACGCTGACGGCGCGAGACTTTCTGGCGGGTTATGGCGAGGTGGTGAAGTACGGGCTTTTGGGTGATGCGGATTTCTTTGACTGGCTAGAAGCACAAGGGCCAGCGCTTGCGGCAGGAAACGCCGAGGCGCGCATCGCAGCCGTGCGCAGGTCGGTCGAGATGAAGGCCGAGATTGTCATGCGTGACGAAACGGAGCAGGGCGACCGGGCCTTGCTGAACCTTGGCCACACATTCTGTCATGCGCTGGAAACAGCAACGGGCTACTCTGATCGGCTGCTGCATGGCGAAGGTGTGGCCATTGGCTGCGCCTTGGCTTTTGAGCTGTCTGCACGGCTTGGCCTGTGCGCGCAGGAAGACCCAAGCCGCGTGCGCGCGCATCTGCGGGACATGGGGATGAAAACCGACCTTGCCGATATCGATGGCGATCTGCCTTCTGCCGAGACATTGCTTGACTTGATGGGTCAGGACAAGAAGGTCGTGGACGGGCAGCTACGCTTTATCCTTGCGCGCGGCATCGGGCAGGCCTTTGTCACGTCAGACGTTCCCAAAGACACCGTGCTCTCGGTCTTGCAAGACGCTCTGGCTGCGCGGTAGGTCCTCAGGCCCGGCGCATCACCATCGCGAACTTGTCTTTTGAGGTAAATCCCAGCGCCTCATAGAATCCCGTCGCGCCACGGCCCTGACCTGTCATGAGCATGATCTTGTAGGCATCCGCGGCCCAGGCTGCATCGATAGCTGCCTGCATCGCGCGCCGTCCGTGGCCACGACCCTGCAATTCCGCTCGGGTGACCACGTTTTCGATCAGCCCGTAAGGACGCGCGTTCCAAAGCACGTTGGGCAGCAGATGCAGGGTCACCATTGATGCAAGGGTTTCCTGATCGAACACGCCAAAGACTGCGGTGCCGGGGTGATCGAGTACAACAGCAAAGGCCGCCGGATCATGTGCCGGCGGCCCTGCAGTGAGCTCATTGTAAAGGACCAGTGCCTGTGCCGCGTCATCCCTTGTGAGGGCCCGCACAGTGATCCCACCAGACATCAGAACGGGATTTCGTCATCCAGATCGCGCGAAGACCCGCCGCCGCCGGAACCGCCACCATAGTCGCCACCGCCAGAGCCGCTGTCATACCCGCCGCCGCCATAATCACCGCCGGAAGAGCCGCCGCCGTAGCCACCGCCCCCTCCGCCGCCACCATCACGACCGTCAAGGAAGGTCATCTCACCGCGGTAGGGACGCAGCACAACTTCAGTTGAATAGCGGTCCTGACCGGACTGGTCCTGCCATTTGCGGGTTTCCAGCTGTCCTTCGATGTAGACCTTTGAGCCTTTGCGCAGGTACTGCTCGGCAAGGCGGACAAGGTTTTCGTTGAAGATCGCAACCGTGTGCCACTCTGTCTTCTCGCGCCGCTCGCCCGTGTTGCGGTCTTTCCAGTTCTCAGATGTCGCGATGCGCAGGTTGCAGACCTTGCCGCCATTCTGAAACGAACGGACTTCGGGGTCGCGCCCCAGATTGCCGATCAAAATTACTTTGTTTACCGAGCCAGCCATGTCTTCCCCCGTCATGCGTTAGGCTGCGCCGAATCCGGCGCAAATGTCGTTCGACCTGTTATATCGGCACGACATTGCAGCCACCATGGTTAAGAAGTCCTTTCCATTGGATTGGCTGTCACTCCGGTTCAATCTAAAGACTGGTCCGACAGGTAAACTCTGATATAACATCCGCACTGGAACGGGCGAGGGCGTCAGGCGATGCTGAAAACGGGTGTGTTGGCCGGATGGGCCGCCGTCGCAATGATGGTCTTGGGCGGTGCCGCTTCAGCGGATGTTCTGTCCACAAAGAACCGCAAAGCGATCTTCAAAAGCCAGGCCAAGCTTCTCGATAACCGTGCTTCCAAACAGTATTCTGCCTCGGTGCGTTTGCAGCCACCGAAGGTGGTGACGCCGACCAAATGGGCTACGCCAAAGTACCGTGGCAAATACCGTGGTCAGTTCCTGGATATGGCCAAGCAGGCGGCGGCCCGCCATGGCGTGCCGGTCGATCTGTTCCTGCGTCTTGTGCAGCAGGAAAGCGGCTGGAATCCCGCTGCGGTCTCGCACGCCGGTGCCATTGGTCTGGCGCAGTTGATGCCTGACACTGCGCGGCTCTTGCGGGTTGACCCGACCGATCCTGCGCAAAACCTCGAAGGCGGTGCGCGCTATCTCAAACAACAGTACCGGACATTCGGGACCTGGCGGCTGGCGCTTGCCGCTTACAACGCCGGGCCTGGCGCGGTGAAAAAGCACGGTGGTGTGCCTCCTTTCAAGGAGACGCGGAACTATGTTCGGATTATCGGCGGGCAGTAAGTCCTTAAGAAAAAAATAGACTTTCCCTCAGGCGGCGATTTTCCGCCGGATATCTTTGTGTCTGCCTGCGTGCAATTGGAACAGACTCAGCTCCCCTGGTGTTGTCCAGATGATCCAACGACGACGGATGATCTGTCGCCAGGACGACCAAAGATGGAGCATAAAATGTTCACACAGACCAAAAACCTCACACTCGCAGCCGCTGTCAGCGTGCTGGCCCTGACATCTGCAACATTTGCCAAGGAAGTGCCCGAGATATCCGAGATCAACGTTTCGGCATCCTATGATGCGGCACAGGACACAAATGCAGCCGAGATGTTCCCCGATATCACAAGTGACGTACAGTTGGCGCTGGCCGAGCTTGTCCCGCTCAGCGACAATGCGGCAGACCCGACTGTTCGCATCGACATTCGCAAGATTGCGTTGAATGGCGACACGATGCTGCCCGACTCCACGGAATTCAACGAGCTTGAGGGCGTGGTGTCATTCCAGACCAACACCGGCGAAGGCGGTCAAAGCTTTCCGGTGAACATCACCGCGGTGATGGACGAAACGCTGGTGCCAGCAGGCTATGACGCCGTGCCACCATCCCTTGACGACTTTTACCAGGCGATGGTCGATGGCTTTGCCCTGAAAGTCGCCGAGCGCATTGGCACGGTGAACGCAGAAGGCGCACCAATCAGCAACTAACGAACTGCGTCTTTGCGGTGACATACGGCGCGGCCCGAAAAAGGGTCGCGCCTATCTCGTTTTGGAGACTACTCCGCTGCGACACCCACTTCGATCACGGGTTCCATCTCGGCCAGTTTCTCGTCCGAGAGGTGGCACTTCACCTGATGCCCGGCGGCCATCGTCCGCATGGGCGGCACTTCTTTCTCACACAGCCCCCCCGGCACTTCGGACTTCCAGCGACAACGTGTCTGGAAAGGGCATCCTGTGGGCGGGTTCATCGCGGATGGAATATCGCCCTCAAGCACGATGTGCTTTTTCTTTACCGAGGTGTCCGCAATGGGCACAGCAGACAGCAGCGCTTCGGTATAGGGGTGATACGGGGGCGAGAAGACCTGATCGGTATTGCCGAGTTCCACCACATGACCCAGGTACATGACCATGACCCGGTCGCTGAGATAGCGCACGATGGACAAGTCGTGCGAGATGAAAAGCAGCGTCGTCTTCTGCTCGCGCTGAATCTCCATCAGCAGGTCCGTGACCGCAGCCTGCACCGACACATCAAGTGCCGAGACAGGTTCATCCGCCACAACGATCCGCGCGTCCCCCGCAAAAGCCCGCGCAATGCCCACGCGCTGCTTTTGGCCGCCTGACAATTGCCGCGGCATCCGGTTGGCGAATTCTCGGGGCAGTTTCACCAGATCAAGCAGTTCCAGCATGCGCTGCCAGCGTTCTTTCTCGTTCTTCCCGATCTTGAAAATCTCCAGCGCGCGCACAATCTGGCGGCCCACTGTCATTGATGGATTGAGCGTATCGAACGGGTTCTGGAAGACCATCTGCACGTCTGCGACGTTCTTGGTTGAACGCTCCTCAATCGGCACGCCGCCGATGTCCTGATTGTCGAGCAGGATATGTCCTTCGGTTGCCGTCTCCAGCCCCATCAGGACCTTGGCGAAGGTGGATTTGCCGCAACCGGATTCGCCCACAATGGCCAGAGTCTCGGATTCCCGCGCTTCAAAGCTGAGTTCCTCATTCGCCTTGACCACCTTGGTGTCACCGCCGCCGAACATCGCATTGGCTGCCACCTGGTAGTACTTCTTGAGCTTGTCCATCTTGAGGACAACATCCCCGATCTCGCCTTTTGTCTTGACCTCGGCAAGTTCCAGTGGCGCGTTCCAGTCAATCTCCTGAAACCGCAGACAACGGGTGTGGTGGCGGTCGTTGCCCGGAACGGGCGACATGGAGATATCGGTCAGATCACAGCGGCCCGGCTCGAAATAGTCACAACGCGGGCCAAAGTTGCAGCCGGCGGGACGTTCGTGGGGCAGGGGGAAGTTCCCCGGAATGGCGATCAGCGGCCGCGCGTTCTTATCGGCCCCCGGCAGGGGGATGGAACGGAAGAGCGCCTGCGTATAGGGGTGCTGCATCTCGTCGAATACATCCTCGATGGAGCCACGCTCCACCGCCTCGCCCGAATACATCACGCAGATCCGGTCGCAGGTCTCCAGCACCAGACCAAGGTTGTGGCTGATGAACAGCATTGAGGTGCCGTATTTCTTGCCCAGATCCTTCACCAGTTCCACCACAGCCGCCTCAACCGTCACATCAAGCGCGGTTGTCGGCTCGTCCAGGATTAGCAGCGAGGGCTCCGACATCAGCGCCATGGCGATCACGATGCGCTG
>CAYUSM010000026.1:0-22785 GCA_964447345.1 uncultured Sulfitobacter sp. | reverse complement strand
AGCTCGGCGGCAAGATTGCGTTCTGTCGGCAGCCTGCCATCTGACGGCAGCAGGTCGTCGCGTATGATGTGGCGTATCGCTTCCATCACTCGCGCATCTTCCGCCGGCTCCACCGGATCGATTTCTCGGGTGTTCAGCATTGGTCTCGCATCAATATGACTTTGGTTTGAACCAATGCTGATTTGGTTCACCACCGTCTGTCAATAGTAAAGCAAGGTCGCCATCCGGTGTTGCAACAGATTTGGTCGGATACAAGGTCGATGGCGTGGGGCTCTTCGACCTAACTCTCTGTGGAACCTTATTATTCTGGAGCGCTCGGATCTTCAGCAAAAACAACTACGGCTTGTCTTAAAGAAGAGGCAACGTCTCTGTTTGAGCCTCTAGCGACAGAATCGGACGCCGGTCAGCGGCAGGAAATTGACTTTCTGCCCTAGCTGTCTGAACGCAGGTTTGCGTTGCATCAGATGATCTTGTGAACATCGTGACCGTTATTGGGCTGCACTGGCGGCTGCCCATCTTGTCTTGATTGCGGGACGGTATCTTGCGTTCATCAAGGCTCTGACCTGCGTGACCGACTTCACCTCATCCATTCGGCTGTCCCCGATATGCACAGCGTCCTGCCACCCATGTTCCGAGAACTGACGGGGCGGCGTCCGCGGGCCAATCGAGCAACACCAAATCAGCCCGCTGGCCAGGCGCGATTGCCCCCCGGTCGTACAGCTGCATTGCCTTTGCGGGTCCAGCGGAGACAAGGGACCAAAGCTTCAATCGATCGGCCCGACGTTCGACATCCAGCCGGTGGATCGCTGCCAGCATGGACGGGTAGAAGTAGTCCGAGGCCAGCACATCGCAAAACCCGCTCTCAACCATGTCGGCCGCCGCCAAAGATCCGATATGGCTGCCGCCGCGGGCGGCGTTGGGTGCGCCAAAGATGATTGGATCACCGGCGTCCCGGGCTTCTTTCGCGGCTTCTAGGACCATTGGGAATTCAGCAACGCTTGCCCCCAGATCGCGGAAGTATGCCCGTGTCTCGGCCCTGGTGTCGTCGTGGCTGAGCATCGGCGCACCCGCCTTGCGGCCCATTTCCGCAACTCTCCCGATGGTTTCCGGGACGTCGCAGCGTCGATCCCAGACCTTTGCTAGGAGCGCTATGTAGTCTTCTTCGTTCAGTCCCGCACGGCGAGCTTTGGACTCGGTACGTGCCTTCATTCTGTCATCGTCAAGCGACGCAATGGCGAAGTCGGGCGATAATTCGAAGGCGCGATCTTGAATGGGAACGTCGTAAGCCCGCATTGTCATTGAGGTGTGATCATTAAAAGCCAAAGACGGCAGGAGGGGACCGGCCAGTGCCCATTCGATTATCTCAAGCGCCTCGAATGCAAATGTCTCCCACCGCAGCTGCACCCGGTTCTCGACCGTCAGACGCCCCGCGAGGTCCCGCATTGCCTGCATCAAACCTCGCCCTCTGGCCACGTCACGCAGACCCGGCTCCCAGCCAAGTGTGATCGCGTGATATGCGGTGGCGATCCCGTTTGCGGCCAATTGCCGGTCTGTATCGATCAACGCGGTGTCAGTCGGAAAATAGACACCTGGGCGTGGCATGAGTTGGCGTTCAAAGGCGTCCCCATGCACATCAATCAGCGCCGGTGCGAGGATCAGCCCTTGTGCATTTATCACCTCACCCTGATACGGTCCGCCTATCTCGGCTATGCGGCCGTTGGATACTGTCACTGTGGTCTCGGCGATCTCGTCGGGTAGAAAGACCTGCGCGCCTTCGAAAGTGATCATCAAAGCCGTTCCATCGTGAGATGCCAATGCCAGGAACCAGGTTTATCATGCTCCCTGTCCTCCAGCCTCAGGCACTCAAAGCCTGAAAACAAGGCGAGAAGTTCAGCAGCGGTGCAAAAGTAGTGTGGATGTACCTTGTCCGTACCGGGCGCGTCAAAGACCCAGGCGTTGCGGCTGATCTCTTTCCCAGAATACTTGGCCTGCTCATGCGGCAGGCGGCGTTTGGACAACATCGTGCCCAAATAGCTGCCCCCCGGTCTCAACACCCGGAAAATCTCGGAAATCGTGTGCAACAAGACGTCTTCATCGCCGTGATAGATCACGTTCCAGCTCAGCACGTGGTCAAAGCTTTGATCCCCGAAAGGTAAGTCATCCATGCGGGCCAGAACGGTCTCCACCCCACCTACCTTGTTGATTTCCACCAGCCCTTCAGGGGCGGCGTCCAATGCGGTGACGTCAAAGCCCTGTTTCGCAAGCCAGAGGGCATGGCGACCTACCCCTGCCCCAAGGTCGAGGATGCGTGCACCCGGCGCCAAGCCTGCCGCCCACGCCTTGACGTCCGGCTCTGGCTTCAACCATTTGCTGTCCGGTTCGATCTCGGCCCATTGGTTGTTCCAATGAGCGTCCGCTGTATCTGACTTCACAGCTGTTCTCCGATAATTCTGGTGCGCGCCCATCCGCTGAGCGCTTCGATCCCGATCACGACAACCGCGATCATCCCGATCACTGTCATGGCCGTGGGATAGTCGAACAGGTCGAACCCCACTTTCAGTTCGATGCCAATCCCCCCTGCCCCGACCAGCCCGAGGATCGTGGAAGACCGTACCGCTTTCTCCAGCGCGAATAGCGAGGTGGAGATGAAGGCGGGCATCGCGCCGGGTATCGTCGCACATGCCACCACATCGATTTTGCGTGCGCCCGTCGCTGCAAGGTTTTCAGCAGGGCCTTTGTCCGTCGCCTCCATATCGTCAGCGAAGAACCGGCCGCAAAACCCAATGGTATCGACCACAATGGCCAGCATGCCCGCGAACGGCCCCAGCCCGACGGCTACGACAAATACCAGCGCCCAGGCGATATCCGGCACGGCGCGGATAAATCCCAGTAGGGTGCGTACGATCTGGTTGATCCACGGACCGACGATAAGGTTTCGCGCGGCCAGCAAGGCAATCGGGACCGACAGTAGAACGCCGACTACCGCACCGGCGACGGCGATTTGCATGGTCTCGACCATCTTCCAGCTAAGGCGGGCCAGAACGTCTGGCTCAAGGTTCGGCGGGAAGGCCCGCACAGCGAAATCGGCAAACCTCGGCGGGGCGCTCGCGACTTTCTCTAGCGAGAACCCTGCCCCGGCAAAGCACCAGAAGATTATCACAAGGCCGAAGGCGTAGCCGAGGAAAGCGACGGCTGAGGGCCGTTCCAGACGGGCCGCAGATAGATCAGTCATAAAGCCCTCTTAGGTCCTGCGATTGCAGGGAGGCGGCGGTGGCATCGAGCCGCATCCGCCCTCGCGCCAGACCAAGGACCCTGTCCCCATAGCGCAGCGCGTGGTCGACGTTATGCGAAGTAAAGACTACCGTGACGCCTTCATCCCGCACCAGCTGAAAGAAAAGGTCCATCACGTCTTCACCTGCGGAAGGGTCAAGCGAAGCGCAAGGTTCATCGGCGAAAAGCACCTTTGGCGACCCCACAATGGCACGCGCAATCGCCACTCGTTGCGATTGCCCGCCAGATAGGCGATCCGCACGGCGTTGCCACAAGTGCGCCAGCCCGACACGCTCCAACGCCTCCATCGCGGCGATGCGGGAAACTTGAGGCGCGAAGGTGTGGCTCCAATGGCGCACGCCGGGATGCCGGCCCAAAAGGCCATGCACCACGTTTGAAAGCACCGACAGGCGCGGCACCAGATTATGCTTTTGCGAGACCAGTCCCACGAGCGACCTCAACGCGCGCAGTTCAGAAATGGACGCTTGACCTGTCTTTTGCCCAAGCAACGTCACCTGTCCTTCGGACGCGGGGATCAGTCCCATCAGACACCGCAGCAGCGTCGATTTTCCTGTACCGTTTGCCCCAACAAGGGCAACCGCTTCACCGCGTGCCAGTCGAAAACTGACATCTGAAAAAATGGGCGTTTCACCAAAACACTTGGCAAGCCCTTGCGCCTCGATATCGACGGGCGGGACCGGGACATAGTCTGTCCCGGTCACCACAGGCTGCGCGGCAGGCGCAACCCGGTTCCTTACATCGAGATCAGTCACCGATGAAGTTGTCAAACTGGGGGAAGCCCGCGTTCGCATACATAGAGCGGACGTAATCGTAAGCGCTGTCTTCAATCGCAACGAGGTCCATGCCGACGTATTTGTCGTTCTCCTCATGGGCGGTGATGCCCGCAATGATCTGCTCTTTGTTTTCAAGGATCGCGTTCTTTACCATCTCTGCAGCTTCGCTGGGCACATGCGCGCCTACCATGATCATGTCGTTGGGCAAATCACCCGACCGCGCGATCATTTTGAAGAAGCCGTAAGGCAACTCGGTTTCCTTGTTGCGCACGTTGATCCAAGAACCAGCATTGGAACCCAAAGCGTCAACATCGCCGTTTTTGAGTGCCTCATGTGCGATGTTTCGGGAAGTGTGGATCTTCTCAATGTCGTTCACCGGGTCCACGTTGTGATCGGCCAGCACCTGCATCGGGCAGAGCATGTTGGAAGTGGAGCCGATATCGCCGAATGCCACGGTCTTGCCCTTGAGATCGGTCGGCACGTTAATGCCGCTGTCCGCGCGCACCACGATAGCGCAGTGGTAGTCCGGACGGCCCAGACCGATCAGCGGTGTGGCGTTCGTCAGCTTGTTGATCACAACGTATTCGGCTGGGCCGGAGACGACGAAGTCGACGGTCTCGCCCCGGAGTGCCTCAGCGGCAGCAGTGCGGGAGTTGACAGCGAAGAACTCGAAGGTGTCGCCGGTAGCGACTTCAAGCGCTTCCTTGAACGGCCCCCATTCCAACTGCAGACGCTCCATGCCTTCGACGTCCGTCACTGCAAGTTTCCAAGTCTCGGCGGCCGCCGCGACCGCCGTGGCAGCGGCAAGGCCAACGCCGAGTATCAGGGATTTGAATTTCATGGGTTTTCTCCAGTTTGGTTGGTGATGGATGATTTGTCTCATCGAGTTTACGATCACTGGGCAGCGACAGGTTTGGCCCAGTCCTCCCAGGCCGTTCCGGTTTGGTGCACCGGGCCATCCCAGGCGAAGGGGATTTGGTGGATCGTTGTTGCACCACCCTCGATCAACAGGACGAAGTAAGCGGGCGGCAGAGGGCCACCGGTTAGCATTTCGGTCTCTTTTAGGTCCGGAATGGACTGGTTGCCGGTTGACGGAACGCTGGCAAAGGGGATGCCGCAGTAAGTGCCATGAATTGGCGCATGGACATGGCCAAAGTGGAGGTAGTCGATCCGGTCTCGATACCGGGCGATCAGGTCAGCAAAGCCGGGGCGGTCCTCTGGGATCAGGGCAATCTTGTCTTCGGCTGGCAGGCCAAGGATCATCGGATTATGGTGCATGAAAATCCTTGCACGCGTCGCGCCCGCTAGCTGCGCATCAAGCCAGGCACAACGGTCGGAACCGAAATGCCCGGCATGGGTCCGTGGTCCGCAACTGTCGAGGTAGATCAACCGAAGGTCGCCAATATCCTCGCTATGATTGATGTAGCCACTCACATCGCGGGGATGATCGGCAAAAGTGTCCAAAAATGTCGCCCGGTCATCGTGGTTGCCGATCATCAAACGCACTGTAAGGTCCGTCTTGCCCAAGGCCTCCCGCAGGGCCGCATAGGCTTCGGGCTCCCCCCAGTGGGTCAGATCGCCCGTCACGATAACCCGGTGCGCGTCGGCGTGGTGTTGCTCAATATGACCAAGGGCCTTGGCAAAGCGGGCATGCGGGTCAAGGCCGCCCATTTCTTCACCAGGCACGGTGAGGTGGATGTCGGATAGGTGGACGAGTTTCATCGCCTAATTCTTTCATATGAGAAGGTCCGGCCGCCCCATCGGCGAGGCGACCGGCAATGGACTCAGCCGTTGGGCAGCAGATCAGCCACTTCTTCGACCATTTCCTGCTGAAGCTCTTCCATGTCGGTGGCGTCGCCGGTCACGATGCGTTCAATCCCGTCATAGATCACCTGGGTGATGGCAAGGCCATTGTCACCGGGGTAAGCCAACCAGTCGCGCAGCAAAGGCAGCTGATCAACGGCGGTCTGTTTGTTGGGGTTCTGCTCGTAAAAATCTGCAAGGATGATCTCATTCGCGGCCTTGTTGGGTGGCATGTACCCGGTGGTCTTGGCCACCTCAGCAGCACCCTCGCCTGAGGTGATGTATTTCAGCCAAGTCCAGGCGGCCTCGCGCACCTTCGGATCGTCAGAGGTCGACGTCAGCATCGCAGCATTGCCGCCCGCAGGCAGGCCCATGGGTTTGCCGTCAAGACCCGGGAAGGGTCCGGTCACCAATTCAAAATCACCCTGTGAGCGCTCGACCGCCCCGAGCGCAGAGGTGGACCAGAACATCATCCCGATCTCACCGGCAGAGAAGGATGCAAGCGCAGCCTTCCATTCTAGGTTCTGCATCTCACACTCGGTGAAAATTTCCTGCATCTGCTTGAGCGCGGTCAGTGCTTCGGGGCTGTCCAGGGTCACCCGACCGTTGTCAACGATGGCCTTATCCTGGCTCCACAGGAGCGCCTGCATGAACCAGTTGCCAGTGATGTTCCACCCCCAGAAGATCGGGTTGTCGATGCCGTTGGACTTCATCGTCTTGCAGGCGGCGATCACCTCGTCCCATGTCTGGGGCAGGTCTTCGATACCGCCAGCGCGCAGGATGTCCAAGTTGTAATAGCCCACAGGAAGTGAGACTGAGAACGGCAGGCCATGCACTTCACCACCGAATGTGGAAAGCGACAACATCGCCTCATGGTAGCCGTCCTTTTCAAAGTCCGCTTCATTGGAGATGAACGGCTCCAGCGATTGCGCAATACCTTTTTCGACCAAGGGCTGCTGGCGGTTCAGACCCTGCATTGTGACGTCTGGCAGATTACCGGCGACAGCCTCACGCAGGACAGTATTTGTCCCGTCTTCGTAGGATTCGTAGGTCGCGCGGAACTTCACGTCGATGTTCGGATGTGCTTCTTTGAACCCGGGCATCATCGCCTCGTAGGTCACGTCAAAGAGGTGGCTGTAGGGATAGGCGAATTCGATTGTCACCATGTCCTCGGCCAATACAGCTGAGGCTGTCATGGCCAAAGCCATTGCAGTTGCAGTCAGTTTCATTACATCTACTCCAGTTGTTGGGACCTGAAGGTTTGGCGATTGACAGGTCCCGGTGATTGTCCCCTTTCAGGGTTCATGGGTAGGGTGGGCATATGTCCGCCCTACTTCATTCCAGACAGTGTGATCCCTTCGATAAAGCGGCGCTGCGCGATCAGGAAAGCGACGATCAGGGGTGTGACGATCACGGTGGCCGTGGCCATCATCGGCCCAAAGAAGGAGCCGTCGGCGTCTCCTTTGAACTCGCGCAGACCAAGCGGTGGGGTAAAAAGATCACGGCTGCCGGTCACGACGATGCGGGGCCAGAAGTAATCGTTCCAGTGGGCCACAATGCTGAAGATCGCAAAAGCCAGCAGCGCCGGGATGGCCGTCGGAAGCATGACGCGCCACACAATGGCAAACTCGCTCATCCCGTCCATGCGCGCAGCGTCGATGAGGTCATCTGGAACTGTCAGGAAAAACTGCCGCATTAGGAAGATACCAAAGACTGATATTGTCCATGGCACGATCAGCGCGGCATAAGTGTTGGTCAGACCCACCTTGGCAAGCATGATGTAAAGCGGCAGCGCAATGGCGTGGACCGGGATCAACAGGCAGAAAAGAACCAGTCCGAATACAGCTTCACGTCCCCAGAACTTCAGCTTGGCCAGTGCATAGGCAGCTGGCAAAGCGACCACCACTTGGATGAGGAAGATCGAGACCGTGACGATGACCCCGTTCAACAGGTAGCGGAGCAGCGGCGCCTCAATGAAAGCCTTCGAATAATTGAAGACGACAGGTCTCATGGAGCATTCGGCTTCGGCTTCGCGAATAATGGCGGCGCGAATATCGTTGTCCGAAAGGCCAGGAAATCGGTCAGCGGCGGCGGCGACTTCGTCCCGGTTGGGATCACGCAGTTTCACGCAGCGCTCATCCACCATCATCTCTTGTCGGCCAAAGAACCCCCCTTCTCCACGGTCGATTTCCCCCGGACTTTTAAAAGAGTAGCTGACCATCATGTAGAAAGGTGCGAGCACGACGATCGCCCCGAGGATCAGCACAAGATGTTTCCACCAATCGCGGGTCATCCGTAGTGTACCTTGCGTTCGACCAGCCAGCGCTGGATGAGGGTCAGAAACATCACGAAAATCAGAAAGAGCATGGTAATGGCAGAGCCGATGCCAATCAGGTTCTGCTGGACGCCTTTTTCAAAGATGGCGAACATCATGACGTAGGCGGATTTGTTTGGTCCACCGCCCTGTGGCCAGAAGGCTTCGATGGTGTCAAAGACCTGAAAGGCGCGGATGCAAGATATCGTGACGACGAAGACAGTTGTCGGGCCGAGTGCAGGCCATGTGACAAGCCGAAACCGCTCCCAAGCGGATCTGGCCCCGTCCATCTCGGCTGCGTGATAGAGTTCCCGGTGGACCGATGTCAGCCCAGCAAGATAAAGCACCATATTAAAGCCAAAGCCCTGCCAGATGCCGATGAAGCAGACCACCCAGATGGCATAGTCTTTATCCCCTAGCCAAAGGGGGAACCCGTCGTCACAGCCGCTGGCGAAGAAGGGGATCACTTCAAGCCACGTGCCGCAGGCCATCGCAAGAGTGCGGTTAACCATGCCAATTGTGGGATGCAGCATGAACTCCCATGCGATTGCCATGGCCAGCAATGTCGCCATGACCGGAAGAAAGTAGATGGTCTTGTAAAGATCGCCGAGACGTCCCAGCGAGTGCACAAGCAGTGCAGCCCCAAGGCCAAGGCCAACCGAGACAGGTACCACCGTCACCACATATGTGAATGTGGCAACGAACATCTTTTCGTAGGTCGAGCGGGTGAAAAGACGCTCATAGTTCTGTGTACCGACCCAGTCAAAGCCGCTGTTGCCTAAAGAATAATTGCTGAATGACAGCACTCCCGCGACGGCCACTGGAACCAGAAGGATCAACACCATCAACGCAAGTGCCGGTACTATGAGTCCCCAAGCTGTACGGGCCTGTTGACGCTCCGGTCTTGCCTTGGCGCTAATGGACAACGTCTCTAGCATTGCCACGTCAGGCGACCTCGGTCTTGAGGTCGTAGCGGGCTTCGATCCCGCGCAGGCGCTTTCCATCGCTGTCAAAAACCAGCGCCGCTGCCGGATCAAATTGCAGGCCCACCTCTGCACCAAGACCCAACAGCTGCCGTTCGGCCGGGCTTGCCCGAAGGGTGACACGCACGGCTTCAATATCCAATTGGACCTGCGCAAAAATCTCAGAGCCGAGGTTTTCGAAATGCACCACTCGCCCCTTCAGCAGCGGCTCATTATCGGTGATCTGCAAGGATTCGGGGCGCAGACCAATTTGCATGACCGCAGGGCCATTTGGCGGCACGCGCCAGTTGATGGATTTGTCAAAGAGTCTCAATTCTGCGCCGACCCGTTCCAGAGGCAGAATGTTGATCTTGGGCGATCCAATGAACTCTGCCACCCGAACATCGTCTGGGTCTTCGTATATGATCTCGGGAGCACCACATTGCAGGATTTCACCGCCCATCATGACCGCGATCCGGTCAGACATTGTCATGGCTTCAACCTGATCATGGGTCACGTAGATAAACGTTGCATTCAGCCGTCGATGCAGTTCCGCGATCTCTGCCCGGGTCTGAACCCGAA
Organism: uncultured Sulfitobacter sp.; assembly: GCA_964447345.1. Lineage (GTDB taxonomy): Bacteria > Pseudomonadota > Alphaproteobacteria > Rhodobacterales > Rhodobacteraceae > Sulfitobacter. The sequence goes on along the minus strand of CAYUSM010000026.1, from coordinate 13,060 downwards.
GCTTGGCATCAAGGTTCGACAGTGGCTCGTCCAGCAGAAAGGCTGCGGGGTCACGGACCAGTGCTCGCCCAAGCGCCACGCGCTGGCGCTGTCCGCCGGAAAGCTGTCCCGGCTTGCGATCCAGCAGCATCCCGATCTCGAGCATATCTGCGGCATTGCTCACAGCCTTTGCGACCTGTGCCCTCTGTTGAGCAGCACCCGGCAAGATGCGTCTCAGAAAGGGTAGACGTTGTAAGCCTGTCATCTGTCGCATCTGCAGCGGAACGCCGATGTTCTCTGCCACTGTCAAATGCGGATAAAGTGCATAGGATTGGAAAACCATGGACAGGTTACGGTCGGCGGCACGGATGCCGGTCACATCCTTCCCGTCCAGGGCGATTGTGCCACTTGAGGGTGCTTCAAGGCCTGCAATAATTCGAAGCAAGGTAGACTTTCCGCACCCGGAAGGCCCAACCAGGGACACAAACTCTCCATCCGCGACATCCAGAGTGACGCCCTTGAGAACAGGCGTGTTACCGAAGCGCTTGGTGACCGTCGAGATCGACAGGTTTGCCATCTGATTCCCCCTTAACTTGGCAGAACCCTAGGCGTCGCCCACTTAACTTTTGTGACGTCATATTAGTGAAACCGATGGGTTCTATGGACGCCGCAAAAGGAGTTACGGGTGCGTCCAAATCACCACCAGTTCGAAGCATTTGCCTATGTTGTGCGTGAAGGCAGCTTCTCGGCCGCTGCTGCTCGGCTGCAGGTCACGCAATCCACGATCACCCAACACATTGCCAAGCTTGAGAAAAGCGTCGGCACGCTTCTGCTGCTACGTGGGCGTGACGGGGTGGAACTGACGCAGGCTGGACAGCAATTCTACGATCTGGCTGACAGGATGGTCGCGCTGAACGCAGAAGTTTCCGAGCGGCTCGAAGGGTTCAATGCGATGCAGCAGGGGCGGCTCAAGGTCATCGGGAACGCACCCCAGCCCGCACTCAGGATCATTGGCCAGTTCAGAGAGCGCTTTCCCGACATTCACATCGACTTTGGCCTACACGACTGGACGACAGCCAATGCGATGCTGCGAAGCCGTCTGGCGGATGTCGGCTTGATCACCAACGCGCCCGAGCACGAGAGCTGGGACCGTATTCACATCGAACGTTCCAGATATGTGCTCTATTGCTCCGCAGAGCATCCGCTGTCGGAAAGAGACGAGGTCTCGCTTGATGACCTGCGCAACGATACACTTATCGTACCAGAGAAGGGGTCTTTAACTCAGCGCTTGCTGGAGCAAGCCTGCTTGGACCACAGCATCGAGTTGAACCGGATCGTGACAATGACGACCTTCCCTCTGATGTGCGAGGCTGTCCTGCAAGGCATCGGGGTCGCTCTCTTCCTGCGCAATAGCAGCCTGATCCAAGAGAACCTGTCGCAGATCCCAATCCGGGAAATGCCCGATATGCAAGACACTTACCTGATCGCAACCAAGGAACGCGCGCGGCTTAGGCTGGTGGCAGAGTTTGTGAGCGCGGCGCTTTCCTAGCAGCGCAGGTTGCACCTCTGCGCTCAGGAGTGGCACCACACAGTCCGCTCAAAGGCCGCAAGGGGCTCGTCGTACTTGAGCAGTCCCCAGCAAGAAATCCCCAGTGCCCAAAGCGCGTATTCATTGCGGTCGTCCAACAGTGTGACCCGCCGCGCCGATGCCCGTTCCAGTAGCGTCTTGGCTTTGGCATAGCTTTCTGGTGTGAAATCATAAAGCAGATGCCAAGACCGCATTGTCAGTTCCCATACCGTCAGATCAGGGCGTGTGGCGCTTTCAACGGGTTCCTGGATGGTACTTAGGTGAACAGTGGTCTGGATGGAGGCCACCACATTACGAGTGATCTCATCTTGCAGATCAAAGACGTCCTTAAGCTGACCATCGTAGCGTTCGGACCAAACATGCCCACCGGTTGTTCCGTCGATTAGCTGCGCTGTCACCCGAACCCGGTCGCCTGACCGTCTGACATTACCTTCAAGAACAAACCGGACCCCAAGTTCTTCGGCGATGCGCCGGACATCAACGGATCGGCCTTTGTACGTAAAAGTCGTGTTACCTGCGATGATAAACAACCAGGGAGAACGTGAAAGAGCCGTGATGATGTCATCACTGATCCCGTCGGAAAAGTATTCCTGCTCAGGATCGCCGGGCATATTTTCGAAGGCCAGCATGGCGATGGAGGGTCTTTCTGTCCGGGTCGGACGTTAGGTGGGCCGTTCATTGAGCGTGCTTGCCTCGTCAAACTTCTCGGTCACGGATGCGTCCCCTGCATCGCTTTGATCATGCGCGCGTTCTCTAGGGCGATCACACTTTGAGCCGCAAACATCTGCGCAAGCCGCGTGGTATCTTTGGAAAATGGTCGGACGGTTTGGCGATAGATTGTGAATGCGCCAACCAAACTGTCACCAGCAAGCATAGGTATTGCAACAAAGGACCGCGCCCCGCCAAGATCGGCTGTGGCATAGCGCAAGGGATCGCCGGTATGGTAAATCGCCTCTGATTTGACGTCGATGATATTGATAACCTCGCGCTGGCTATTCATGCGGCCGAGACCCGTCTCGGGGCTGACAGCGAAGACACCTTGCGCGTCCAGCCACGCGCGAAACGGTTTTGGAATCCCCGCCGCGTGATTGGCCAGAAACCTGCCATCCTGCTGATACTCGAACAGAATGCCAAATTCTGCATCGCAAAGTTCAAGCGCGTAGGTCAGGATCAATGGCATCACTGTTTCCAGATCACCTCGAGACGCGCTTATGATCCGCAAGACTTCGCTGAGGGCCTTTTCGCGACTGATGGCTTCTTCCAAGCTCAATGCCAATTCGGACACCACGGCTGCCATCTCGGATTGGCTGCGGGGCTCGGGGCCGTCGCCACTCAGAAAGGTTGCCAGTTCCAGTTTTGAGGAGACTTCAAGTTTACGGTAAATCGTCGCCAGATGCGTTCGCACCGTGGATGGCGCAATACAAAGCATGTCAGCGATGGTCTGATAGGTCTCACCACCGGCATAAGATTGTGCGATCTGCAATTCCCTTTGGCTGAGACCTGATTGTCTGGACACCTAAAATACTCCGAAAAGAACAACTTGAACTGAGTTTCGTAAGAACGCGTTCAACAGGCAATCCTGCAAATGATGTAGTTTGAATACTGCATGTCCGATGCCGAATTTACAGCATCTGCCTGATAGCTGACATCGCAGGCATTGCGCCAAGCTGTTCCCATCAAATCCAGATGGAGAACGTCACGATGACCCAATATGAAACCGCAATGGCCTTTTTCGATGCTTGCGAAACCGGCAAAGGGTGGGAAGGGTGCAAGTCCTGGTGCCATGAGGCAGCTACGTTTTTCTGTCAGGCTGACGCGCTGGCCGAAATCACAACCCTTGCCGATTACGCGGACTGGATGAAGGGTCTGCTGACCCCCGTGCCAGATGGCCATTACGAGCTGACAGCCTTTGCCATGGATGAGACGCGCGGCACAGTTGTTGCCGCCGCCCAGTTCCACGGGACGCAAACCGGTGACGGGGGACCGATTGCACCAACGGGTAAAACTGTTGTTTCGGACTATGCCTACGTCATGGAGTTCGACGGCGACAAAATCAGCGGTATGACCAAAATCTGGAACGACGTACACGCGCTGCGCGGACTTGGTTGGGCTTGATGCGTTGGCGCATCCTTGGCTTGCTGTTTCTGGCCCGTGTCGGACTGGGATTTCAGTTTCAAACCGTGGCGTCCGTTGGCGAAGAACTCGTCGTCGCCTTTGGGCTGAGCTATGCAGATATTGGCTTTCTGATCGGGCTGTTCATGGCACCCGGTTTATTCCTGGCTATCCCTGCCGGGTATTGGGGACGTTACGTGTCAGATCGCATCATGGTGGTGTTGGGTCTATGCGCATTGGCGTTGGGTGGAGCAGCATCGTCGCTTGCGACGGAAAGCTGGGCCATTGGGATGGGTCGCATTTTTGCCGGGATCGGATTTATTTTCACAACGCTCTATTTCACCAAAATGGTCGCAGATTGGTTTGAAGGTCGTGAGATCGCGACAGCCATGAGCATCCTTGTGATGAGCTGGCCGTTCGGAATCGCTATGGGTCAGGTTGGGCATGCGTGGCTGGCCCAAACATATGGCTGGCAGGTTCCGTTTCAGACTGCCGCAGTATATTGCCTGATTGCGGCCCTCGGAGTCTTTTTGATCTACCGTCCACCGCATGATCTACCGGGAGCGACGAACGGTGCGCCGGTTGCATTGACGGGGCAGGAATGGCGTTTGATGCTCTGTGCGGCGGCGGCGTGGGGCATCTTTAACGCAGCTTACGTCACCTATCTGGCATTCGCGCCAAAGGTTCTTGTGGCCCACGGCCACACCGCAATCGCTGCCGCTGGCATCATCAGCATCGGCAGTTGGATCATGATCTTCTCGGGTGCGGTATGCGGGCAAATCGTGGACCGCTTCGGTGGGCGGAATTTGGTCTTGGCTGTTTCTATGGGGGGCGCCGTCGCGGCACTCTTTCTACTCGGGCAAACCGGTACCGGTGTTGCCGCGAGCATTCTTTTTGGTCTGATCGGCATGGCGCCAGCTGGGGTTATCATGGCAATGGCGGGACAAGCCATGCGGCCTCAGGTCAGGGCTTTTGGCATGGGGATGTTCTTTACCGTTTACTATGCCATCATGTGGATCACGCCGCCGGTCGCCGGGGCGATCCTTGACGTAACTGGCAATCCGGAGGGGCCCCTGTTGCTTGCAATGATCCTGTTCCTTGCAGTGGTGCCACTAGGCTTCGCGTTCCAGTTTCTTAAGGGTGCGCCTATGGTCGGTCAGGAAGGGAAAGTGTGACGATGGACATCCGGAAAACGGTTTTCACCAAGGAAATCATCACCGCAGATGAAATGGCGCAGGCGTGCGATCAGATCACGCGCGTTGCTGCAATGGCAGTTGTCAAAAACCCCTACGCAGGCGTCCATCAAGAAGACCTGTCGCCGCTTTTCGATGTCGGCGCGAAACTTGGTGTATCACTGACCCAGGAGTTAGTGAGCATGCTGGGCATGCCCGCCGTCTGCTATGGAAAGGCGGCTCTTGTTGGATCTTCGGGGGCGATGGAGCATGGAGCCGCCCTGTTGCACCCCGCGCTCGGCAAACCGGTGCGCGCAGCCGTCGGCGGCGGCAAATCCCTTATGCCCTCCAACCACAAGGTCGGGGCGTTGGGCGGGTCTGTCGACTTGCCATTGGGTCACAAGGATGAGGCGTGGTCCTTTGACCATATCGACACGATGACGCTCTGGGTGCCCGACGCACCCCGCGCAGACGAAATCGTATTGTGCATCGGATTGTCGGACGGAACACGTGTACTTCCGCGGGTCGGGACGGGCCCAAGCTCCACTTGACCGGACTAACTGTCTCAAAGAAGCAGTCAGACGCAGACATTGCGTTGATCAAAGGGGGCTCATTGCAGTTCTCGGAGCGGATGATGCATGTTGAGCGCGAAGCTTCATGCGCTTTCGCAGACGTTCGATGCTGAGGCCCGGTAATGCACTGCTCCGCACAAACGCGAACAATTGTTTGATCTGAAAGTGACCCGACACCAAGTGCTAGGATAGCAGAGCACAGCTTGTGCGAGCTATCCTCGAAACACGCGTTGTATTGCAGCTATCTCTTTTAGCACTTTTTATGATCTGGCCTCATTGATCTTTCTGTCTGCCATGACAGCGGCTGATGTCCGGTTGTCTACACCCATTTTCTGAAAGATCTGTTCGAGATGCTTGTTCACCGTCCGCGCGCTCAACGACAGGATGGTGCTGATGTCCCGATTGGTCTTGCCCAGAGTCAACCAGTAGAGCACTTCGCTCTCCCGTTGGGTCAGGTTGAAAGCTTGCTGCAGGGTTTCCTCGTTGCTCATCCCCTGCTGCGAAACGGCTTTCACCAGAATCTCCTGCGCGATAGAAACGCCGATGTAGCGAAAATCCACCGTGCCTCCTGTGAAAGGGTCGCAGGCCGAAACGGGCTGACCGGCGCAGGACATAAGCCATGCCCTGAACGCCGGGTCCTGCAGATCAAGCGGTTCGTCGTTTACAACGGCTTTCCCCCTCTCTGACCCCCAAGCGAGATTGCCGTTTCCGTCAAAGGCCAAAACAGCGCGATCAAAGGCATCAATCGCTTGTCGCGCGCTTTTAAGAAGCTTTGAATTCACCACATGCGTGGTCAGACGCGCCAGCATTTCATCTATTTCCACCGGCTTTGTTATATAATCTACTCCGCCGGCCTTGAGCCCTTTGACGACGTTTTCCTGTTCTTTGAGGCCCGTCATGAAAATGATCGGGGCCAAGGTCGGGTTGGGACCGGATTTGAGCAAGCGACAGGTCTCGAACCCGTCAAGATCGGGCATCACCGCGTCCATCAGGATCACATCCGGCTGAACACGGCGGGTGAGATTGATGGCCGCGCGACCGTCCCGTGCCACCAGGACCGTCATGCCCTGCGCCTCCAGCGCCGAAGCCACCATACCAAGCGATTCCGGGTTGTCATCGACCACCAGCGCGATGCTTTTGTCGGCGTGTTCAAGCAGGTTCATGACCAACCTCCAGAAGCCCGACCAGCCCCTCCATATCATACCGCTCAAGCCGCTGAGACATTTTGCGGCGCAGATCCGGATCACCCACGCCCTCGCGTTCAAACTCCTGCAAGATGGACCGGAACCCGCTGGCATGGCCGATCCTTGCCGCCTCGATCAGACGCGCCCGTTCTTCCGGGGTCAGCGCGCGGGTCGCGGTGCCGGTGTCTTCCCTTTGCGGGACCAATTTTACGCGAAGCAGTTCGGCGATTTGGACCAGCAGGTCATCAAGGTTGAACGGCTTGGCGAAAAAGGCGTCATGTATCCCAAGCTCGTTGCGGTGCAGCCCTTCCTCATGTGCATGGCCCGAAATCATGATGATGGGCGTCGTCGGATATTCACCATCCCGCAGCGTACGGGCGAAATGCCATCCGTCTCGTCCCGGCATATCGATGTCCAGCAGAATGATGTCCGGGCGCGCATCAACCAGCATCGCCTCGGCCATATCAACAGAATGTGCAACAATCACGATCAGGCCGCATTTGCTGAGAAATTTCTCTGCAAGGGCAAGGTGATTCAGATCGTCATCAACCACCAGCACGGTCCTGCGCGGCCCCTCATAGCCCAGCACGGGCAGTGGCACGCCCTGTGCATCAAGGCTTTGCGGATCAAATGCGCTGGGGGTGACTGAGGGGAGCATCAGACGGATCGAAAAGGTGCTGCCGACGCCCGGCTCGCTCTCAACCTCGATTTCGCCGCCCAGGATTTCGACCAGCAGTTTGGTGATCGTCAACCCAAGCCCGGAGCCCTGTTGATCGCGCCGCTCGCCCCGCTCAAACGGGCGCCATATCCGGTCGAGATGTTCAGGCGCGATGCCAGTGCCGGTATCGGTGACTCGGATGATCGCGGTTTCGCTGCGGTAGGCAAAACTGAGCGTGACCGATCCCGCATCGGTGTAGCGTAACGCGTTTGACAGCACGTTGATCAGGATTTGGCGCAGGCGCTTTTCATCGGACCGCACGAAGCTGGGTAGACGCCCCGTGGTTTCGACGTTGAAATCAATGCCCTTGCGGCGGGCGTCTTCGCGGAAGATCGACACGATCTGCCCCAGCAGGACCCTCAGGTTGATCTGATCGCGCATGATCTCGATGCGACCTGCCTCGATCCTCGCGATATCAAGCAGCCCGTCGATCAGTCCGGCCAGATGTTCGCTTGAGCGGCGGATGCTGGTCAGCGAGGGGCGCCATTGCTCAAGGTCGTCTTCTTTTTCCAGAAGCTGCGCAAAACCGTAGATCGCGTTTAGTGGCGTACGCAATTCGTGGCTGAGCCCGGACATGTAACGGGTCTTGGCAAGGTTCGCGGCCTCGGCCTTGTTCTTGGCGTCCTGAAGAGCAAGGTCGGTGCGTTCATGCGCGCGGATCTCTTTGCGCAACCGCTCAGTTTGGCGTTCGGCTTCAGCAACGGCAGAACGGTGGCTTTCCCCGACCAACAGATACATCCAGACCGTGATGCCGATTACGATCATCATCGCGCCAAAGATTACCCAAAGGATTCCATCGAAGTTCACCGCCCCCGAAAAGGCTCGGATCGCCAGCAGGAGCGAACCGAAGACCAGGGACAGGATGGTGGTCACGCCGATGAATTTCGCCAGCCGTGTCATCATTGCAGTTGCGATATGGCTGGGGAAGACGTTGAATATCCAGCGCCGCGCCATGTGATCAACGGTGCCATGGGGCTTGCAGGTGTCGTGGCAACCGGTCTCCAGCGTGCAGCACAGCGAGCAGATGGGTGCACCATGAAACGGGCAGGCGACCATGTCTTCGGCGTCAAAGCGATATTCACAGACGCCGCAGGTGTGCATGTGCTGCGGCAGGTCATCTGGCTGGCGCGCCAGATAATACGCACCACCCGTGGCCCAAGCGATGATCGGTGCCAGAACAAAGGAAGACACCAGCGCCACGAAGGCCGAAAAAGCCTGCATCAGCTCTCCGAAAAGGCCGGCATACGAGGCAAAAGCCAGAACGCAGGCAAGGCCCATCGCGCCAATCCCGACAGGGTTGACGTCATAAAGGTAGGCGCGGCGGAACTCGATCCCCTTGGGGCTCAGGCCGATTGACTTGTTGACAACCAGATCCGCCACAAGCGCGCCAATCCAAGCCACGGCTACATGGGAATAGACCCCCAGCACATGCTCGAGCCCAGTGAAAACGCCCAGTTCCATCAGCATGAGGGCGATGCCGACATTGAACACCAGCCATACTACCCGTCCGGGATGCGATTGCGTCAGGCGCGAAAAGAAATTTGACCACGCGATGGAGCCAGCATAGGCGTTGGTCACGTTGATCTTCATTTGCGACAAAACGACAAAGACGCCGGTGATCGCCAGCACTAGTGCCGGGGACTCGAGGATCTGGCCGAACGCCACATAGTAAAGCTGGGTCGGATCCGTCGCAGCGTCGCGCGGGATGCCTTCGCGGATGGCAAGGGTGACAAGGTAGGAGCCTGCCAGCATCTTGAGTACGCCCAGAACCGACCAGCCGGGACCAGCCGCAATCACCGACAGCCACCATTTGCGCCGGTCAGCCTTTGTCCGGGGTTCTGGCAGGAAGCGCAAGAAATCCACCTGCTCGCCGATCTGGGCCACCAGCGAGAAAACCACGCCGGTCGCTGCCCCGAACATCAGCAGCCGTGCGGCATCGGGTGCCTCAGAGGGTCCGCTGAAGGACGTCCAAGCGTCAATGTCATAGCCCACGAAGGCCAGAAAGACGAAGGGCAAGACATGCAATAGCACCCAGAGCGGTTGCGTGACGGTCTGAAAACTTGAGATTTTAGAAAAACCGTTGATCACCAGCGGGATCACCACCAGCGAACTCACCAGATAGCCCAGAAACAGCGGCATCCCAAGACAGAACTCCAGTGCAAGGGCAAGGATCGCTGCCTCCAACGCGAAGAAGATGAAAGTGAAAGAGGCATAGATCAGCGACGTGATCGTCGAGCCGAGATACCCAAACCCCGCACCCCGTGTCATCAGATCGATATCAAGCCCGTAGCGTGCCGCGTAGTAGGAAATGGGAAAGCCCGTCAAAAACAGGATGGCCCCCACGATCATGATGGCCGCAACCGCGATATCGAAGCCGTACGTCAGTGTCAGGACTGCGCCAATCGCCTCCAGTGCCAGAAAGGAGATCGAGCCGATGGCCGTGTTCGCGACGCGCCTATAGCTCCAGCGCCGCGCGCGGCGCGCCGTATACCGCAGGGCGAAGTCTTCCATGGTCTCGTCGGCTACCCAGCGGTTGTAGGTCCGTTTTTCTCGTGTAGCCCCCAGCGCAACAGTCATCGTTCACCTCATCAACGAATGATGAACAAACGCCTTTGCCGCATCGTTGGTACGGCTCGGCATCCCATCGTCCGTTCTTCAACCCCGCAGAACACTAATGCGCAAAACGCGCAGCGGTATACGTCATTTAACGTATACTGCAGCGCAGCATTCGCCGTGATCCTGAGATTGAGCCGGGTGAACTGGAATCGCCCGATTGTTCAGCACAATGACAAGGAGGCGATATGTCAAAGAACGATCCAACAAAGGTAAATGGTGGCATGAGCCGCCGCGCGATGCTGGCGGGCAGTGCAGCCCTGACCGCATCGCTGTTTACGCCCAAAGGGCTGCTGGCGGCAGATTTCCCGACGGCCGAGGTCAATAAAACGGGTCTCGCAGTTACCGATGACACAGTGACCATCGGTATCCTGCATTCGATCACCGGGACGATGGCCATTTCTGAAACCGGATCAGTTCAGGCTGAGAAGCTGGCGATTGAACAGATCAACGCACAAGGCGGCATTCTAGGGCGCAAGATCGAATACATTCAGGAAGACGGCGCCTCCGACTGGCCGACCTTCGCTGAAAAGGCTCGCAAACTGCTGGTCAACGACAAGGTCGCTAGCGTCATGGGTTGCTGGACCTCAGCCAGCCGCAAGGCGGTTCTCCCGGTCTTTGAGCAGCACAATGGGTTCTTGTATTACCCAACTTTCTATGAGGGCCTCGAAGAGAGCCCGAACGTGATCTACACTGGGCAGGAAGCAACTCAGCAGATCATCGCGGGGCTTGACTGGGTCAATCAGACCAAAGGAGCCAAAAGCTTCTATCTCCTGGGCTCCGACTACATCTGGCCGCGCACTTCGAACAAGATCGCGCGCAAACACATCGAGAACTTCATGGAAGGCTGCAAGGTCGTGGGCGAGGAATACTACCCGCTGGGCCACACGCAGTTCAATTCGGTCATCAACAAGATCCGTCTGCGCAAGCCGGACGTTATCTATGCAATCGTGGTGGGCGGCTCGAACGTGGCCTTTTACAAGCAATTGATTGCAGCAGGGATCGATCCAGCGAAGGAAAAGCCAATCGTTCTGACGATTTCCGTGACCGAAGACGAAATTCGCGGGATCGGTGGCGAGAACATCGCAGGTTCTTATGCTTGCATGAAGTACTTCCAGTCGCTGGAGAACGAAAACAACGTCGCTTTCGTCAAGGCTTTCAAAGAGATGTGGGGCGAAGACATCGTTGTGGGTGACGTCACACAAGCGGCCTATCTGGGACCGTGGCTTTGGAAGGCGGCAGTTGAGAAAGCAGGCAGCTTTGATATCGACAAGGTCCGTGAGGCCAGCCCAGGCATTGAACTGACTACTGCGCCCGAAGGCTATGTGAAGGTCCACGAGAACCACCACCTTTGGTCAAAGACCCGTGTCGGCAAGGCGCAGGCAGATGGCCAATACGAAGTGGTATTTGAGACCGCAGAGCTGGTTGAGCCTGATCCCTTCCCTGAAGGTTATCAGTAACGCGCGCCCGGCCCGGTTTCCTTCCCTCACCGGGCCACCCTCTCCCCCCTGAATGTTCCGTGATGCCGGAGGTCCTATGTTCGCCGATTATTCGTGGCCCGAGTTGGGCGCCATTTTTGCCATGCAGGGTTTTGCCGGACTCATCCTATTTTCTGTCTTTGTCCTGATGGCCCTCGGTCTTGCGATCATCTTTGGCCAGATGGGCGTCATCAACATGGCCCATGGCGAGTTCATGATCCTCGGGGCCTATGTCACCTACCTGATGTCAAACCTATTTTCGGCATACGTTCCGGGCCTCTACGGCGTCTACTTTTTCATTGCGATGATATTTGCCTTTCTTGCCTCGGGTGCATTGGGCCTGCTGGTGGAATGGGGGATGATACGCCACCTGTACAAGCGTCCGCTTGATACGTTGCTTGCGACCTGGGGGCTGAGCCTGATCCTGCAACAAATCTACCGCAGCGTCTTTGGCGCGCGGGAGGTGGGTGTGTCGATCCCGGACTGGATGATGGGCTCACTGCCGCTGACCGACCTGATCGAGGTCCCGATCAACGGTATTTTCGTCATGGTCCTCGCGGTGAGCATTTCGCTGGGCGTCTACATCTTGATGTTCAAATCGAACTGGGGCCGACAAGTCCGCGCCATCAACCAGAACCGTGTCATGGCTGGTGCCGTTGGCATAAATACCGAATGGACCGACCGGCTGACCTTTGGCATCGGCTGCGGCGTTGCCGGGGTGGCGGGCTCCGCCTTCACGATGATCGGCTCGACCGGGCCGACAGCGGGACAGCTTTACATCGTGGATACGTTCCTTGTCGTCGTCTTCGGCGGTGCAGCCTCCTTGCTGGGCACCATCGCCTCCGCTTTCTCGATCAGCCAGGCGCAATCAATCATGGAGTTCTTCCTCTCCGGCTCGATGGCGAAAGTTCTGACCCTGCTGGTTGTGGTCGGCATCCTGATGATCCGTCCGCAAGGTCTCTTTGCCCTGAAATTGCGCAAGTAAGGAGCCGCAATCATGTCCCTTTCCTCCTTCATGTCTCGCAAAGAGATGATCGGCTTTGCCATCCTTGCGGCGGTGATCTTCCTGCTCCTGCCCGCGATCTTGGACAGCTTCCGCCTGAACCTTTTTGGCAAATACCTCACCTATGCCTTTGTGGCGGTTGGCCTGTCGCTGTGCTGGGGGGCTGGCGGCATCCTCAGCCTCGGCCAGGGCGTGTTTTTTGGTCTTGGCGGCTACTGCATGGCAATGTTTCTCAAGCTGGAAGCCTCGACGCCAGAGAACACCTCGATCCAGTCGACACCGGGTATTCCTGACTTCATGGATTGGAACCAGCTGACGGAGTTACCAGTCTGGTGGCAGCCCTTCTATTCATTGCCTGTTGCGCTGTTGGCAGTGGTTGCGGTGCCGGTGGTCTTCGCCTTCATAATCGGGTTTGCGATGTTCACCCGGCGGGTGGGCGGGGTCTATTTCGCGATCATCACGCAGGCTTTCGCAGCGATCCTTACGATCCTGATCATCGGGCAGCAGGGCTATACCGGTGGGGTCAACGGTATCACCGACTTGCGCACCCTGCTGGGCTGGGACATCCGGACCGATGAGGCTAAGACGACGCTCTACTTCGTCAATGGTGTGCTGCTTTTCGCGGTGTTGCTGGTGGCGCA
>CAYUSM010000025.1:0-22822 GCA_964447345.1 uncultured Sulfitobacter sp. | reverse complement strand
TCACATACTTCTCAAGCCTGTCGATGCGCCTTTCGTTGGCTTTGTCGTCACCCGGTCTTCTTCCATATGGGGAGGGCATCAACCATTCGGGTGAGTTGCGGGTGGCGGTCCAGGTCCTGGGCCGAAGGTGCCAGCAGATAGGCGCCGGGCTTCATTTGGCGGGCGATGCGGGCCTCGAGGCGGGACTGGAGGTCCGCATCGAAGAAGGGACGGTAGGAGTAGATGATGTCATGGTTTGTGTAGTCGAAGGCCATCGCGTCTTGGACAAAGATTGTCTCTCCCAGATCGAGCGCTGCGCGGCCGAGCGCCACCAGTTTGGGGTTGAAATCAAAACCCTCCACGCTGGCGCAGTTCAACAGTCTGGACTGCTGCGCAAGGTACATGATCCGGCCCTGTCCGCATCCGACCTCCAGAAAAGAGACAGGGCGATAGCGCTGGTCCGGCGACGCATAATCCTCATCCATCGCCAGCATCATATCGAGCGATATCAGCAGGTTGAGGAAATGGTCTATGCCCAAAGGGATATAGCCATGGCTGGTGTGGGGCTGGTCGAACTCGGGCGCGCTCGCAGCACTCTCCTGCCGCTCGACTTTCTTTTGGACCATCGATTCGATCATCCGCGCCAGGGCTGCTTCGCGTTTCTGCTGGCGGAAACTTGCATGGGCCTGTTCCGCCAGCGCCAAGCTTTGTGACTGGAAGAGATCATCGAAAGCGGCTTTTGCGCCTGTGTAGCTTTTTATCGTTTCGGCCATAGCCGCGCGTTGCTTGTCCAATGTGCGGGTGTGTTGCGTGTATTTGGCGCTCTGGGCTTGGTGGCTGGCGCGTCCGGCATGCGCTGAGGCGTTTTCGTTGGCTCTGCTGATGAGGTCCAGCAAACGCTTGAGGGCCGCGTCGTGGTTTGCCTGTAGGGCGCGCGTTTCGGAGACCGCAGCATCCATTTCCTCTGCGGCATCCTGGAGGTCTTGCATCGCTTTGAGAAAGCTTCTGCTGACGATGTCCAAGACCGCTTCCCCCCAATTCAAGCCTATCCTGCCCTTGCCAGTCTGCACATCTGCGACTGCAAACCAACAGCAAGCTGGGGGCGGGCCGGTCGAGCACCCCGGCGGTTGAAGGTCCGCTGAGTGGGCATCCGGCTCGTTCCACTCAAAGGAAAATGCAGGTCGCAGGATTGACCCCGATCAATGCCGCAGTTGCAGCATCGCCTAAAGTCGCGCGCAGCAGGAGGGCGCGTGACGTGTCGGATGTCATCTTCAGGACCGAAGGGATCACCAAGGTGTATGACACCGGGGAGGTGAAGGTTTATGCGCTCGCCGGGGTCGATCTGGAGCTTTACAAGGGCGAGCTGACGGTGCTGCTGGGCCCCTCGGGCAGCGGCAAGTCAACGCTGCTCAACATCCTGGGCGGGCTTGATCATGCGACCGAGGGGCGGGTCTGGTTCGCCGATCAGGAACTGACCAATCTGCCAGATCGGGGGCTGACGCGGTACCGGCGCGATCATGTGGGGTTTGTCTTTCAGTTCTACAACCTTGTTCCCAGCCTGACGGCGCGGGAGAACGTGCAACTGGTGACCGATGTCTCACCCAACCCGATGCCTGCCGAGGAAGCGCTGGATCTGGTGGGGCTGGGTCAGCGGATGGATCATTTCCCCTCCGAGATGTCCGGGGGCGAACAGCAGCGGGTGGCGATTGCGCGGGCGATTGCGAAGCGGCCGCAGATCCTGCTGTGCGATGAGCCCACAGGTGCGCTGGACAGCACGACGGGGGTGCAGGTGCTGGAGGTGTTGCGCGATATCAACGAGCGATTTGGGACCACGACGGTCGTTATCACCCACAATGCCGAGATTCAGCGCATGGCGCACCGGGTGATCTTTTTCCAGGACGGCAAGATCAACGAGGTGAAGATCAACACGCAGCGCATCGCCCCCTCCGAGATCGTGTGGTGAGCGGGCATGCAGGCAATTGACCGCAAACTTCTGAGGGATTTCAAACGTCTCTGGGTGCAGGCGCTGGCGATTGCCCTGGTGCTGGCCTGTGGGGTCGCGATCCTGCTGACCTCCATCGGGATGTATGATGCGCTGTCGACCACGCGGGCTGCCTATTACGAGCGCAACCGGTTTGCGGATGTTTTTGTTGATGCCAAGCGCGTGCCGGACTCGCTCTTGCCGGAGATCGCGCAGATCGATGGTGTGTTGAGCGTTGAGCCGCGTATTCGCGGCGGCGCCATTCTGGATATCCCCGGGTGGGCGCGCACGGCGGTTGGGCAGGTTTTGTCGTACCCAGAGGACGGCGCACCCGTGCTGAATGTGCCTTTGCTTGTTTCAGGCCGGTTTCCTGATCCGGGGGCGGTGGATGAAGTGGTGGTAAATGCGCCCTTCGCCGAAGCGCATGCGTTTGAACTCGGCGACGTTTTTGAAGCCAATATGCAGGGCCAAAAGCGCGCGCTGACCATCGTTGGCACGGTGCTGTCGCCTGAGTTTGTGTACACCATCGGCCCGGGTGCCATGATGCCGGACAATGAGGCCTACGGGATCATCTGGATGCCGGAACGCGCAGCGGCAGCGGCCTATGACATGACCGGAGCGTTCAATCAGCTGTCCCTGGCGCTTGCCAAAGGCATGCGGGAAGAGCCGGTGATTGATGCGTTGGACGACATCCTGGAGCCCTACGGCAGCCTTGGCGCATACGGGCGGGCGGATCAGGTGTCAGACGCTTTTCTGGATGCCGAGATTTCGCAGATGAGAGGCATGGCGATGATCCTGCCGCCCATCTTCTTTGCGATCTCGGGCTTTCTGGTGAGCATGGTGATGGGCCGGATCATCGCGCTGGAACGCAGCGAGATCGGTCTTCTGAAAGCCATCGGGTATTCGAACACGGAAATCTGCCTGCATTACCTGATGCTTGCCGGGTTGATCGCCGTGGTGGGTGTGGTGATCGGGTGGATCGCCGGCACGGCATTGGCGCGCGATACGGCAACGGCCTATGCGGAATTCTTTGATTTTCCTTACGTGATTTTTCAGGTGTCCTACTGGGTCTATGCGGTGGCCGGACTGGTTGGGTTGGCCACAACCTGTCTTGGCGCGTCTCAGGCGGCGCTCAAGGCGGCATGGCTTGCCCCGGCTGTGGCGATGCAGCCCCCTGCCCCGCCCCGGTTCAAACGGTCGTTCATCGATGTGGCGATGGCGCGGGCGCGGCTGTCACAGCCGGTGATCATGATCCTGCGCAGTTTGCTGCGGTGGCCTGTGCGCAGCTTTCTGACTTCGCTAGGGCTGGCGCTGGCGGTGGCCTCAGTGATCGCGTCTTTGTTCATCAACGATGCCTTGGACGAGATCGTTGATTTGGCGTTTTACCAAACCAACCGGCAGGACGCGATGCTGATGTTTTCGGACGATGTGGAAGAAACCGCACTGGAAGACGTCCGCAATCTGCCCGGTGTTTTGCAGGCGGAAAGCCAGCAGTTTCACGCAGTCATTCTGCGCAATGGGCATCTTGAGAAACGCACGTCGATTGAGGCGCGCCGACCCGGCTCTGACCTGAGCCGGGTGCTGGACAAAGACGGCACGCCGCTGGTGGTGCCGCCCGGTGGGGTTGTTTTGTCGGAGCGGTTGGCTGGGCAGTTGGGTTTGAGCGAGGGAGACGAGGTTGAAGCGGAGTTTCTGACCGGCCTTCGGGAGACACACAGGCTGACGGTGATCGGACTGGTCGAACAGCATCTTGGGCTGGGTGCTTATCTTGATCTGGAATACCTCAACACGCTCTTTCGGCAGGTGCCGCAGATGTCGGTTGTAAATGTCACGCTGGATGAGGGGCAGACGGAGGCCCTGCATCTGGCGATCAAAGAGACACCGCGCCTGTCAGGGTTGATCGAAATGAACGTGAATCGTCGGTCGTTTCAGGACACCATTGAGGAAAACATCACCGTCATGAATTCCATCTACATCGTGATTGCTGTGCTGATCACGGTGGGCGTGGCCTATAATGCGGCGCGCATTCAGCTGTCAGAGCGCGCGCGTGAACTGGCCAGCCTGCGCATCCTTGGGTTTGGGCGCGGCGAAGTATCCTTTATCCTTGTGGGTGAGTTGATGCTGATTGCCCTGATCGCACAACCCATCGGCTGGCTGCTGGGTGCATGGGTGGCCAGCCTGATGACAAATGCTTTTACCAGCGACCTCTATGCAATCCCGCTGGTCCTGAAACCCCACACTTTTGCCATGGGCAGTCTGGTGGTTCTTTGCGCCGCCTTTGCCTCGGCCATGATCGTGCGGCGGCGGTTGGACCGGCTGAACCTGGTTGCCGTTATGAAGACAAGGGAATGAGAGAATGGCCTATTCGAGACGCACATTTATCCTGATGGGCCTGGGGGCCGCGATTGTGGGCGGGCTGGCCTTTGTCAGTTTCCGCAATGACCCGGTGCCGGTTGACCTGGCCGAAGTCACACAAGGTCCGCTGGAGATCACCATCAATGCCGACGGCAAGACGCAGGTGCGCGAGCTTTTCGAAGTCGCCTCTCCGATTGCGGGAACGGCATTGCGGTCGCCGGTGGACGCCGGTGATCCCGTGACAAAGGATGAGACTGTGGTCGCTGTGGTGCGGCCCTTGTCCTCCAGCCTTCTGGACACGCGGACCCGGTTGCAGGCGGAGGCGGCGCTGCAGGAGGCATTGGCCGCACGGCATGTGGCGCAGGCGGACCTGCGGCAGGCCGAAGAGGCCGAAAGCTTTGCCCGGTCGCAGTTTGACCGGACGCGGCAGTTGGTGGAGCGGAACGTGGCCTCCATCACGCGGCTGGAGGATGACACGCAGCGGCTGGCGACGGCGGTCGCAAGTCTGGAGGCGGCACAGGCCCGGATCACGATGGCCGATGGGGCGATTGAACGCGCGCGGGCGAGCCTGCTGGACCCCGGAGAAGGCAGTGCGCCCGAGGGCGACTGCTGCATTGAGTTGCGCGCACCTGCGGATGGCGT
Organism: uncultured Sulfitobacter sp.; assembly: GCA_964447345.1. Taxonomy (GTDB): domain Bacteria; phylum Pseudomonadota; class Alphaproteobacteria; order Rhodobacterales; family Rhodobacteraceae; genus Sulfitobacter. The sequence continues at coordinate 17,865 of CAYUSM010000025.1, read as the reverse complement.
GATCCTGTCCGTTGCAGCGATCAGCGAGCGGCCGGTGAGCGTGGGGTCCGCCCTTGTGAGCATTGGCGATCCCGCAGATCTGGAGCTGGTTGCCGACATCCTGTCCAACGATGCGGTGCGGCTGGACAAGGGGGCCCTCGCCTATGTTGAGCGCTGGGGGGGACCTGGCAGGCTGGAAGCCCGGCTGGATCGGATTGATCCCAAGGCGCGGACCAAAGTGTCGGCACTGGGGATCGAGGAACAACGGGTTGATGCCTATTTCACGCTGACCAGCCCGCCCGAAGAGCGGTTGAACCTGGGCGATGAGTTTTCGGTCTTTCTGCGCATCGTTGAATGGCGCGCAGAGGATGTGTTGCAGGTACCGCTGAGCGCGGTGTTCCGGTCGGGGGAGGATTGGTCCGTCTTTGTGTCTACCGATGGTGTGGCTGAGATGCGGCTGGTCGAATTGGGGCGACGCAACGGTCAACGCACCGAGGTGCGTGGCGGTCTGGAACAGGGCGAGTTGGTCGTGACGCACCCCAGCGATGCGATTGCGACGGGTGTCAGTCTGGTGGAGCGTTCAGCACTGTGACCGGGGCGCGCGATCACAAGACCGACTCCATCTGGCATGCGGCCATCGGTCAATTCACCGGTGGCCTGTCCCCTGCAGCACTGGCCACGGCCTACGTCGATTGGGCGCTTCACCTGATGGCCTCGCCCGACAAACAGTCGGAGCTGGCACGCCTGGCATTGGAAAGCGCAGCGGAGGTTGACCCCAGCAAAGACCCTCGGTTTTCGGCGCCCGGGTGGGCAGGCTATCCTTACAACGTGATGGCACAGAACTTCATCGCCGCGCAGAACTGGTGGGACGCAGCGACAACGGGCGTGCGTGGGGTTGATCCCAAACATGGCAATATCGTCAACTTTGCGGCCCGCCAGTGGCTGGATATGCTGTCACCTGCCAACTTTCCAATGACCAACCCGCTGGTGCAGGACCGGACGCGACAGGAGGGCGGCCAGAACCTGATCCGAGGCGCGCGGTATTGGATCGAGGATTTCAACCGACTTTTGACCAAGCAGCCACGGCGGCCCAGCAGCTACGCTGTGGGCGCAGACCTTGGCACAACACCCGGCGATGTGGTGATGCGCAACCGGCTGGTGGAGCTTATCCGCTATCATCCAACCACTGAGGAAGTGCGGCCCGAGCCCATCTTGATCGTACCCGCCTGGATCATGAAGTACTACATTCTTGATCTTACAGCACAGCGGTCGCTTGTCGCCTATCTGCGCGATCAGGGATTTGAGGTCTACATTCTGTCCTGGAAAAACCCCGGTGAAGAAGATGCCGACCTGACAATGCAGGACTACATCGATCTGGGCATCCGGGCGGCCATCGCCGAGGTGACATCGACCAAGACCAAGCGCCTGCATGCGGTGGGTTATTGTCTTGGGGGAACATTGTTGTCGATTGCAGCGGCGGCAATGGCGCGGGACGGAGATGAGACCTTGGCCTCTGTCAGCCTGCTTGCCGCACAGGTGGATTTTTCCGAACCCGGAGAGTTGAGCCTCTTTATCAACGAAAGTCAGGTTGCCTTCCTTGAGGACATGATGCGCACCAGCGGATACCTCAAGGCGGATCAAATGGCCGGAGCGTTTCAGCTTCTGAGGTCAAACGATCTGATCTGGAGCCGGGTGATCCGACACTATTTGCTGGGAGAACGGACGCAGGACAATCCGCTGATGGCGTGGAATGCAGATGCCACGCGGATGCCTGCAGCGATGCATTCAGAGTATCTGCGCAGTCTGTTTCTGAAAAACGATCTGGCAAAGGGGCGCTTCAAGGTTGATGACACATCGGTGGCCCTGACCAACATCCGCTGTCCCGTCTACTCTGTGGGAACGGAAACGGATCATGTCTCGCCCTGGCAATCGGTCTATCGTCTTGGCCTGTTGACGGACACCGAGGTGACCTTCACCCTGACGAACGGTGGACACAATGGTGGCATCTTGTCAGAGCCGGGACATCGGGGGCGGCATTTTCGCACCGGGTGCAAAACGGAACATCAAAAGCATGTCACTGCGCAGGATTGGTATGACAGCACGCCCGCGCAGGAAGGGTCATGGTGGCCGCATTGGGCTGCTTGGCTGAGCGCGCACAGCAGCGCGCCAATCAAGGCCAAAAAGCACCGGCGCAGCAATCTTGAACCTGCACCGGGGCGTTATGTCTTTGGCTGACCTCAGTTCTTGGGTGTTTTCGGGGCGAATGCTTTCTGGCTCATCTCCACCAGCTTGCCGGTCTCGGCCTGGTATTGGTCAATTGCCTTCTGAACAAACTTCGCCTGAATGTGTTGAAGATCGGCGACGTTCTTGCAGTTCAGGATCTCGTGCTGCGTCTTGACGTCTTCCTTGATGCGTTCGGCCACGAAGTTGGCCAGCTCGGCGCTCATCTCGCTCATGGCTTCCATCCAGGCGGTACCCATGCCCATCAGGTTTGTGAACCCAGCCTCCTGCAGTTGGGCCACAGCCTGCATCGGCGCTTCCGCTGGCATGGTCTTTTCAGTCTCGGATTTCTTGGACATATCGCTTCCTTTGGGTTGATGGCTGCGGTGACCCAAGGGTAACCCGGCTGAGGTCTCATGGCCTTGATATGGCTCAACGCGGCGCCGGGAGATCGGCAGATATTCGCGGCAGTTGCCACAGCGGAGTGCCGACGTGTCCCAAATTGTTGAAAATGGCGGGCTGACCGAAAGTCAGGTTCTCGAAGCCCGCGCCGCCTCGGGCTGGAACGAGCTGCCACAGGCCAAGACCATTGGACCCGTGCGTGTGCTGCTGCGACAGTTTTCCAGCTTTCTGGTGGTGATCCTGATCATCGCGGCAGCCGTCGCACTGGCCTTGGGTGAGATGATCGACGCAATCACCATTGGCTTGGTGATCGTTTTGAATGCCGTTCTGGGGTTCATTCAGGAGTGGAAGGCAGAGACGGCGCTGTCATCCTTGCGCAAACTTCTGTCGCCGCAGGCAATGGTTCTGCGCGACGGACAGGAACAGCTGGTGCCTGCGCGCGAGATTGTGCCGGGTGATCTGCTGGTGCTGACGCCGGGGGCCAAGGTTGCGGCAGACGGTGTGATGGTTCGGGCCACCGATCTGCGGGTGGATGAGAGCGTTCTGACCGGGGAATCCGTGCCGGTATCAAAGGCGCTTGAAGACGGCAAGAACCAGGTTTTTGCGGGGACCGCAGTCACGTCTGGCCGGGCGGAGGCGCGGGTTACAGCCATCGCCAGCCTCACGGAGTTTGGCAAGATTGCCCATCTGACAGGTGCCGTTGGACCGAAGACAACCAACTTGCAAAAGAAGCTCGGCCAATTGGCGCGGCAACTGGGGCTGGCCGCCCTTTTGGTTGCGGCAGGGGTAAGTGGCCTTGGTCTGCTGCTGGGGCGCGATACCGTCGAGATGGCGATGACGGGTCTTTCGCTTGCTGTGGCGATGGTGCCGGAAGGTTTGCCAGCCGTGGTCACCATCACGCTGGCATTGGGTGCCACGGCGATGGTGCGCCAGAATGCATTGGCCCGACGGTTGCAGGCGGTTGAGACCTTGGGGGCGGCATCCGTCATCTGCACCGACAAAACCGGGACGCTGACAGAAAACAAGATGACGGCAACGCAGGTCTGGACGCTGGATCAGACCTATGAGGTCACAGGAACAGGCTATGACCCTGCAGGCCATATAGAGGCCGGGGGCAAGCGGTTGCGTGCCAAGGATGATGCAGTGCTGGCGGCCTTGCTGGAAACCGGGCTGCATTGCAGCCACGCGCGGCTGGTGCCAGCGGGCAAAACCTGGACCATGATCGGGGCACCGACTGAGGGCGCGTTGGTGACGCTTGCCTACAAGGGTTGGTGCGAGCTGCCGACCGAACAACGGATACTGGCGGAAATCCCTTTCAGCAGCGCACGCAAGCGGATGAGCGTGCTTTACCGGTCGCCAGACGACATTCAGGTGCTGACCAAAGGCGCGCCGGAGCAGATCATGGAAATCTGTTCGCGCGTGCTGACCCATGAGGGTGAGAGAACCCTTGGGGCGCAGGATTTGGAGGCCATTGAGAACGCCTACACCGACATGGCCGCGCGGGGGTTGCGCGTGATGGCACTGGCAAATCGCCCGGCACCTGATGAAGACATGACCGAAGCGGAGATGACCTTTCTGGGACTGGTGGGTTTGATCGATCCGCCGCGCTCGGAAGTGCGCGACGCGATCCGGCAGGCGCAGTCGGCCGGGATACGGATTGTCATGATAACCGGGGACGGGCCGATCACGGCCGGGGCAATTGCTGAGCAATTGTCGATGGAGGTCACCCGGCAGCTGACAGGTGCCGAACTTGATGACCTGAGCGATAGCGCGCTCAGAGAGGTGCTGGGCGAAGGTGTGCTCTTTGCCCGGACCAAACCTGAACAGAAGATGCGGATCGTGGCGGCGCTGCAGGAACTGGACCAGATCGTTGCCATGACCGGCGACGGGGTCAACGATGCGCCTGCGCTGAAACAGGCGGATATTGGCGTGTCCATGGGCATACGCGGCACGGATGTGGCACGGGACGCTTCTGACCTGGTGCTGCTTGACGACAACTTTGCTACCATCGTCCGGGCGATTGGCGAAGGACGGCGGCAGTTTGCGAATGTGCAGAAGTTCGTGCGCTACCTGTTGTCCTCGAACGCGGGCGAAGTCATTGCACTGGTGGTGAACATCGCGATTGGGGGGCCGCTGGTCTTTCTGGCCACGCAGATCCTCTGGATGAACCTGGTGACTGACGGGGTCACGGCAGTGGCGCTGGGGCTTGAGAAGGCTGAGCCTGACCAGATGGCGCAGCCCCCGCGCCAGAAACACAGCACCATTCTTGGGATGAGCGGTCTGATCACCATCGTTGCGCTGGGAACCTACACGGGGTTGTCGAGTCTGTGGATATTCTTTCACCTGATGGATCAGGGGGTTGAGCTGGCCCGTACCACGGCCTTTACCGCGATGGTGGTGTTTGAGAAGGTCAGCGTCTTCGCCTTTCGCTCCTTGCGTCTGAGCAGTTTCCGCATTGGCTGGTTCAGCAATCCCTTCCTGTGGGGGGCGCTGGTGGTGACATTGGGCGCGCAGGGTCTGGCCGTCTATTGGCCGCCGCTGCAGGTCTTGTTGCGCACCGTGCCGATTGGCTTCGACGAATGGCAATGGATACTGATGTTTGCCATTCCCATCGTGGTTGTGCCGGAACTGATTAAGGCCATCCTGCCCGCTCAACGCACGTAGAAATAGGCTGCGAGGCTCGCAAGGAAGGTGATCAGCACAAGGATGGAATCGAGCCCCAGCGTGCCGATCTTGGGTTTGCGACGGACGATCAGGCCAATCAGGAAGATCGCCGTCACCGCGATGCCAAAGGAGAGCGACAGGGTGACGGTGGGCGAAGTGTCTTGCAGGATCGGCCCTTCGCGGAACAGCAGATCGGCCGGGAAAACCAATACCAGCATGATCAGGTTGCTGCCGAAGATGTTCGAGATCGCCATCGTGTAGGCACCGATGCGCACAGCGGTGATGCTGGTGGTCAGCTCTGGCAGTGAGGTTGCGGCGGCCAGAAGCGTGACGCCGATGAAGCTGGTGCCGAGTCCGGTCTGGACCGCGATGCGTTCGGCAAAGACAACCAGCAAAAGCCCGAAGATCAGGATGGCCATGCAGCCAGCAACTGCCTGCCAGATCAGCACGGTGTTGCTGCGGATGCTGAGGCCCGTTGGTGCGGGAAATGGGAGCGGATCAGGGTCGGGCAAATCGACAGGCACCCAATCGCTGGAATCGTCATACCGGCGCAGCATCCAGATGGCCCCGGCATAGGTCAGCGCAATGAAGGTGCTGCCAAGCCCGACACCCGCAAAGACAAAGGTTTCGCCCAGATTGGTGATAATAAGTGCAACGGACAGCAAGAGGACCAGTAGCGTGGCCTCCAGCGCATGATTGGCCTTGCGAGGATAATTGGTGATGGCACCCCGTGCCCAGAAATCCGACATGGCAAGGATTGCCGTTTGCAGGGCGATCCCGCCAAAGAGGTTGTTCAGCACCAGATCGCGGGTCTGCTGAATGGCCGCCGTCAACGTCGTGGCGACCTCTGGCAGGGAGGTGGCGAGCGACAGGATCAGCAGGCCGACAAGGGATTTGGCGAGGTGGTACCGATCCGCCAGCGTGTCCATCAGATAGGCCAGCCGCGCACCGGAGAACCAAACCACAGCAGCGCTGAGTGCAAACAGCATTAAGGTCGCGAAAAGACTGGTCTGGGGCAAAAGCATGAGTGTCGATACCAAGCGACCCGGTTTCGCAGCTTGATCTGGCTCAAGGTCAGGTAGTCTCCGCCGGTGCACCCTGTGATTATGGTAACGGAACACGGTCATAGCCCTGCAGAAGTGAGCGCGCGCCTGACCGCCGGGACACGCGGCACTTACCTCAAAGACATGATCTATGGAGGCGTTGATGGCGCGGTGACGACCTTTGCAATCGTTGCCGGGGTGGAAGGCGCGGGGCTGTCGCATGGGGTGATCCTGGCACTTGGGCTTGCCAATATTCTTGCGGACGGGTTTTCGATGGCGGCGGGCAATTACTCGGGCACCAAGGCGGAGCTGGATGACCGCAAGCGGATCATCAAGATTGAAGAGAGCCACATCCAGCATCACCGCGACGGAGAGCTGGAGGAGCTGCGGCAGATCCTGGCCCTGCGGGGGTTGTCGGGGGATGTCCTGCAACAGGCGACAAAGGAGATATCGGCCAGCAAGGACAAGTGGATATCGCTAATGCTGACCTATGAATACGGGCTATCCGCAACTGAACCACACCCGATGCGCGCAGCACTGGCGACGTTCGCGGCCTTTCTGGTCTCAGGCTCTGTTCCCCTATTGCCATTTGTTCTGGGTGTGGCTCATGCCTTTGAAATCGCGGTCATCGCGACCCTGATCACCTTCTTTCTGATCGGGACGGGCAAAAGCCGCTGGTCGCTGTCAAGCTGGTGGCGATCCGGGATAGAGACGCTGTTGATCGGCGCGCTGGCAGCACTGATCGCCTATGGGGTTGGCGGGCTATTTCACGCTGGCTGACTGGTGCGGGACTGAAAGACAGGCACATTTTGCTTCATGATTGATGCGCTGGGTCGTGCTGCCCAAAACGAGGCTGGACAGGCTGCCAAGCCCGCGCCGACCGGTGACAATTAGGTCTGCGCCGATTGCCTCTGCATGGGCGAGAATTTCGGTCGCGGCATCGCCGTAAGGCATATGCGTTTTGACGCTCTCGCAATCCACATCATTCGCGATGGCCAGCCCGGCCTTGAGGACGCGACGACCCGCCTCTTCGATCTCTTCAAAGCTGGGGCGCGCCTCGCCATCACGATCGTCATCCTCGCTGAGATCATCCATCTCGGGCTTGAGGACATGCACAATGGTGACGGTGCCCGAATAGACGCGCGCCAGGTCGCAGCCAATACGAAGGGCCGTCTTGGCTTTTTCAGAGCCATCAAGGCCCACAATGATTTGTCTGAACATGCCTGCCCATCCTGTTTTGACTGACGGTGCTCAGACCGGAATGATTTCACCAACCTGTTTTTCAAGTGCTTGCGGCGGCTGATTGGACAGGTCGTTGGGTATCTCTCCGGCGAGCACCGGGCGGAGGGTACCTTCAATCTCGGCCCGTATCAGTCCCAGCATATGCGGCCCCGCGACCAGCACAAGGTAGTCAAATTCGTTTGCCAGGAACGCTTCGGTTAATCGCCCCACGATTGTCCGGGCAAAGCGCGCATCGGTTCTTCGCTGTCGTGCGAGTGGCATGCGGTAGCTTTCGTCTGGCTCGAATATGTCCTGCCCTGTGTGCAAACGCGGGCTTGGTGCGGGATCGGCGATGAACGTGAGGTGATCCAATGGCTGAAGGCCGTGACCCGGCCCGCGGTTCTCCATGACTTTTGCGGCACGCGCGTTGGCCATGACCACCCATGTAACGGTAGATCTCATGATCCTCTCCGGTTGCTGGTGTTGCCGCCATGCTGCCCGAATCCTCAATGGGCGCTCTTGAGCAAGATCAATCCGGATCAGGTGTGAGGTAGCCGACGCGAAGAGTTCACTCACCTGCCATTTGAGGCGAAAGGTGCGTGGGCGCGTGATGCTCCTTGGCGGCGACACCGGGCAGCTCGGCTTTTAGGGCCGTAAAGGCTTCGTACTGCGACAGGAAGACCGCGCCCGTTAGATGAGCGAGCAAATCGCTGCGCTCAAGTCGGTCCATGACCGGACCTTTGACTTCGGAAAGGGACAGGCTGATGCCCATCTCCTTGAGCCGTTCGTTGATCAGTTCAAGTGTTTCCAACGCACTGAGGTCGATCTCGTTCACTGCTGAACACATCAGGACCACATGCTTCAGCGTTTTGTCGTCAATCACGCGGTCATAGATGTAATCCTCCAGGAAGCGCGCGTTGGCGAAGTAGAGGCTTTGGTCGATCCGCAGGCTGAGGACACATGGGTCTGTCAGAACCGCGTGGCGGTGGATGTTCCGGAAATGCTCGGTGCCGCGGACAAGTCCCACTTCGGCAACATGAGGGCGCGCGGTGTCGTAAAGAAATAGCAGAATGGAAAGCAATACGCCTGCAGTCACACCTATTTCGACACCCAAGAGCAGGGTCAGCAGCATCGTGACGGCGACTGCACCAAAGTCACGCTTGGAGTAGGTCCAGCTGTGGCGGAGCGTCTTGAAGTCCACAAGCGACAGGACGGCAACGATGATTGTGGCCGCGAGGGTCGCTTTGGGCAGGAAGTAGATGAGCGGGGTCAGGAAGAGTGCGGCGACGGCAAGGCCCACGGCGGTGAAAGCCCCCGCGGCGGGGGTTTCGGCGCCTGCGTCGAAGTTGACAACGGATCGAGAAAAGCCACCCGTGACGGGGAAACCGCCGGTGAGGGATGCGCCGATGTTGGCCGCGCCCAACCCGATGAGTTCCTGATCGGGATCGATGCGCTGGCGTTTCTTCGTAGCCAGAGTTTGCGCGACAGAGATGGATTCAACAAAACCAATGATCGAAATCAGCAGCGCGGGCAGAAAGAGTGCCGAGAGCAGATCAAAAGAGAGATCAGGCAATGTGAAAGGAGGCAGGCTTTGCGGGACGGCGCCGACGATACTCACGCCCGATTGGTTTAGACCGTAGTGCCAGACAAGAGTTGTTGTGACGACAACGGCAAGAACAGGCCCTGCCTTGGTTGCAAAATCCGCAGCGCGGGGTGCAAGGCCAAGGCGGTACAGCAGCGGTTTCAGCCCACTGCGGACCCAGAACAGAAACGTTGTCGCGGCCGCTCCGATGGCCAGCGTGATCAGGTTTGTTTGGGTCATATGCGCGCCGAGGCTGACAATGAGTTCGACAAGCGTATGCCCTTCGGCATCAATGCCCAGAATGTGCTTCAGCTGGCTCGCGGCGATCAGCAGGCCAGAGGCTGTGATGAAACCGGAGATCACCGGATGGGACAGGAAGTTCGCGATAAAACCCAGACGCAGCAGGCCCATGACAACAAGCATTGCACCGGAGAGCGCCGCAAGGGTGAGGGCGGCAGCGGCATAGCCCACGTCAAGCGTCGCCGTGACATCGCCGATGGCGGCGGCGGTCATCAATGAGACCACGGCAACCGGCCCCACTGCCAGGGACCGACTTGTACCGAAGATACTGTAAAGGATGATGGGCACGATGGAGGCATAAAGCCCCGCTTCGGGCGGCAGTCCTGCCAGCAGGGCATAGGCCAGGGATTGGGGAATCAGCATGATCGTGACGATGACCGCAGCGATGAGGTCACTTGCGGCGGTTGCACGATCATACCGACCCAACCAGTCAAGCGCTGGGACGTAGCGCCCGACGGTATGCGAACTCCGGGACTTGGGCTGTGTCATCGGTTAGGTGCCGGTCCCGGTCTTGCGTGTGTCTTCGCCTTCCTCCGCTTCACGTTGGGCCGGAAGCGAGGCGTCAATTGCCTCAGCCAGATCGTAGCCCGCAGCAGAAGTGAGCGAGAGAATGTCATGCATGGACAGGTTCCCGGTCTGCGCCAATGCCCAAAGAAGGGCAGACCGTGTGCCGGACCGGCAGTAGGCCAGGATTGGTTTTGGCATTTCGCCAAAGGCATCGCGAAACGCCTCCACGTCCTGGGGAGCGACGGGGCTGCCGGAAATGGGGATGTGCCTGACGTCCATGCCAAGGCGGCGCGCGGCATCAGCAATGACCCGGAAGTCCGGCTGACCGTCCTCTTCTCCATCAGGCCGATTGCAGATGAGCGCGCGGAAACCACGTTCTTTGAGAACCGCGACATCCGCCTCGGCGATCTGGGGCGAGACGGACAGCATGTCGGTGATTGGTCGAGGGATCATACCTGCCTCATGATATTGCTGGCCCGCCCCACCCCGCGTCACAGCGCATTGATCGGAAGCTTGAGCATCGGTTTGCCGTCGTCCGTGGTGGGCACTTCACCAGCGCGCATGTTGACCTGCAGGGAAGGCAGGATCAGCTTCGGGACGGCAAGGGTGGCATCGCGTTCCTCGCGGAACCTGATGAAGTCTTCCCGGCTGCGGCCCTGTCCGACGTGGATGTTTTCCGCTTTTTCTGCGGCCACGGTCGTTTCCCACTGTATTTCGCGACCGTTCGGTCCGTAGTCATGGCACATGAAAAGGCGCATATCGTCCGGCAGGTCCAGCACCTTCTGAATGGAATCATAGAGTTGCCCAGCATCTCCGCCCGGGAAGTCCGCGCGGGCCGAGCCCCCATCGGGCATGAAGAGCGTATCGCCGACAAAAGCGGCGTTTCCGATCACATGGACCATGCAAGCGGGGGTGTGGCCGGGCGTGTGGATCGCGAACGCCTTCAACCCGCCGATCTGGTAGGTGTCACCATCCTGAAAGAGCGCGTCAAACTGCGATCCGTCGCGCTGGAACTCCGTTCCTTCGTTGAACACCTTGCCGAAAGTGTCCTGCACAACCGTGATCTGGTCGCCGATCCCGATCTTGCCGCCCAGTCTCTCTTGAATATAGGGCGCGGCGGAGAGGTGATCGGCGTGGACGTGTGTTTCAATGAGCCATTCCAGCTTGAGACCATTGCTTTGGATGTAGTCGATGATCTCGTCAGCGTGGGTATAGGTGATGCGCCCCGCTGAATAATCGATGTCCATGACGGAATCGATCACTGCACAGGCGTCTGAGCCGGGGTCTTTGACCACATAGCTGATGGTGTTGGTTTCCGGGTCAAAGAAGGCTTTCACCTCTGGTCGGGCGTCCATGTTCACGGGATAGGCCATGCGTTTCTCCATCTCTTGTTTGGCCTTTTCTAAGGCCTGCACGGGTGGCTTTCAGTGACTTGGTCACCTTGGCCCGCGATGGCCTCCAGTTCATTGAGCGAGATCAACAGGAAAAAGAAAACACGCCGCTGAGATGGCTCAGCGGCGTGTTTTCATGTGTTTTCGTGTGAGGGCTTAGCCCAGAGAGCGCAGCAGCTCCGGCGATGGATCGCCGGTTGCCGGGGCACCGATGCTGGTCTGATAGGCGGTGATCGCTTTGCGGCTGTTCGGACCGATCACGCCATCCGCGCCGTCGGTATCGAAACCCTTCGCTGTCAGGCGCTGTTGCAGGCGAATGCGGTCATCCTTGGTCAGCCCGTATTTGTCCGGCGGGAAGCTGCCCCGGATCGGGCCGCCACCGGCGATACGATCCGCCAGATGACCCACGCCAATCGCGTAGCTGTCTGAGTTGTTGTAGCGCTTGATGACCCCGAAGTTGCGCGTCACGGCGAAGCGCGGACCACCCGGTTGCGGCTGGATGATCGAACCTTGCGGCGCACCATTGCCAACTTCCCCGCCCCAGCGGACACCCGTCGCCCAGCCGTTACGCGACAGATACGCAGCGGTTGAGGCAAGCGAGTCTGCCGGGTTCTCAGACCAGATGTCACGGCGTCCGTCGCCATTAAAGTCGACCGCAAAGGCCTGATAGCTTGTCGGGATGAATTGCGTGTGTCCCATCGCGCCCGCCCAGGAGCCGATCAGGTTGCCGGGGGTCGTGTCGCCTGATTGCAAAATCTTGAGTGCTGCCACCAACTGCTTTTCAAAGAAGGCCCCTCGCCGCCCATCGAATGCAAGCGTTGAGGTGGAGGAGATCACCGGCACATTGCCGCGCCGCTCTCCGTAGAAACTCTCAAGGCCCCAAACCGCCGTCACGATCTCGGCCGGCACACCGTAGCGTGCTTCAACAGCGGATAGCGTGCTACGATGGCGGGCGAAGGCCGCGCGTCCTTTGGAGACACGCTCGTCTGATGCCGCAATGGCAAGGTAGTCTTCCAGTGTGCGGGTGAATTCCGTCTGGTTGCGGTCGCGGCGGACGACGCCGGGAAGGTATCCCGTGCCACGAAAGCCGGTGCTGAGTGTGGCCGCAGAAATCCCCTGCCCCGCAGCCCGGCCACGGAAGTTCGCAACCCAGGCGTCATAGGCCGCGTTGGGGGTCGGCCGCAGGTCTGCGGGCAGCCCCGTGGCGGCACTGCCACCGTTCGGCCCCAGCGTGCCGCCGCCTGTGCCGCATGCCGTCAGACCCAGTGCGCCCAGGCCAAGAATAGTTGTTCGGCGGGTAAGGTTCATCTGCTCGCCCCTTCTTGTTTTGTCGCAAGCTTAGCGCATGAAAAACCCCGCGCAAAGCGGGGTTTCTTTGGTTTGGGCAAGATCGGCGGAAATCAGGCTGCCTGCTGGCGCGTCAGTTCCGTCACGTCCGGGGTGGCACCAAAATCATGGTCGATGGTGTTCTCGTTTGGATAGGCATAGCACGTAATACCTGCAGCTTTCGCAGCCGCAACACCGGCCAGGTTGTCCTCAATCGCGATGGCATCGGATGCCGCGACGCCAAGCTGCTCAAGCGCGTAACGGTAAAGTGCCGGATCGGGTTTCGCGGCCAGACCGTCCTTTGCTGACGTCACGAGGTCCAGACCAAGTGCGTCAGCCCCGCCAAACGGCTCAAGCACTGCATCAAGGCTTTCCTGCGCCGTGCCGCTTACAAAGGCGATCTTGATCCCCTGCTCCCTGGCGTCAGCCAAGGCCTGCGCGGTATGCACCCGCAGTTCCAGCCCGCCTGCCCGCAGCAGTTGCTGGAAAATCTCTGTCTTGTGGGCGTGTAGTGCCTTGGCATCCACCTTCTCACCTGCGCGTTCGGCAAACGCTTCAATCCTATCCTTGCCGCCAGAATCCTGAAGCATCTGACGATACTCATCGCGGGACCAGTACCAATCAAGTCCGGCCTCATGGAAAGCGTCGTTAAATGCGCATCGCTGAATCTCCGACGTATCTACGAGGACGCTGATTGATCCGATGAGTAGTGCTTTCATTTTTGGTCACTCCATGTTGTGCCGCCGTCGGCGTTGGTTGGTCGAGCTAGTTGGTTGGGGTGTAGAGCGGGACAGTGGACATCGACATTTTGGCCGAGCCGTTCTGCACATCGCGCGCGTGGCTAATGTAGATCAGCGTATTGTTGTCCTCATCAAAAATCCGTTTGACCCGCAGCGACTTGAAGATGATGGAGCGGCGTTCGCTGAACACGGTCTCGCCTTCGCTCCCCCGCGCGATGTCTCCGACGGTGATGGGGCCGGTCTGACGGCAGGAAATGGCAGAGTTGGAGGGATCTTCGAACCAGTTTCCTTTCTGAAGCCGGTCAATGAGGCCGCGTTCAAAATAGGAAATATGACAGGTCACACCCGCCACATCGGGGTCCGCCAAAGCCTCGACGATGATGTCGTTGCCCAGCCAATCGACATCGACGTTGCCCACCTGCTCTGCCTGAGCGGCAGAGGTGACTGTGAGGATTCCAAAGAAAGCGGCCAGCAGGCGATTTTTTGCAGACATATCGGAGAACGACCCGGCAGCCAATTTGGTTCCCGCGATAAGGCGACATTTTCGCACATCGTTAATCTATTTTATTGCGGCCAGCCAAATGAGAACATATCAAGAACAAATGGCTAGGATGACCCTTCAGGAAAAACTCGCCCTGCTGAGCGACGCGGCGAAGTATGACGCGTCTTGCGCGTCGTCCGGCACGGCCAAGCGGCACAGCCGGGACGGATCGGGGCTGGGCAGCACTGAGGGGTCAGGGATATGCCACGCCTACGCGCCGGATGGGCGGTGTATTTCGCTGCTGAAAATCCTGATGACGAACTTCTGCATTTACGACTGCGCCTATTGCATCAACCGGGTGTCGTCCAATGTGCAGCGCGCGCGGTTCTCGGTGGAAGAGGTCGTGCATCTGACGACGGAGTTCTATCGGCGGAACTATATTGAGGGGCTGTTTTTGTCCTCGGGCATTATCAAGAGCCCGGACGACACCATGGGCGACATGGTGCGGATTGCGCGGGAATTGCGTGAGGTGCATCGATTTCGTGGCTACATCCACCTCAAGACAATCCCCGATGCCGCGCCTGAGTTGATCGAGGAAGCCGGGATGCTGGCGGACCGTCTGTCGATGAACATCGAGCTGCCGACCGATGCCGGGATCAAGACCTACGCGCCCGAGAAGAACCCCGATGAGATCAGGCGCGCGATGGGGAACGTGCGGCTGCGCAAGGAAGAGCTGAAGACACCAACTTATACGGGCCGTCGGGGGCCGAAGTTTGCGCCTGCAGGGCAGTCCACGCAGCTGATTGTCGGGGCGGATGGGGCGAACGATCGGACGATCCTGCAAAGCTCGACACGGCTTTATTCGTCCTACAAGCTGAAGCGGGTCTATTATTCCGCCTTCTCGCCCATTCCGGACAGCACGGCGAAACTGCCGCTGATAAAGCCGCCCTTGGTGCGGGAGCACCGGCTTTATCAGGCGGATTGGCTGCTGCGGTTCTATGGGTTCGAGGCAGAGGAGATCGCACCCGATCAGGGGACCGGGATGCTTGATCTGGAGGTTGATCCGAAGCTGGCCTGGGCCTTGGCCAATCGGCACGCGTTTCCGGTGGATGTGAACCGGGCGCCCAAGGACATGTTGCTGCGCGTACCGGGGTTTGGCACGAAGTCGGTGGGGCGTATCCTGTCGGCTCGCCGGAACGGGGCGCTTGGCTATGACGATCTGCGGCGGATCGGGGCATCGGTGCGCAAGGCCAAGCCCTTCATCGTCGCACGGGATTGGCAGCCGGGGTCGCTGACGGATGCGGAGAACCTGCGCGCCCGCTTTGCCCCACCCGCGGAACAGTTGCAGCTGATCTGATGCGCCGGGTGGAGTTGCCTCGGCTGGGGACGTTTGAGGTTTGGCGCGAAGAGGCGCGCGTATTGGCAGCGCGGGATGTTCCGGCAGAGCGTGTCACATGGGCAATGGCTGGAGAGGCGGCGTCGTTGTTTGATGAGGTGTCAGAGCCCTTGGCGGACGGGCCGCTGCGCGAGGTGACGGTGCCAAAGGACTTTCCGCCTCTGGCCAAGCAGCTTTGCGCCAGTCGTGCGCCGGGGGCGTTTGATCTGGCCTATCGATTGCTCCTGCGGGTGTCTGCGACGCCGGGCCTGCTGCGCAATCGCGCAGACCCGGAGGTGAACAGGGCCGAAGAACTGGCCAAGAACATTCGTCGCGACATGCACAAGATGAAAGCCTTTGTGCGCTTTCGCGAGGTCACACCAGAGGGCGCGGCACGGCGGCAGTTCATTTCGTGGTTCGAGCCGGATCACCGGATCGAGGAACTGATCGCGGGGTTCTTTGCGCGGCGCTTTGGAGACATGGATTGGGTCATCGTCACGCCAGAGGTTACGACACGGTTCGAGGGCGGGAAGGTATCTCAGGAAGCAGTGCAGAGCGATCGGCTGGATCTCAGCGATGAGACCGAGGCGCTATGGCAGACGTATTACGCCAACATCTTCAACCCTGCGCGGCTGAAGATCAAAGCGATGCAGGCGGAGATGCCCAAGAAGTACTGGAAGAACCTGCCAGAAGCGGAACTGATCCCGGGATTGATCGCCAGGGCTGAGGCGCAGGTGGCAGAGATGCAGGCCACCGCGCCAAGCCTGCCACCGGTGCGGGCGGGGCGGGTGCTGGAACAGGTACGCGATGCGCAGAGCGCAGCGGCAGGCGACATCAGCGATCTGCTGCGCGACCTGAAAGGCTGCGCGCGTTGTCCCCTGGCGGGTGCCGCGACGCAGGTGGTTCCGGGCGAAGGGCCTGAGCAGGCGGACCTGATGATTGTAGGAGAGCAACCGGGTGATCAGGAAGACCTGATCGGGCGACCATTTGTCGGACCTGCGGGCCAGCTTTTCGATCAATTCGCGAAGGAGGCCGGGCTGGATCGGCAGGCGGCCTATGTGACGAATGCGGTCAAACACTTCAAGTTTCAGGTCCGCGGCAAGCGCCGCATTCACCAGAGCCCGAGTGCGGGCGAGGTCAGCCATTGCCGCTGGTGGCTGGAACGTGAGATCGCACAGGTGCAGCCCAAACTGATTGTCGCGATGGGGGCCACGGCAGCGCTGGCTTTGACCGGCAACGGCAAGGGAATCCTAAAGCGTCGCGGACGGGTCGAGAGGGGGCTCGCAGGCCTGCCGGTCTTCGTGACTTTGCATCCCTCTGCGTTGCTGCGGCAGCCTGACGCGATCCAGCAAGAAAGGCAGCGAAGTGCATTTCAGAGTGATCTTTCCGCGATTGCGGCCATGATGCGCACAGAGAAAACCTCTTGAAAACAGAGGTATACCATCGTTTTGGCAGATCACATTTAAACGTCTGACATTTGAGCTATCGCGAATCGATTTTCCTGTTACGCTTCCCCTGCGGCACCTATCAGAGCGGGCAAACCCGCCGCCGTACATGTGTGTAACGCGTAGGGCCGTTTCGCCCGCAAGCACCAAAATGACCCGGAATCGGGCAAAGCCATTTCCAATGGGAGGAACAATATGAACCTGAGACCAGACCCCACATTCTACCCCTCGCCGAAGATCGCGATGAATGCGCCGGTTGAGAATTACGCCTTTACCGTGATGCTCAGCCCGGACGGATCGCAGTCTGACGGCATTGCGGTCGTTGACGTGAACCCGAAATCCGACACCTATGGCCAGATCGTTCATCAGGTCATCGTACCGCACAAGGGCGATGAGTTTCACCACTTCGGCTGGAACGCCTGTTCCTCTTCCCTGTCGCCCCTGTCGGGCCATGCATTTCTTGAGCGTCGTTATCTGATCGTGCCGGGCATCCGGTCCAGCCGCATATACGTGATCGATGTCAAAGAGCCGCTGGAAGCGAAGATTCACAAGATCATCGAACCCGAAGAGGTGTTCGAGAAGACCGGTTATTCCCGCCCCCACACCATTCACTGCGGTCCTGAGGGCATCTATGTCTCCACCCTCGGCGGCGGTGGTCCGGATGGCACAGATGGGCCTCCCGGTATCTTCATCATGGATTGCGAGACCTTTGAGATCATCGGCCAGTACGAGATGGACCGGGGCGCGCAGGACAAGCACTATGACTTCTGGTGGAACCTGCCGCAGGACTACATGGTCAGCTCAGAATGGGGTCTGCCGCCGCAGTTCGAAGACGGGATCGTGGCCGAAGACCTGCTGAGCAACAAATACGGCCATTCGATCCACTTCTGGGACCTGCGCAAGCGCAAAAACATCCAGACCATCGACCTGGGCGAAAACCACCAGATGGCACTGGAAATCCGCCCCGCCCATGACCCCAAGAAATCATACGGCTTCTGCGGCGTTGTGGTGGATACCACAAACCTGCAGGGCGCCATTTTCACATGGTGGCGGGATGATGACGGCAAGTGGCAGGCCAAGAAGACGATCACGATTGATCCGCGCCCCGAAAAAGCCGAGAACCTGCCGCCGCTCCTGCAGGGGTTCGAAGCGGTGCCGCCGCTGGTGACGGACATCGACCTGAGCCTTG
>CAYUSM010000024.1:0-23168 GCA_964447345.1 uncultured Sulfitobacter sp. | reverse complement strand
CCGATATCTCGGCCCAGCGGATGGCCACGCTGGCGGCCCTTGTGCATGGGATGCCCAAAGACTTTGTCCTGCTGACCACGTTGAATGCCGCGACACAGCGGGTGCCTGCGCGGTCGGTCCTGCGGGATGCGGCGTTCTCGGCCAGGGTCGGATCGCGTATCGACGAAGGCGCATTGCGCAATTTTCTGGTCCGTATGGGATTTGTGCAAAGTCCGACGGTGATGGAGCCCGGCGACTACGCGATCCGGGGCGGCATCATCGACATCTACCCGCCCGGTGATCTTGGGCCGGTGCGGCTGGATCTGTTTGGCGATGTGTTGGACGGGGCGCGGCGCTTTGATCCGGCCACGCAGCGCACAACCGAGAAGCTGGATGTGGTGGAACTGGCACCCGTGAGCGAGATCATTCTGGATGAGGCGGCGATCACCCGCTTCCGCCAGAACTACCGGATCGAGTTTGGCGCTGCAGGCACGGATGATCCGCTTTACGAGGCGATCAGCGCAGGACGCAAGCATCAGGGGGCGGAGCACTGGATTTCCTTTTTCCACGAGGAAATGGAGACGCTCTTTGACTATCTGCCGGGTGCCACGGTCACGTTGGATGATCAGGTTACCCCTGCGCGGCTGGCGCGTTGGGAAAGCATTGAGGACCAGTACGAGACCCGCCGCATTGCGATGGCGAACCGGTCCAAGATGGACAGCGTCTACAAGCCCGCGCCGCCGCAGGGAAAGTATCTGAATGATGAGGCCTGGCTGTTGGCAACCGCTGATCTGCGGGTGGTTCAGTTCAAGCCGTTGCCACAGCCAACAGGACCGGGCGTTCTGGATGCAGGCGCACGCATCGGGCGCAACTTTGCACCAGAGCGCCAACAGGAATCCATCAGCCTTTTTGGAGCTTTGGCGAGCCATGTGAAGGCAAAGCTTCAAGATGGTCCGGTGGTGATTGCCAGCTATTCCGAAGGCGCGCGGGAACGTCTGACCGGGCTTATCGAAGATGAAGGCCTGGCCGAAGCCATTCCGGTGCAGAACGCCAAACGCATTGGTAAGCGCGGGCTGCATCTGGCGGTCTGGGCGCTTGAACATGGTTTTGAAGCGCCGGGCATGACAGTGATTTCCGAGCAGGACGTGCTGGGCGATCGTCTGATCCGCGCCCCAAAGCGCAAGCGGCGCGCCGAAAACTTCCTGACGGAGACCCAGAGCCTGACGCCGGGCGATCTGGTTGTGCATGTGGATCATGGGATCGGACGGTACCTGGGACTAGAAGTTGTTACTGCAGCCGGGGCGGCGCACGAGTGTCTGCTGCTGGAGTATGCGGAAGGGTCCAAGCTTTACCTGCCGGTTGAGAACATCGAGCTGCTGTCGAAGTATGGGCATGAAGAAGGGCTGCTCGACAAACTGGGTGGTGGCGCGTGGCAGTCCAAGAAAGCCAAGCTCAAAGAACGCATCCGCGAGATGGCGGACAAGCTGATCCGAATTGCTGCGGAGCGGGCGTTGCGCAAGGCCCCGGTGCTGGAGCCACCCCCGGGCATGTGGGACGCATTCGCCGCGCGCTTCCCGTACTCCGAAACCGATGATCAGCTGCGCGCCATTGAGGATGTCATTGGTGATATGACCTCTGGCAATCCTATGGATCGGCTGATCTGTGGCGACGTGGGTTTTGGCAAAACCGAAGTGGCGATGCGCGCGGCATTTGTTGCGGCCATGTCCGGCGTGCAGGTGGCCGTGATTGCGCCCACGACACTGCTGGCACGGCAGCATTACAAGAGCTTTGCTGAACGGTTTCGGGGGTTCCCGATCAACGTGCGTCAGCTCAGCCGGTTTGTTTCCGCCAAGGATGCGGCACTGACCAAGGATGGGATGACGAAAGGGACCGTCGATATCGTCATCGGCACCCATGCGCTCTTGGCCAAGGGGATCAAGTTTCAGAACCTCGGACTGCTGGTCATTGATGAAGAGCAGCATTTTGGTGTGCAGCACAAGGAGCGGCTGAAACAGCTGAGGACAGACATCCACGTGCTGACGCTGACGGCCACGCCGATCCCAAGGACGTTGCAGTTGAGCCTGACAGGTGTGCGCGATCTGAGCATCATCGGCACACCGCCCGTCGACCGGTTGGCCATCCGCACATACGTCAGCGAGTTTGACACCGTGACCCTGCGCGAGGCGCTCTTGCGCGAGCATTACCGGGGTGGGCAGTCCTTCTATGTTGTCCCGCGCATCAGCGATTTGCCGGAGATTGAGAACTTTCTGAAGGATCAGCTGCCTGAACTAACCTATGTGGTGGCGCACGGACAGATGGCGGCGGGGGAGCTGGATGACCGGATGAACGCCTTCTACGATGGCAAATACGACATCCTGCTGGCGACAACGATCGTGGAATCGGGCCTCGATATCCCCACAGCGAACACCATGATCGTGCACCGCGCGGACATGTTCGGCCTGGCGCAGCTTTACCAGATCCGGGGGCGTGTGGGGCGGTCCAAGACGCGGGCCTATGCCTATCTGACCACCAAACCGAGGGCGAAGCTGACAGCATTGGCGGAGAAACGTCTGCGCGTGCTGGGATCATTGGATACGTTGGGGGCGGGTTTTACGCTGGCCTCACAGGACCTCGATATTCGAGGGGCAGGTAATCTGCTGGGTGAAGAGCAGTCGGGACAGATGCGCGATGTGGGCTTTGAACTTTACCAATCGATGCTGGAAGAGGCGATTGCCAAGATCAAAGCCGGTGAGATGGAAGGGCTGAGCGAGGCGGACGACCAATGGGCGCCGCAGATCAACCTTGGTGTGCCTGTGCTGATCCCCGAGGATTATGTGCCTGATCTGGATGTGAGACTGGGGCTCTACCGTCGGCTTTCCGGGCTGTCCACGAAGGTGGAGCTGGAAGGGTTTGCCGCTGAGTTGATCGACCGCTTTGGCAAGCTGCCGAAAGAGGTAAACACCTTGATGCTGGTCGTGCGCATCAAGGCGATGTGCAAACGCGCAGGTATTTCCAAGCTGGATGGTGGACCGAAGGGGGCCACGATCCAGTTCCACAATGACAAGTTCGCATCGCCTGAAGGGTTGGTGCAGTTCATTCAGGACCAGCGCGGGCTGGCCAAGGTCAAGGACAACAAGATTGTCGTGCGCCGGGACTGGAAGAAAGATGGCGACAAGATCAAGGGGGCTTTTGCGATTGCGCGCGATCTGGCAGAGCATGTGATTGCGAAGGAAAAGAGTGCCAAAAAGGCAAAAGGTGCCGCTGCCTGACTACTCGGCGACAGCCAAACGCCGCTCCATCCGTTCAAGATACCGCATCAATACGAATCCAATGAAGGCCATTGCCAGGATCGCTATGACAAGCGGTCTGATCGTGCCGTCAAAAAGCAGGCCGACGGGAGAGGCGATGGCGGCCGCAAGAACCGTTGACACGGCGCTGACGACCGAGGCGGCGATGCCTGCGATATGGCCCATCGGCTCCATCGCTATGGCGTTCAGATTGCCAAGGGTGAGGCCCGCCTGGAAGAACAGGCAGGTCTGGAAGATGACGAAGGCGGCAAATCCATAAGGCTCTGCCAATGCGCCCAGGTCAAAAATGAGCATGCAGGAGGACAGGACAATCTGGACGCCCAGTGTGACAGTGACCAGCAACCGCATGCCGAACCGTCCAACAATGGCCGCGTTCAGGAGGCTTGCACTGCCTGCAAAGATCGCGACGACGCCGAACCAATAGGGGAAAGTCTCGGCCCGGTCATAGACTTCATAGTAGATCGGTTGGACCAGCATGAGCATGGTGAAAAGCATCGCCATGGCGAGCGATTGGACGAGGATCGAAATGCGCACGGAAGGGTGCGCAAAGATTTCCTTTACCGCTTCGAACATCAGACCAAGGCGCAGTGGTCTGCGATCAGCGACTTTGAGGGTTTCCGGCAAACGCAGGGCCATCCAGCTGACAGTCATCAAGGCAAAGAGGACAAAGGCGACAAAGATCGCGCGCCAGCCGAAACCGGCGATGATGATTGATCCAAGAAGCGGTGCCACCGCCGGGATCAGTGTAAAGATCATCATGACAATGGAGGTGATCTTGGCCATGTCGCGCCCGGAATAGAGATCGCGGACAACGGCAACAGAGACAATCCGCGGGGCGGCGGCCCCCAGGCCCTGCACGATCCGGGCCACGAGCATCACTTCCAATGCCGTGCTGGCCCAGGCCACAGCAGCGGCAACGATGTAGAGGATCGACCCCAGAACGATGATCCGTCGGCGCCCGTAGGCGTCAGACAATGGACCCGCGATGAATGTACCAATCCCCATGCCCAAAACGAAGGCCGTGAGGATCAAGGGGGCACGATGCGCCTGATCCGGCGAAAGCTCTTGGGCGATCTCGGGCAGGGCCGGCAACATCGCATCGATGGAGAATGCGATTGTCGCAAACATCATCGCAATCAGCGCCACAAACTCGATTCGGCTCATGGCGAATGGTGTGGGCGATGACGACACGAAGGGCTCCGGCTAGGGGGCGCCAAAGTGCTGACGCCCGATAGCGTCAAGGGCTAACCGATGGTTGTGATCCCGACAATGCTTTATCGCAAAAAATGTCAGCCGACGGCGTGTTTTTCCATAATTTCCCCGCATGACAGGGCGCCGTCGCGCTTCAGGTAGAGCACCTGTGCAATATCCTGCATATTGTCGAGCCGTCCTGCGTGATCCATGCCCATGGCCAAGGTGCAGACGTTGTAGTTCACGATGTCGGTGCGCTTTTGGTCATCGCAAGTCTCTGCAATCACCCGGTGGACATAACGGCAGCTTTCAAGCAGCGCACGGCGCTCGCCAAAGGACATGCTGCAGGGTGCGTCGCGGCGCGCGGCAAGAGCATCCGTGCTGCACCCGACAATCAGCTCACTGCCAAGCAACGACAACTGCCGCAGAAAACGTACGTGACCCTGATGGAAAAGATCAAACCGACCGTATGTCAGGACGACACGGGATGCAGGACCGGCGGGCCGCATCAGCAGCTTACCTCGGCCGGGCCAGTCTCATTGCGCCAAACGGCCTTGAGACTATGGGGCTGATCCCTGACGGCAAGCTCTGCAACATAGCGCCGATCGCCTGCCACGATGTCATACTTCAGAGCTGAAATGCTTGGAGGATGCGCCGGTTCCGGCACCTGTTCTGTATCTGTCATCTGCCCGCTCTATTCTGTTTTGCGCCGGGGTCTTCTGCCCCGTGTTCTGGAATCGTACGCAGCCGATGGAGTGAGCGCAAAGCATTGTTGTCGCTGCGTCACCTGATGTGGCCCATCTGCCATAGTCCGTATCAGGCCGTGGCGGTCAGTTCAGCAATGACTTTTGCCCAAAGCTCTGGCGGTTGCGCACCCGGGACCGCATGCTGGTTGGCGACGATGAAAGTTGGTACGGAATTCACCCCCATCTGGCGGCTGTGCGCATCCCGGTCGCGGATCATCTGGGCGTCCTCGTCTGACTGCAGCAGCCGGGTGACGACGGCGGCGTCCATTTCAATGCTGTCGGCGATGTCGGCCAGAACCTCGTGATCGCCAATGTCACGCGTGTCTACGAAATAGGCTTTGAAGAGCGCGGAAACGGCGGCGGTCTGGCGGCCCTCGATGCCCGCCCAGTGGATCAGGCGATGGGCATCCAGCGTGTTTGGCGTTCGATTCATGCCTTCGAAATTGATGGTGAGTCCTGCTTTCTCGGCGTGTTCGACGACTGGGGCATAGGCGCGTACCGCGCCTTCCTTGCCGCCGAACTTGCCTTCGAGATAGGTGCGACGGTCCATGCCTTCGCGCGGCATGTCCGGATTCAACTGAAAGGGGTGCCATTCGATGGTGAAGGGATGGTCAGGATGATCAGCCAGCGCTTTGTCCAGATGCGTCTTGCCGATATAGCACCACGGGCAGATCGGATCAGACATGATGTCGAGCTTGATGGTCATTACTTGGATGCCTCGTATTGGGCGCGCAGCTGCGCGCGCATGAGTTTGCCGTTTGCACTGGTGGGAAGCGCGTCGACGTGGACGTAAAGCCGCGGCTGCTTGTAGCGCGCGAGGTTTTCGCTGGCGTAATCCGTCAAGGTGTATTCCTTGATCGGTTCCGGCGCGGTGTAGAAGGCAGCGATGACGGTTGTGCCTTTTTTGACCTCAACCTCTGTCACACCGATGCCTGTGACACCGGGGGCATGCAGCATCGTCTCTTCCACTTCCAAAGGTGAGACACGAAAGCCGCCCGCATTCATCATATCATCCGAGCGGCCCAGATAGGTGATTTGGCCATCTTCATCCATCATCCCCTGATCGCCCGTCAGGAACCAATCGCCGTCAAACTTGGCACGCCATTGGTCGGGCGCGTTGAGATACCCCATCGCGAGGCCGGGGTCAGTACAGTGGATGGCAATTGTGCCGGGTGTATTTGGGCGCGCGGGGCCTTTGGGTGTGTGTATCATCACCTGACGGCCGGGTTGTGCTGTGCCAATGGCACCCGTTTTGGCCGGGGTTGCAGGGCTGCCGGAAATGAAGGTCGAGCACTCCGACATGCCGAAAGCTTCAAAGACCATCGTATCGGTTGCTTCGTTCCAGGCGTCGCGGGTGGCGGCGACCATTTTCTCCCCCGCACTCAGGCCGTGGCGCAGGTCCGGAAAATATGTGGGATTGAGACCTTTCAGCATCTGCCGAAACACACCTGGGGCCGCTGCGAAGAGTGTGGCCTTATGCTGTGCAATCAGATCGGGCAGCGCAGTTGCAGGTGTGCCCGGTGCAGGGATCAATGCCGTGGCCCCGATGGTCCAGGGGTCCATCAAACCGGTGCCCAGCGTGTAGGTCCAGTTGAAGGCCCCGGCGTGAAGCATCCGATCTGCTGCCGTCAGCCCGTACCAGCCGTCAAACATCATCCGGCGGGCCCAGATTGCCCGGTGCGCATGCATGACGGCCGAAGGTTTGCCGGAGGTCCCGGAGGTGTAGATGATATAGCCTAGGCGGTTTGGATCGCCCATGTGGTAAGCGGCGGGTGGCAGGTTGCGCATGCCGCGCAAATCGTCCAGTTCCACAATGCTCTTTGAAGCCGGACAGGCGACGTCCGGGTCTCGCAGGATGAGCTTTGGCTGGATCATCTCGATGATCTTGGCGACTTCCGGCTCCGTCAGGACTGCCGCAGTGGGCACTGGGACCAGTCCTGCCGCCAATGCGCCGAGATATGCCAGCGGAAAGTCCGGCGTATTGCCAAGACGCATCAGGACAATATCCCCTGGCGCAAGCCCCATATCCAGCAACCCGGTCGCGGTGCCCCGTACAGCCGCCTCTATTTCGGCATAGCTCCAGTCCTCTGTGCCGTCCGCCGAAATCAGGGAAAGCGCGGTCTTTTCAGGCTGCGCAGAACCAGCTTCCAGCACATAGGCGGCCATGTTGAAAGGATCGGGGCAGGGGGCGGAGACGTCCATCTGCCTCGGCTAGCGCAGGGGGCTCTGCGTTGCAAGGTGTCGCGCGGCCCGATATATCAGCGCCATGAACAAAGACGCCGCCCCGAAGATGATCCAGATCGCCCGCGAAAGCGGTGGTTCAGATGATGCCCCCCCGGTCGATCTGGGCGCCCGGGTGCGCGAGCTGCGCAAGGGGCGCAAGTGGACGTTGGAACAGGCGGCCAAACAGGCCGGGCTTGCACGCTCCACGCTCTCCAAGATCGAGAACGGGCAAATGTCGCCGACCTATGATGCGTTGAAAAAACTCGCCGTGGGCCTAGAGATTTCAGTCCCGCAGCTTTTTACCCCGCCAGCGGCTGAGAAGATCAATGGCCGGATGGCGATCACCAAGTCGGGCGAAGGTTCCGCCAAGGCGACAACCACCTATGAGCATGAGTTGTTGGGGGATGCGCTGCTGAAAAAGCAGATGCTGCCCTATCGCGCGCGCATCCGGGCGCGGGCGATGGAGGAGTTTGAAGGCTGGGTGCGGCACGATGGGGAAGAGTTTCTCTATGTGCTGACCGGGGTCATCATGCTTTACACCGAGTTCTACGAACCAGTGGAGCTGCGCAGGGGGGACAGTGCCTATTATGACGCGACCATGGGGCATAATGTGGTGTCCGTCAGCGCCGAGGATGCGACCATCCTTTGGGTGACATCTCTGGCGTAACGGTTCGATTGGGGCTCTGCCCCAAACCCCGGGAATTGATTTTGCCAAAAAGAGGGTCAGTCGCGGAAGAGGGCCTGCAGGGTCACATGCGCGATGCCAACGGCGATCAGCTGAGCCAGTATGAACATCGGGATATGCGCCGGGTTGATCCCTGCAAAAGTGTCCGAGAAACCGCGCGCGATCGTGACGGCCGGATTGGCGAAGCTGGTTGAGGATGTGAACCAATACGCGCCAGTGATGTAGAGGGCGACGAGTGTCGGAACGGCTTCGGGCCGGGATTTGAGGCCGCCGAAAATCACGAAAAGCAGGCCGAAGGTGGCTATGCCCTCTGAGACCCATTGGGCGATGCCGGTGCGGTGCATCGTCATGGACCATTGCAGGACCGGAAGGTCATACATGATGTGGCTGGCCCAGACGCCAAGGATGCCGCCGACGATCTGCGCAGCAATATAGCCAGGCAGCAGGACCTGCGGGAGATCGCCGCGAAGGTAGAAAGCCAGGGTGACCGCCGGATTGAAATGCGCGCCGGAGACCGGGCCAAGCGTCGTTATGATGACGTAAAGCATGCAGCCTGTGGCAATGGCATTGGCCAGCAACGCAAGGGCGACATTCCCGCCTGCAAGGTTCACCGCCATGATGCCGGAGCCGACAACGGAAATCAGCAAGAGGGCTGTGCCAAGTGCCTCGGCGAGAACCTGGCGCATCATCGGTAGGCCTCGCTGGGCCGTCTGAAGGTACAATTGAAGTTGAGCTGGGTCATCACGGCGCGTTATCGCTCAGGCGTTTCAGTTTTGTGACGCATCCCACCACCAGACCTCGGGCATATAGTTGGGACCGTCGCCATAGAGCGGCAGACGGTCGGGGTATTTCATTTCAACCCGGTGCGCGATGCGACCTTCATTGAATTGCCAGATGGGGATAACGTAGCGGCCAGCCGTCAGCACACGGTCCAGCGCACGGGTGGCGGCGAGGAAGTCGTCACTGCTGCGCGCGGTGAGCATGGTGTCGATCATGGCGTCGATGGCAGGGCTCTTGACGCCCATCATGTTGCGCGAGCCCGGTTGATCGGCAGCCTCTGATCCCCAATAGAAACGTTGCTCATTTCCGGGAGAGAGCGACAGCGCCCGGCGGAATGTGGTGATGTCAAAGTCGAATCCGTCCAGCCGCTGGACAACCTGAGCGCTGTCGACCTTTTCGACGCGGGCATCAATGCCCAACCGCTCCAATGCCCGAACGAAGATCTCGGCCGCCTGCTCTGAATCCGAAAAATCCTGTGCGCTGCCCTTGGACACAAGGATGGTGAAGCTGATGGGCTGACCATCCGGCCCCCGCATCATGCCATCAACGGGGGTGATGCCAGCGGCTTCCAATTGCTTCATCGCCGCGCGGATACCTGCGCGGTTGCGTGCGGACCCATCCGCGACCGGCAGCGCATATCCTTCGAGCGTGCCGGGGGTCAACGTCTCCGCGAAAGGCTCAAGAAGCGCTGCGACATCGGCCGGGGCGGGTCCGGGCTGCATCGCCAGAGTGGAATTGGAGAAGTAGGAAGTGATGCGGGGCAGGGTGCCGCCGGTTAGTGTTTCATTGATGTATTCGAAGTTGAACGCATGGATCAGGGCGTCCCGCACGCGCCAGTCGTCAAAGGGCGCGCGGCGGGTGTTCATCACAAATCCGGTCATGCCAGAGGGTTTCTGGTGCGGAAAGGTGGATTTGACGATCTCGCCCCGTGTGATCGCCGGAAAGTCGTATTGTGTTTCCCAGGTCTCGGCATTGAATTCGCGGCCCGCGGATATTTCACCGGCCTTGAAGGCTTCAAACAGGACGTTTGCGTCGCCATAGAAATCCAGCGTGATCTTGTCGAAGTTGTTGGTGCCGCGCCGAAGGGGCAGGTCGGCGCCCCAGTAATCTCGATTGCGGGTGAGCGTAACAAAACGTCCGGCCTCATATCCGCTTATCTGATAGGGGCCGGACCCAAGGGGGATCTCTGAGATGGGGGCATTGGCGAAGTCCTTGCCCTCCCATTGCGCCTTCTTGAGGATCGGGCGCATGCCGGCCAGCAGGGCCAGTTCCCGGTTTTCGACCTTGAAGGTCATGCGCAGGCTGCGTGGGCCGGTGGCCTCGATACGCTCGATCTGATTGTAGAGCGTGTGGTAACGCGGATGCCCTTCAGTACCCAGCAATTGATAGGAAAAGATCACATCTTCAACCGTGACGGGTGTTCCGTCGGAAAAGGCGGCCTCGGGCCGGAGCGTGAATTCGACCCATGAACGGTCTTCGGGCACCTCAACCGATTCGGCCAACAGACCGTAAAGTGTGAAAGGTTCGTCCTGAGAGCGGCCCATCAGGCTCTCATGGGTGAAAAATCGTAACTGCCAGGGAACGGTGCCTTTGCGGACGTAAGGATTGAGGCTGTCAAAGCCGCCAGTGTTGCCCAGCGTGATCTCGCCCCCTTTTGGCGCGTCGGGATTGACGTATGGCAAGGACACAAAATCCGGTGGCAGAGCAGGGTCCCCATACATAGATAGCCCATGTGTTGGTTGGGCCTGTGCCACCGTGCCCAAAAGAATCAGTGAAGAAATGGCCGCAACGCCCCGCAGCATTTGGAAAAAATTGATCGTCATTTTTGAAACAATCCCGCACTGCCCTTGTTTTGTTGGGCCCATGGTTAATAGGGCTTCAAGGCCAAGCGCAACTTTATACTTGGCGACTGACGGTTGATCTCTTATAAAGGGGTCACTGCTCGATAGGTTTCTTGCCTGTATGAAACCTGCCTCAATAACTTAACGCCAGCTTCGTGCTGGCGTTTTTTTTGTCTTCACGATCAGTTTCATGGCAATTGCCGGTTTCTGGCGTTTCCTTCCGTCTGCGCGCGCTACATGATGCAGCTGCAGCATGACGACAAAGGAGGCCCCCATGGCATTTACGATTGATCTTTCCGGCAAGAGCGCCGTCATCACCGGCTCCAACTCGGGTATCGGACTGGGGATTGCCTGGGAACTGGCACGGGCCGGGGCTGACGTTGTCCTCAACTCTTTCACCGACAACGAGGAAGATCATGCGCTGGCCAAGGAAATCGCGGATGAGACGGGGACAGCGGCTCGCTACATCCAGGGCGATATGTCCAAGGGCGAAGAGTGTCGGGCATTGGTCGAAAAGGCAGGCAAGTGCGATATCCTCGTCAACAATGCAGGCATTCAGCATGTCGCAGCCATACCGGACTTCCCCGTTGAAAAGTGGGATGCGATCATTGCCATCAACATGTCTTCGGCATTCCATACCACAGCCGTTGCTTTGCCGATGATGCGCAAGGCAGGCTGGGGGAGGGTGATCAACATCGCCTCGGCACATGGGTTGACTGCGTCGCCCTACAAGGCGGCATATATCGCAGCCAAGCACGGTGTCGTGGGGCTGACCAAGACCACGGCTTTGGAAACGGCCAAAGAGGATATCACCTGCAACGCAATCTGCCCCGGCTATGTGCTGACGCCCATCGTGGAGAAACAGATCCCCGACACGATGAAGGAATATGACATGAGCCGCGAAGAGGTCATCGAGAACGTCATGCTGACGCGCCAACCTTCCAAGGAGTTTGCCACGGTCGAGCAGATGGGCGGCACGGCGACGTTCCTCTGCTCGGATGCTGCGGCACAGATCACCGGCACCACAATCAGTGTGGATGGCGGCTGGACGGCGCTCTAGGGCGCGTCGGGACATGGCAAAGAAGAAGGTCGAGAAAAAGAAGATCAATCTCGCGCTGCAGGGCGGTGGTGCCCATGGTGCATTCACCTGGGGTGTACTGGACCGGCTGCTGCGGGAAGAGGATATCGAAGTTTGCGGCATCTCTGGCACCTCTGCAGGCGCGCTGAATGGTGCGGCACTCAAGGCGGGCTGGGTGACCAATGGGGCTGATGGGGCCCGCGAAAACCTCAAATGGCTCTGGGAACAGGTCGCTGGCGTCACCGACCCAAACCTGACCCCATGGATGGCACCCTTTGGCATCGGTGCGTTGAGTCAGGCGATTGAGTACAGTTTTCCGGTGATGTTCTCGGACGCGCTGACGAATATGACCTCGCCCTACAGCTTTGGGCCGTTTTACCGCAATCCACTGACAGACATCGTTCAGAAATTTGATTATGACCGCGTCTGCAACGGCGTGGCACCGCTGCTCTTCATCTGTGCGACCCGCGTACGCAACGGCAAGATCAAAGTGTTTGCGGGGGACGAGATATCACCGGACGCGATCATGGCCTCTGCTTGCCTACCGACGATCTTCAAGGCAGTGGAGTTGCACGATCCTGAAACCAATCGGCTGGAGGCATTCTGGGACGGCGGCTATACCGGCAATCCCGCGCTCTTCCCCCTTTACCATCACGGCTTGCCGGATGATGTGGTGATCATCAATATCAACCCATTGGAGCGGGATGATCTGCCTGTGACGCCAAAGCAGATCCAGAACCGGATCAACGAGATCAGCTTTAACTCAAGCTTGCTGCGCGAGCTGCGCGCGATTGAGTTTGTTCAACGCCTGCTGGACGAGGGAACGCTGAAGGAGGGCCGTAAGAGCCGGGTGCGTGTACATATGATTGCGGATGACGATCTGATGGCGCAGCTGTCCGTCGCGACCAAGCTGGTGCCGAACCCTGTGGTGATCGCCACATTGCGTGAAGCTGGTGAGAAAGCGGCAGAGGCGTTTCTGTCCGAGCACAAAGACAAGATCGGCAAGGAAAGCAGCGTCGACCTGCCTGCCATGTTCTCCTGAGGGGTCAGCCCTTGCGACGCTCTTTCTCGGCGTTCGCCACCTTGTCCGCCAGTTCCAGCACGTCGCTTTCGCCGTTCTTCATGCGGTCAGGCGGGTAGACCAGACCGGCAGAAATCACGAGCTTCGCAGCATCTTCAACAGACATGTCCAGTTCGATAACATCGGACTTGGGAAAGAACAGCAAAAAGCCAGAGGTCGGGTTGGGTGTTGTGGGCAGAAAGACCGAGACCATCGGTTCTTCCGGCTCACCGGTTTTTGCCATGACCTCGCCCTTTGCCTCTGTAGAGATGAAGCCAAGCGCCCAGATGCCCCGGCGGGGATATTCGATCAGGCAGGCTTTTTCAAAACTGCGTTCGGACTGGGCAAAGATCGTCTCGGATATCTGCTTGATCCCGGAGTAGATCGTCCGCACGACGGGGGTGCGTTCCACGAGGCTTTCGGCAAAGCGGATCAGCGAGCGTCCGATGAAACCTTTGGCCAGCCAGCCGACAAATACCGTAAAGATCAGGAAGATCACCACGCCCAGACCACGCACGTTGATCTGTACAGAGGGATCAAGACCAAAGAAGTCCTGGATCATCCGGTCCGGGTGATAGGCCTGTGGCACCAGGGGCAGCACAAATCCGTCAATCCATCCCACCACCGACCAGATCAGCCAGACGGTCAGACCCACAGGTGCGATCACCACAAGCCCCGTCAGGAACGAAGCACGCAGCGACCCGATCAGGGTGCGGCGTGGATGTGGGGGGTCAACGTCGAAAGGCGTGTTCATGCAGGGTTTTTCCGGTCATCTACCGGTCTTAGCTATGTCTATAATGGGGGACAGACAATGGCCGAGGGTCGGCAAAAGCCTAAAAAGACGGCCCTTGCCGCGCTTTTAATCACCTGTTGTCGCAAGGGCCGATGCAATTCGGGCGGCGAGCCGTGCATTGTTGCGCACCAACGCGATGTTGGCATCAAGCGATCTGCCGTTGGTCAATTCAAAAATGCGTTGCAGAAGGTAGGGCGTGACGGCCTTGCCCGTGATGCCATGCGCATCGGCATCTGACTGCGCCTGAGCGATGACCGGTGCAAGTTCGTCTGCCGGAATTTCATCTGACTTGGGGATTGGATTGGCCACCAACTGTCCGCCAGGAAGACCCATCTGGGACCGGGTCTGATGCGCGCGCGCGATCATCGCCGGATCGTCCAGACGCAAAGGTGCTTTCAGGGGCGATGTTGCGGACCAGAACGCAGGAAAGCTGTCCTGACCAAAGGCAATGACAGGCACCCCCTGGGTTTCCAAGACTTCGAGGGTCTTGGCGACATCCAGAATGGCCTTGGCCCCGGCGGCCACCACGGTGACAGGGGTCTGTGCCAGTTCCATAAGATCGGCGGAGATATCAAAGCTGTCCTCGGCCCCCTTGTGCACGCCACCGATGCCGCCCGTGGCAAAAACCTCGATCCCGGCCAGATGGGCGGCGATCATTGTTGCGGCAACTGTGGTTGCCCCGGTTCGTCCGGAAGCGATGCAAACAGCCATATCCGCCCGGCTCAGCTTGGCCACGCCCTTGGCCTGCGCCAGTGCCGAAAGCTGAGCCTCTTCAAGGCCGATCATCAGTGCGCCATCAATGACGGCAATGGTTGCTGGCGTGGCGCCTGCGGCGCGGACCTCTTCCTCAACCTGTTGCGCCACTTCAAGGTTCTGAGGATAGGGCATGCCGTGGGTGATGATCGTGCTTTCCAGCGCGACGATGGGCGTGCCTTCAGCCCGCGCCAATGAAACTTCAGCGCTGAAAGTGAGGGGAAATTGGCTCATATCTTGGTCTCTCCTGAGACATAAAGGGCGGCGGCCTCAAGGGCGTGTGTCAGGGCGGCTTCCGCACTTTGCCCCTGAAGTTCGGCAGAGATGTGCGCGGCCATGAAGGTATCACCGGCACCCGTCACACGGGCGACATAGACGTCAGGCGGCGTTTGAGTGATCAGGCCCGCCGCACTGCCGATTGTTGCAGGATCACCCCCATGGGTGACGACGGCCCGGACCGCCCCGCGGTCCAGCAGGCCCTGTGCGGCCTCGGCAGAATTGGCAAAGGAGGTTTGGCAGAGCAGCCCTGCCTCTTCGAGATTCACGTATAGCGTGCCGCGACGGGATTGAACGAAGGGGCTGAGACGCAATGCTTTACCAGGAGAGGCGGGTGCAACGCGCAGATCGGCCTGAGCCAGCAGCGGGCTTTGTGCCATCTGTCCCAAGAGATCAAGTGTCAGGTTCCCATCCAGCGCCACTGCCCCGGTATAGGGCGCAGGCAGACTGCCATCTTCCAAGGGGCGCAGAACCTTTGCACCGGCAGCTTCCAGCGAATGGGCATCGGCGATGGCTGCAATGAGGCCGTTTGAGCCTTCGACGGCCATGTATTTGTCTGTTGGGAGGTCTTCGGAGCGGTAGATGTAGTCGGTGATCAATCCCCGGGTTTTGCAGGCCCGGATCAATTCGTCCCCCTCTGCATCACGGCCCACCGCGCTCAGCAACGCGGGCGTCAAGCCGAAGCGCGCAAGCGCCATACCGATGTTGAGAGCCACACCCCCGGGCAGTTGGGTGATCCGGCCCGGCATATCCGAGCCTTGGCGCATCGCAGTCTCGGACCGTCCGATGATGTCCCAGAGCACCGATCCGATGCACAGAATGTCAGGTGTCTTGCCCATGGCGGCGATCTAGCCTTCTGTCACGGGGGAGGCAAGCGGCCTAGCGCGGGACCTTGAAAGTCAGAGCCGCCCAATAGGTTTCCCAGAGGACGGGCAGGTCCTGAGTTTGCTCGTCCGGGGCTACATGCAGGACCACCGCATCAAAGAGGTATTCATGTCCGGGCACGACCGGAATCACTGCCTGACCTGTGGAATCAGTGCGGTGCAAGGTCACAGTGACAGCATCGTCCGGGGCCCGGTCGAAGACTTCAACCTGCGCGTCAGGCCGCGGCTCACCCTCAAGCAGCACGGAAACCTTCATCTGATTGTCGAAGTCTTCGCCATAAGGGTTTGTCAAAGCGACAATTTCCGTCTTCAGCCCCATGGATCGATCCGCGCCTTCACCCGTCCCTACGGCAAAAAGCGCCTTTGCGTGCCGTGTATAGCGTTCGCGAAACATCTCTTGCGGCCATTCTGCGGCAAGGTGATCTTGCTCAGCCGAAGTGAAGTCCTTGTGGTCGGCAAACTTCAGAAATTTAGCCCATTCGCGGTAGGTCACAAAAGATGGTGTCGTCTCGTGCACAACAACGACCAAACCGTCATCGGTGGGTGACGCGACATCAAGGGCCGGTGAGTCGCCTGCGCGCGGTTCTATGGCGATAACGTCACCGTCAGCGCGCATCTCAAACCGGGCAGAGCTGCGATCAAAGAATGACAGTGTGCTCCCCTCAAAATTCTCTCCATTCTTGAACTTGGCCTGTAGTCTTTCGCCGGTTTCTACGTGATAACGAACAGGCTCAATCCAGAATTCATGGGCTGAGACCCCCATGGGCAGGACCATAGCCAGACCGACGATCAGACGAGGCAGAAACATGCAGAAGACTTTCTTTTGGACACAGTTCAAGCTGGCGTTTGTGGCCGCAGTGTCAACATTGGTTCTGTGCTTTGCAAGCAGTGTCAAGGCGCATGAGGTTCAGCCGACGATCGGTGATCTGACAATCGCGGACGGGCAGGCGGAGCTGATACTGCGCATCAATCTTGAAGCTTTTCTCGCAGGGATTGATCTGGACACGGTTGACGACACCAACGACGCGGAAAATGCGGCAGACTACGACGCGTTGCGCGCCTTGCCGGGTGACGACATCGCCGCACGCGCGCCTGACTTGCTGCCTTCCTGGAATGCATTGCCCTTGGTTCTGGTCGACGGAGAACCCGTTGCGCTGGAAAGCGCTGACGTGACTGTGCCAGAGGATGTGGATATCGAACTGGCCCGCGTCTCGGATTGGACCCTACGCGGGAAGGTACCCCCAAATGCGCGCACGGTAGAAGTCACATGGCCGGACGGCGCTGGCGCCATGGTGTTGCGTCAACAGGGCGTTGCCGAGCCCTACACCGGATATCTGGATGGCGGCGACACCTCTCCTGTGATTTCATTGAGCGGCGGGGACGCGCAAAGCGGTTGGGCGGCCTTTGCCAGCTACATACCCGTTGGGTTTGATCATATCCTGCCGCAGGGATTGGACCATATTCTTTTTGTTCTTGGGCTTTTCTTCCTCTCAACACGCTTGGGTCCCTTGCTGTGGCAAGTCTCAGCCTTCACGCTGGCGCATACAGTCACATTGGCGCTGGGGGCTTTGGGAATCGTCAACATCCCCGGGTCGATTGTTGAGCCGCTTATTGCGGCATCCATTGTCTATGTTGCCGTCGAGAACATTTTCACCTCTGGTCTGAGCCGTTGGCGGCCTCTGGTCGTCTTTGGTTTTGGCTTGCTGCACGGGCTCGGTTTTGCCTCAGTTCTGGGTGATTTCGGCCTTCCGGAAGGGCAGTTCATTCCGGCACTCATCGGCTTCAACGTCGGTGTCGAGGTTGGACAGCTGACGGTGATTGCGATGGCGGCTATTGTACTTTGGCTGGCTGTTCAGGCGGCGCGCATGGCACCGTTGCAGGGGCTGGAGGAAGAGGTCCGCGAGTATTCAGTGATGTTCCGGGCGGCTTCTGTCACCGGATCGCTGCTGATCGCGATCATTGGTGCATGGTGGGTGGTCGAGCGTGTCTTTTTGTAGCGCGCTTTAGCACATTGCATTCACGAGCACCTGAAGTGCTGCTTTCGGGTCATCTTGAGACCAGATTTCATACCCGATCCCGAAAAAGTCGGTGAAGGGCGCGAGCGTGCTGACCATGGCTTCATCCAACGCGCCTTCGGCGACGACAGGCACTTCGATGACTTCGGACCACCATTGGAAAATGTCGGGCTCGGCAAAGGAGCCGTCTCCCAGCGTGCTGGCTTGCACCGGACCGAAGCTCACATAGTCCGCACCTGCTTCACCCGCAGTCATACCATCGTGTTTGGACGTGCCACAAAAACAGCCGACAATCGCATCCGCACCAAGCTCCTTGCGTGCATGCCGGACCGTCCGCGCGGCGTCAGAGAGATGCACACCGTCAAGGCCCAGACGTTCGGCAAGGATAAGGTGGTCAGAGATCACCAGCGCCACGTCGCGTGCATGGGTGATCTCGCGCAGCGCGTCACCGGCGCGCGACAGGCGGTCCTCGTCTTTGGTGGCCAGGGCCAGGCGCACGCAAGCGATGTCAAAACTGTCCAGAACGGTCGCAAGGGACTTTGAGAAACTGCTCAGCTCGATCTCCGGCGGCGTGATCAGATAAATCTGCGGCTGGTCCGGGGTATCCATGGCGGCGTCCTTCAAAGTTCTGACGCCTCACTAGCCCATGGTCTGTCAAAAGAAAACTCCCCTCCGCTTGCGGCCCTCAATGTGCAGAGCTATGAGGCGGATCATGTCAGATGTTGTCGAGAAACCGGCCATTCCGGCCATGGTGCTGGTGCGCCCGCAAATGGGCGAAAACATCGGTGCCGCCGCGCGCGCGATGTGGAATTTCGGACTGGATCATATGCGAGTTGTTGCCCCCCGCGACGGCTGGCCAAATCCGGCGGCGGTGGCGATGGCCTCAGGCGCGGGGCGGCTGTTGGACGAGGCGCGGCTGTGCGCCGACCTGCCGCAGGCGCTGGCGGATGTGGACTATGTCTTTGCCACCACGGCGCGGGACCGCGATTTGACCAAACCTGTCTTCAGCCCTGAAGCGGCCATGGCTGAGGCCGCCACACGCATCGCCAATGGTCAGCGCATCACTGTTCTTTTTGGGCCGGAACGCGCAGGGTTGGAGAATGAGGACATCGCGCGAGCCAATGCCATCATATCGGTCCCGGTGAATCCCGCTTTCCCCTCGCTGAACCTGGCGCAATGTGTGTTGCTCATAGGCTATGAGTGGATGCGGCAGACCTGCGAGGTTATTGCGCGGGAAGAGGGGTTGGCGGGCACTGACTGGGCCAGTGGGGCTGAGGTGGAGCATCTGGCCGCGCATTATGAGGACCGCATGGAAGAGGCGGGGTTCTTCTTTCCTGACCACAAGGTGGCTTCCATGAAAGTGAACCTGCGCAACATGTGGTCTCGCATGCCGCTGACCCGCGCAGACGTACAGATGCTACACGGGATGATGCGGCAGATGGTGCGTTGGAAAGAACGCGATTGAGCTGCTTTGACAGGCGTGAGGAAAATGGACGGGCAATCCCGCCCGTAAACTAATGGATTTGTCGCCGCTAAATAGAGAATGGACCTGTTTTGGCCTTGCGACAAATGTTCTGGGCGGCGGCGCGCCTCTAGACCTTCGTGCTGGCATGGCATACCTCTCGGCTCAAAGCGATTTAGAGGCGAATGATGGCTGAGAAACGCAAGCTTTTCGAAGAAGTGGGCAGCCCGGAGGCGGCCAAACCGGTGGCGCAAACGGGCGTGATTGACCGGGGCCGCAGCAGCGCGCGCGGGGCGATACGCATCTGGCTGATGGTGCTTTTTGCACTGGTCTTTGTGATGATTGCCGTGGGCGGTATGACGCGCCTGACGGACAGCGGGTTGTCGATCACCGAGTGGCGGCCCCTGACCGGGGCGATCCCGCCGCTGAGCGAGGCTGATTGGGCTTCGGAGTTTGAAAAATATCAGGCGATTGACGAGTTTCAGTTGCAGAACAGCTGGATGACCCTTGCGGATTTTAAGGTGATCTATTGGTGGGAATGGGGTCACCGGCAGCTTGGCCGCGTGATTGGTCTGGTCTGGGCCATCGGTTTTCTATGGTTCCTTCTGCGTCGGCAGATTCCGGCGGGATGGACCGGGCGGCTTTTGCTGCTGGGCGGGCTGGGTGGCCTGCAAGGGGCCATCGGCTGGTGGATGGTAGCCTCTGGTGTGACCAGCGGTGAAGGCATGCTGGATGTCGCAAGCTATCGCTTGGCGGTTCATCTGGGATTGGCCTTTGTGATCCTGGGTTTCATCACGTGGTATGCGTTGATGCTTGGCAGGCCGGAGCGGGATCTGATGCAGGCGCGCCGGGCAAAGGAAGCCAAGCAGTTCAGCCTCGCTACAGGATTGCTGCACTTCACGTTCCTGCAAATCCTATTGGGTGCGTTAGTGGCGGGCATTGATGCGGGGCGGACATATAATGACTGGCCACTGATGGCCGGAGCGTTTCTACCGCCTTATCCCTTCGAGCTTGAACCTGTGTGGCGCAACTTTTTTGAGAATGCTGGGCTTGTGCAGTTCATGCACCGGATGAGCGGCTATCTTTTGTTCGTCTTTGGCGTGATCGTCTGGTTGCGGGGACGCAAATCAGCCCATGCCACCACGCGTTTCGCTTTCAATCTGCTCTTTGCGGTACTGAGCCTGCAGATCGTCTGGGGCATCCTGACCGTTCTTTATGCCGCGCCCGTTCACATCGCCCTTGTGCATCAGGCATTGGCCGTTGTGCTGTGGGTGCTGATCCTGCGCGCGCGCTTTCTCAGCGGCTATCCCGTTGCAACATCCCTCAGAGGTGCCTGACATGACCCCCTATGACGAATTGATGGCGCATCAGCGCGAAACCCAAGCTCTTGCGCAGGTTATGGGACGGTTGGGCTGGGATCAGGAAACCATGATGCCGCGCGGTGCCGCCCCGCAACGCGGTGAAGAGATGGCCGCGCTGGAGACGGTGCTGCATGAACGGCGGGTGAACCCGCGTGTGGGCGAGTGGCTTGAAAAGATCGATGCTGACACGCTTGACGATATTGGCCGTGCCAATCTGCGTCACATTCGCCGGAGCTTTGAGCGGACCAGTAAGATACCGGCCCCCTTGGCCGCGCGCATCGCGCGGGTGACCTCTGAGGCCCAGGGCATCTGGGCCGAGGCGCGCGCGAAGGATGACTTCAAGGCTTTTGCGCCCACGTTGACAGAGGTGTTGGCGCTGAAACGGGAAGAGGGACAGGCGCTGGCAGGTGGCGGTGATGTCTATGATGCGATGCTGCAGGACTATGAGCCCGGGGCGACCGGCGCAGAACTTGAGGCGATGTTTGGTGCGTTGAGGCCCGAGCTGAGCGACTTGCGCGCCGCAGTGCGAGAGGCCGAGGCGCCGCCGCAGTTGAGCGGCAGTTTTGACGAGACCGCGCAGATGAAGCTGACCCGTCAGCTTGCCCGTGCCTTTGGCTATGACATGAGCCATGGCCGGTTGGACAAGGCGGTGCATCCGTTCTCATCAGGGTCAGGGCTGGATGTGCGTATCACGACACGCACGAATGAGGCCGATCCCTTCAACTGCTTCTATTCAACGATCCACGAGGTTGGGCATGCGGCATATGAGCAGGGGATCGACCGCGACTATCTGCTCACGCCAAACGGGCAGGGCGTGTCCATGGGCGTGCATGAAAGCCAGAGCCGCATCTATGAAAATCAGATCGGACGTAGCCGTGCCTTCACGGGATGGCTCTTTGAGCAGATGAAAGAGGCGTTCGGCGACTTTGGCGTGACGGATGCAGACACTTTCTATCGCATCGTCAATCGCGTTTCGGATGGCTTCATCCGCACCGAAGCGGACGAATTGCAGTATAACCTCCATGTGCTGATGCGCTTTGATCTGGAGCGTGCACTGGTCAGCCATGAACTGCAGGTCGCGGATTTGGAAGCGGCATGGAACGATCGGTTTGAGGCCGACTTTGGATTCAAAGTCGACAAGGCGTCCAGCGGCGTCCTGCAGGATGTGCATTGGTCGGTGGGGCTGATCGGCTATTTCCCGACCTACAGCTTAGGCAATGTCTATGCGGGCTGCCTGAACGAAGCCATGCGCCGCGATCTGTCGACACTGGACGCCGATCTGGCACAAGGGGACACAAGCAAGGCGACTGGTTGGCTGCGTGAGAACGTGCAGCAGCACGGCGGCCGCTATGAGCCCAAAGAGGTGATAGAAAGCGCCAGCGGACAACCTCCGAGTGAGTCGCCTTTGCTGCGGTATCTCAAAGAGAAATTCAGTGAGCTTTACGATCTCTGACCTCAAATGCGTGGAAAAAGCATCAATTTTGACCCAGTTTCCGACAAAATCTGGTGGTATCCGGCTGAAAACCGGCGAATTGAAACTAATTGCTTTCACTAGAAAACTTGGCATGACATAACGTAAGCGAACCATTCGGCCCAAGGAGAATACCGATGAAGAAGATTATGAGCATCGCAGCCGCGCTCTCTGTGGCCGCTACAGCATCTTTCGCGAATGCGAACTACCCCGTCGAAGTGACGAAAGACGGCGTTCTTTACAACTGCGAAGCAAACACAATCGTCGTTGACGGCGTGACATCGCGCAAGTGCATCACTGCCGGTGGGTCCAGCGAAGCAGGCGGTGGCCTGTTTGCAGCGGGTCTGGGTACTGCTGGGGCGATTGGTCTTGGCGTGCTGGGCCTGATCGTTGTTGGTGTCGCTATCGATGACGACGATGATACGACAAACGGCACCAACTAAGCCGTTACATATTTGAGTTTAGAATGGCTTCCCATCGTTGACGGGGAGCCATTTTTATTGAGGCATAGTTATTCTGGCAGAGTACGAGACACTGGCGGCAATCTACTCTGCCTCACCGGCCTCTTCTTCACCCTGATCGGCAATCCACGCGACACTGACAACCTCTTCGCCCTTGCCGGTGTCAAAGACTTTCACGCCACCGGCACTGCGCGACCGGAAAGAGATCCCCTCAACCGGCACGCGGATGGATTGGCCCTTGGACGTCGCGAGCATGATTTGGTCATCCAGGTCCACTGGGAAGCTTGCCACGATCTCTCCGCCGCGCATTGCCTTGTCCATGGCCGCAACACCCATGCCGCCGCGTCCCCGGATCGGATAGTCGTGGCTTGAGCTGAGTTTGCCTGAGCCCTTGGCTGTGATCGTCAGGATTAGGTTCTCTGCTGCTGACATTTCCACATAGCGATCCTGGCTGAAATTCGGATCGGCGGGAGCTTCTTCTTCATCCTCAGAGCCATCGTCTGCGATGCCAGCCATGGCGCGGCGCATTTTCAGATAAGCGGTGCGCTCTTCGGATGTCGCGTCGAAATGGCGGATGATGGACATGGAGACGACCCTGTCATCTCCTCCCAGTTTGATGCCGCGCACGCCTACGGAAGAGCGGGAATTAAAGACACGCACGTCTGTTGCCGGAAAACGGATGGCACGGCCCGAACTTGTGACCAGCATGACATCATCATCATTGGAGGCGATGCGCGCGTTGATCAGGGTCGTTTCCGCATGTTCTTCTTCAAACTTCATCGCAATCTTGCCGTTGCGCAT
>CAYUSM010000023.1:0-25448 GCA_964447345.1 uncultured Sulfitobacter sp. | reverse complement strand
CCCCTCCAGCAAGCCGCCACGTGCTGGCTTTCCTATGCCCTTCACTTTGAATGTGCCCCGAGGCTCAAAGAGGTAGTCTTTCACCAGTTTGCCAGCGGCAGAGGAAGTCAGCTTAATGGGTTCTGGCTCCCGCTGGTATTCCATTCGGCTAGGCCCTGAGGATCGTCAGATGAAGGGCCGCTCTATTGTTCGTGCCTTCCCTGCAAAACAATCTGGAAGCTAGAGTGAGCGGTGCAGAACACCATTCTAACCCTTAGGCGCACGAAACCCGATCACCGCAAGCGTGAATTCTTCGACATAGTCAATCAGCGCATCGACGGCTTTTCCCGCTTCATCGACATCCCCTTTGCTCACAGCAAGGGCCACGCGGGCATGCGCCTGAGCCATTTGCTTGATCTTGCCGTAGCGCTCCTGGTGCAGGACCCAAAACCGCCGTGACAGACCCTTTACAGAGGTCAAAGACCGCGCCGCGAACTTGTTGTCTGAGGCGCTGATCAGGATCTGGAAGCTTTTGGCATCAAGCTCGGTCATGGCCGCCTGGTTGCCGGATTTGCTGGCTGCGGTGAATTTCTCATATAGCTCTGCCAGCGCTTTACGTTGCGCGTCGGTTGCACGCTCCGCTGCGGATTGCGCCACGAGTCTTTCAACGACACGGCGCAATTCAAGCGAACGGAACTGTTCGGTGTGATCAATAGGGCAAATCTGCGCGCCGCGTCGGGCAACGATTCTCAGCAATCCTTCGTCCGAAAGGCGCTGAATGGCAGAGCGCACCGGCGCGCGTGTGTGTCCGGATGCCTCCACCAGATCCACTTCTGAAACCCATCGACCGGGTTCGAGTTCTCCGTTCACAATCATCCGTTCAAGATCGCGGAAAGCCTCATCTTTCAAAGGCATAGGCGTGACTTTCGAATGTGCTGTCGCGGCCATGAAAACCTCTTATTGGTGCTGCCTTCCGGCAGCCAAATAACCAAACTTCTAACATGTTAGCAAGCATGTATGACATTTCTGTGTTGACATGTCATAAACTTACTTGTGACATGTCAAAAGAAAATCATAAACAGGGAGTCGTCTATGCGACCGTTCAAGACATTTGCAATTTCAACCACCCTTGCGGTGACAACAGCTGTCGGTGCCTATGCGCAGGAACTGGTGCGCGTCGCTGAGCCAAACTGGGCGAGCGGCCGCGCCATGGCGGGGCTGATCAAAGTCGTGATCGAAGACAAGCTTGGTGGTCAGGTCGAGCTTGTGCCTGGCACCAACGCCGTCATCTTTGCCGGTATGGACCGCGGCAAGGGCGAGATTGATGTCCATCCCGACGTCTGGCTGCCGAACCAATCGAACTTTACCGACGAATATGTGGACGCCAATGGCACGGTTGCACTCAGCGGCGGAAATTATGAGGGTTTCTCTGCCTTCTGCGCTCCGCGTGAATTTGCCGAAGCCAATAACATCAAGTCGGTCTTTGACCTTGCCACACCTGAAGTCGCTGCCCTGATGGACCGTGATGGCGATGGCATGGGCGACATCTGGGTTGGTGCGCCCGGCTGGGCCTCAACCAAGATCAACTCTGTCAAAGTGCGCGACTACGGCATCACAAACTTCTTCACCCCAATCGAAGCTGAAGAAGAAGTGGCAACTGCGTCGATCTCTGACGCGCTGAACAAGGGTGAGGGATATGCATTCTATTGCTACGCCCCACACTACAACTGGTTCGTCTTTGACATGGTGCGCCTGGAAGAGCCTGCATATGATCCGGCCAACTACGACATGAAACAGCCCGCTGAGGATGCGAACTGGTTCGAAAACTCGCGGGTTGAAACCGCTGACGAGCCCAAGACCATCCATGTTGGTTATTCGCGGTCTTTGGAAACAAGAACGCCAACTGTCGCGGCCTTTCTGGCAAAGATCGATATGGACACTGAGACAGTGAACAACTTCACCCATGAGATCGTGGTCAAGCAACGGTCGAGCGAAGAAGTTGCGCGCGAGTGGATCGACGCAAACTCTGATGTCGTCGATGGATGGTTGGGCCTTAACTGACCTTCGGCCATTCGGGGGTTGCCGCCTCTTTCCGTTTTCCCTTGAGCGGCGGCAGCCCACTCTTTCCCAATCACGCAATGAGACATCGCATCTGGTATTTCGCCAGGTGGAGGAGGCCCCTTGGACGGCACGCAAATCCAAATGGACGGTGATGACGCCGTTATTGACCTGCAAGGGGTCTGGAAAATCTTTGGCCAACGTCATGAAGAAGCAATGGAAGCGATCCGGACGCGCGGCCTTAAAAAGCCGGAAGTTCTGGAGGAATTTAACTGCGTTGTCGGCGTCGCGGATGCAAGTTTTCAGGTCCGGCGCGGCGAGATATTTTGCATCATGGGCCTGTCCGGGAGTGGCAAGTCCACCCTTGTGCGTCACGTCAACAGACTGCTGACACCCACTGCGGGCAAGGTTGTTGTCAGCGGCACGGATATCATGGCGCTGAGCGATGAAGAGCTTCTGAAGGTCCGCAACGAACATATTGCGATGGTGTTTCAGAATTTTGGTCTGCTGCCGCACCGCTCTGTGCGGGACAATGTGGCGATGCCTTTGGAAATTCGGGGGTTTTCACAAAACGCACGCTGGAAGGCCGCCGAGGACGCTCTTGCCTTGGTCGATTTGGCCGAGTGGAAAGACAAGTTTGCCCATGAGCTTTCGGGTGGGATGCAGCAGCGTGTGGGGCTGGCCCGCGCGATCGCGGCTGATGCCGAAGTCTTGCTTATGGATGAACCGTTCAGCGCGCTGGATCCGCTGATCCGGCGGCAATTGCAGGAAGAGTTCATGCGGCTTGCAAGTCAGATGAACAAGACCACGCTTTTCATCACCCATGACCTTGAAGAGGCCGTGCGCATCGGGGACCGGATCGCCGTCATGAAAGATGGTGTGATCGTTCAGACCGGAACACCCGAAGAGATCATTATGAACCCGGCGGATGATTACGTGATGGATTTTGTCGGCGGCATTTCCCGTATCAACCTGATCCGCGCGCATTCACTGGCGCGACCACTGGCGGAGTTCGAGGCTGAACATGGCGCCTTGACGGGCAACGAAGCGGTTGTCTCAGGCAACGACACGCTTCGGCAGATCATTGTCAAAGCTGCCGATAGTACCGGACCAATCCGGGTCGAAGACAAAGACATCGGCACCA
This sequence comes from uncultured Sulfitobacter sp., assembly GCA_964447345.1. GTDB lineage: Bacteria > Pseudomonadota > Alphaproteobacteria > Rhodobacterales > Rhodobacteraceae > Sulfitobacter. The sequence goes on along the minus strand of CAYUSM010000023.1, from coordinate 22,267 downwards.
GCGGCGTTATCACCAAAAACGACATCCTGAACGGGGTGATCCTGGGGACCGAAGACTCATGAGCTTAGTGGCTGATCATCCAACGTCCGCAGAACCACAGGCTCAATCTGAGGTCGCAACATTCGTGTCGGCAAACGAAGCCTATTATGCGGCGCAGTTCCAAGCCATTGGCGACAAGCGCGGTTTTTCGTTCACCTGGAACTGGGCGGCCTTTGTGCTGGGCTCCATTTGGTACGGCATGCGCAGCTTGTGGAGTTTCTTCCTGCCTTTCGTGGCTCTGGAGACTCTCGCCGTCGTGCAGCTTGCGCGTGGGATCTGGGGCGATCTCGGAGCACCGATCCTGGCCCGCTTGCCGGGTATCGAGGCCACGCTTGAGCGCCGTTACGAGCAATTGGCCGATGCCAAGGAAAATGCGCCTGACCGTGTTGCCGGTTTTGAGAACACCATCACGTCGCTTGAAGGTGCAATTGAGGGCATCAAAGCTGATGCCGCCGCCGCAAATGCACAGTCGCTGACACTGGTTTTGTCTGGCTTGACGGCACTTCTTATCATCAAGTCAGTTCAGGCCGTTCTGGCGAACCCGGCGTTGCAGTCACGTTATTCGAAGTGGCTATCGGATCGATCTCTTGGGCATGGCTTGAGCGTTGGCAAATCAGCATTGGCCGCTGTGCTGACGATCATCACCTATGTGACCTGTTCGCTGAAATTCGGGTTTCCCGACGTTATTCCTGGGTTGCAAAGCTTCCCGGCTGACCCATCCGTACAATCAGGTGTGGCGCAAGGGATCAAAGATTGGATCACCAACGCTTCACTCAGCTCTGAGTGGTTCTTTGACGGGCTGGTCTATGGCATCCGGTCGGTTCTCGACACGCTTGAGACGATCTTTGTCGAGACCCCCTGGCCAGTCATGTGCGGGTTCATCCTTTTGCTGACAGGCCTCAGCGCCGGGTGGCGTGCGGCTGTCTTCACGGGTGCTGGCCTTGCCTACCTTGGCTACCTTGGGTTCTGGGATAAAAGCATGCAGACGCTTGCCCTTTTGGGCACGGCGGCATGTATCTCCATTACGTTGGGCATCCCGCTTGGCATCGCCTGTGCACGTTCCCAACGGCTCTATGCAGTGGTTCGGCCGATCCTCGATTTCATGCAGACCATGCCTGCTTTCGTTTACCTCATTCCGATTATTGCCTTTTTCGGCACCGGCAAGCCCGCTGCGGTCATCGCGACCATGATTTTCGGCGGCTCGCCTGTGGTGCGGCTGACGGTTCTGGGTCTGAGAGGCGTGCCCGAAAGCGTCCGCGAAGCGGCGATGGCCTACGGTGCGAGCAAACGCTACCTGCTTTGGAAAGTTGATATTCCTCTGGCGATGCCGTCCATCATGGCCGGGATCAACCAGACGATTTTGTTAAGCCTCGCCATGGTGGTGATCGCTTCGCTTATCGGAGCGAAAGGCCTGGGCGAAGACGTACTGGAGGCACTGCAATACGCCTCAGAAGGACAGGGCATTCTAGCAGGCCTCGCCATCCTGTTCTGCGCCATGATCCTGGACCGGATCATTCAAGGAAAACGGAGATAAGACCATGACAGTAACCGTCGCATTGTTCATCAAATATGAGAACGACAAGAAAGCAGACATGATCCAAAGCCCGAACGATCGGGCGGAGGTGTCTCGCAAGGCCGTTGGTGCCATGGGTGGCAAGTTGCTGTGTGCTTATGGCACCTACGGAGAGTATGACATGATGTTTCTTTATGAGATGCCGGATATGACTTCGGTCGCAGCGAATATGATGTTGGCTGATGCAAGTGGCATGTCGAAGTATCACAAGATCATCCCGCTCTTTTCCAATGAGGATTTCCTTGCCGCACAGAAAAAAGCCGGTGAGATGACGCATACCTACGCGGCGACTGGCGACGCATGAGTTCGACCCTGTTTTTTGGCGGAACGATTGTTACCGTCGATGATGACACGCCGTCGGCAGAAGCGGTTTTCGTGGATGATGGCACCATTGTCTTTGCCGGAGCATTGGCTGACGCTGAAGCGATGGTGTCCCGTGACACCCGGCGCGTCGATCTGGACGGTTCTGTATTGCTCCCCGGCTTTATTGATGCCCATTCCCATCCGCTCTGGGCGGCCAAGACCCGTGGCGCGCCTGTTGTCGACATTCGGGCCGAAACGGTCCCGACGTTCGATGCTGTGCTGGCCAAGATCGAGCGGCGTGTGGCCGTGGCCGAGCCGGGGGAACACCTGCTGTTTTTCGGGTTGGATGCGCAGCTTCATGACGGTTTCAAGACGCTGACGCGTAAAGCGCTGGATGAAATCGCCCCCGACAATCCACTCGGGATTCAGACTTCAAACTGCCATGCGCTTTACATGAACTCACAGGGTTTCGCCGCCTGCGGGATCGACGCGGATTTCGCGACACCCACAGGGTCTGTTATTGAGCGGGATGAACGCGGTCATCCAACCGGCAAAATCGCCGAGGCCATCACCTGGAGTGCTCTTGAAACCTTCTATGAGGCCTGGGGAGATGAGCGCCTCAGCCAGGAATTCGAAGACTGCATCCATCAGTTCATCCGCAATGGCATCACCACAACGACCGAGCATCTCTATCTGCCGTTCTACAAAGCATACTACCTCAACGCGCTCGAAAAGGGGTGGCCGCTGCCGCGGGTCGCCGCCTATCAGCAAGCTGTGACGCCAGATATGCAGGTGGAGCCGCTGGACATCGGGCCGGACCGTTTGTGGATGGCCGGGGTCAAGATCCATGCGGACGGATCGCCCTTCATTGGGAACATCTGGCTGACTGAGCCTTACCTTGAAAACGAGATCACGCTGGACCGCATGGGGCTTCCAAAAGAGCATACGGGCGGCACCAATTACCCGCACGCCTACTTCGAAGCGATGGTCCGGAACTATGTGGGGCAAGGCTGGCAGATGACCATCCATACCCAGGGCGACCGCACCATCGACATGGTGCTGGATATCCTTGAGGCCGTTCTGGCCGAGACGCCCCGCCCGGATCATCGTTTCCGGCTGGAGCATTGTGCCCTGATGCGCGACGATCAGATCTTGCGCTGTCTGGAGCTTGGGGTGCTTGGCAGTTTTTTCATCAATCACATCACCCATTGGGGCGCCCCAATCGAAGACTTCCTCTTTGGCCCCGAACGCGCAGCCCATTACGTGCCAGCGGGCAGTGCCGCGCGCCGGGGCATGAAGATATCACTGCACGCGGATACGCCAATGACCGATCCATCCTGTCTGGAGTTGATGCAAGCCGCGATGACCCGGCGCGCAGGCGACGGCCGATGTGTCGGACACCAGGAACGTATGGACGCGGAAGCGGCTCTGCGCGCTGTTACAATCGACGCAGCATATCAGATCAAGAAAGAGCATGTCCTGGGGTCCATTCGTGCCGGAAAGCATGCAGACTTCGTGGTGCTGGCCAAGAATCCACTGACAGAAAGTCCTGACCGTCTGCGAGACATCGAGGTTCGCCAGACATGGCTTGGCGGAGAGATGGTATGGGCCAATGCCAACTGAGGCTTCGGTTCCAACCATATCGATTGGAGGGTTCCTGGGCTCTGGCAAGACAACCCTGGTCAACCACGTGCTGCAACACGCGGATGGGCGCAGGATCGTGGTCTTTGTCAATGATTTCGGCGCGATCAACATCGATTACGATCTGATCGAGACCATCGAGACAGACCGGGTATCATTGGCCAACGGGTGTGTGTGCTGTTCGCTGAATGATGACCTTGTGAAGTCCATGATCGAGTTCTGCGACACCGACCGCCCCGATGCCTTTGTGATTGAAGCGAGCGGCGTGGCAGATCCAAGATCTTTGGACCAGTCCTTGATGGCTCTTCAGCGTTCCGGTCACGCGCACATGCAAAGGCGGCTTTATCTGATCGATGCGGACCAGTTTGGCGGACTTGGCTATGCCGATACCGAAGACCTTGTGGATCACGCGGTGGCTTCTGATCTGGTTGTTCTGAACAAGGCCGACCTGGCGAAACCTGACCAGCTAGCCGGGATTCACCGCTTGCTAAGCAGGTCAGCACCCGGCGGAGATATCTGCGAAGCAATCCACGGCAACCTTCCGATTGATCTGATCTTCAGGCAGCCCATGCCTTGCAAGCCCGCACGCGCCTTAGGAGAGCCAGAAAGGCACAATGCCGATGATGCATTCAAAACGGTGTCATTCACCGGGTTTCCTGCACTCAAACAGGAAGAATTCGAGCTATTGTCCAAAACACTGAGATCAACCTGCCTCCGCGCGAAGGGCTTTGTATATCTGAGGGAGAATCCGACAGTTCCAATTCTAATCCAACTCGTGGGGGATCGCCTGCAGACAGAGCTTAGAGGATCAGATGATCGCAGTGATGGTCAAACCTCACGCCTGGTTGCAATTGCAAGACCTGAAAAGATCGATCCGCAGCTGCTTGGAAGAATTCTACGGTCGGAACCGGTAGTTTTGTGAGGTTGGTTCCGCAATATAGCCAGTTGCTTGATTGCGTAGAACGCTACAAGGAAAAGCCGCCGGTCTCAGATTGGTTATGCTCGGTGCTGGTGAAGTGCTTTTTCGATGGTGAACTGTGCAGCGTCGAGTCTCTGTTTGGATTGCCTGAATTGAATTCTGGGATGACTGAAGGAAAGCTCAGCCGTATCCGCTAACTCCCACGAGATGTCGCTTTTGGTCTGCCCGTCTGGGTCGCTCTACCTACTAGACTAACCCGTCCTCCGACAGAGGCGATAGACGCTGAATCAAGCCGCGCGAACGCAGAACGGAGCATGGCAGTATCGGAGATCTTTCCGGAGCGGTTCGGTGCGTACAAAGAGTTTCCAAGGCGCTCTCCAGCTCAGGCTTTGTCTTTAAACGAGCGTTGAATAACCAGCTCTTCATCGTTGGCCTTCGGTTCGACCAAGTACATACCAACGATAATCACGACAAATGCAAACCATGCGAGAGCGGATAACTCTTCGTTTAGGAGCAGCATGCCCCAGACGACACCGGCGATTGTCATTGCGTAAGCACTTTGGCTGTAAAAGACCGCACCAGCGGTCGCGATGAGATGGAATGCAAGCAAAAGTGACGACGCGCCGACGACGCCCATTAGCAGGACAAGAACCTCCAACGCGCCTATGCTGGTGCCAAGCGGCATAAGATCACCGCTGAAGTAAGCCCAGGGCAGGAGCATGAGAGCTGACAGCGCCATCATCAGTCCGACGGAGGCAAAGATATCGATATGCTCAGGACGTTTGCCTGCCAGAACCAAAGCCTCCACCGCGAAGAGGAAGGGCAGCAGCATCGCAATAAGCAACCAGGCATTCTGGGCACCATTGCTGCCATCGAACCGTGTGTATAGCACCATTGACACGCCAATGAGGCCAACCAGCAGCCCCATCAGGCGACGTGGTGTGGCGCGCTCCATCCGTGTGACGGCGGCAAAGGCAAAGACCATGAACCCCTGAAGTGTCACGATCAGAGACAGCATTGCGGCCTCGACATGTTCGGTAACGACAAATGTCGTCATACGTTGCAGGATGCCTGCAATAACAGCCCAGACGACGAAGAACAGGAACTCAGATAGGCTGAGGCGAGGTAGCTTTCGTCGGTAAGCAGCGATACCGAGACAGAAAACAGCGGCAATGCCGTTGACCCAGATCGCCAAACCCAAGGGGTTAGAGCCCATGCCGGAGGCCATCCTAGAGAGGGCCGGGGTCAAGCCCCAGACAAGGCCTACTGCCAGAACCAGGAACGTGCCTTGAAGGGTCAGGATCGCCTTCTTCAGTTTCAGTTCGCGCTCATAAATCTCGCCCGCCATGCCACGGAAGACGGCGGCAAGGCGTCCAAGAGGATCGTCTCTTTCGGCAAGATCGTCCAATTCAAGGCTTTGCGGATTGAACCGTCCGCTTTCCAGGACCTCAGCCGCTTCGGTAAGGCGCTCGATCCGGCCAAAGTACTCGCGCTCCTGATCGCGAAACCGCTTTTTTGACAGGGAAGCCCCCAACCGGGCCTGCAACAAAACGGGGTCGAAACTCTTGGGAAGGAAGTCCTCCGCCCCAAGTTCGATGGCGCGTACGACGCTTTCGGTCTCATCATCCAGTGCCGAGATCACGATAACCGGAACATCACGCATCACTTCGTCGACCTTCATTTCCGACAGCACGTCGAACCCGTCCATTTCCGGCATCAGAATGTCCAGCAAGACGGCGTCAAACGGTCGGGTGGTCAGGGCTTCAATCGCCTCCAGCCCGTTTTTCGCAACCTCCGCAGAATGCCCGAGGTTCTCGACAGCCATGCGCATCTTCTTGCGGTTGATACTGTTGTCATCCACGACAAGGATGCGTGCCTGAAGCTCGGTTGGCTCAGGGGCAGGGGCCCGCCTGGACTTGAAAGCGAGGCCGTCCATTTACAGCGTGACTTCAGCAAGGGCCGCGCGGGCGCGTGTCAGTTCTGCGGCGATAGCGGCGACTTCGGCAAGAGGGTCATCGACGGAGCCATTGCGACAGGCTTCCTCCAACTGCTCGCATGCACGGGCCAGTGCCATGGCACCAAAGTCACGTCCGTTGGCTTTCAGGCTGTGAGATGAAATGCGGAGAGCAGTCAGGTCACCATTTGCAGCTGCATCCTTCATCTCCTGAAGGGTGGTTGGCGTCGTTTCTTCAAAATCTTCAAGAAGCTCTTGAAGGTCGTCCGGGTCTCCGCCGATCACATTCAACAGGCGCTGCAGGGCTTCTTTTTCAATCACCACTTCATTCATCGCTCATCCCCATGATGATCCTACCCTGCCAGCTCTGCCGCTCTGGTTTCTTTCAAATGCATTGCCGACGCGAGGCTTTCGTTCAGCGCTTCGACATCGATTGGTTTGCTGAGATATCCGTCCATGCCAGATCTGAGGTAATTCTCGCGTTCGGAATTCATGGCATTGGCGGTCAGAGCCACGATGTAGGGAACGCGGTCATCAGGCAGGAGCGCGCGGATGCGATTGGTCGCCGCTATGCCGTCCATGTCCGGCATTTCAATATCCATCAGGACAATGTTGTATTCATCGCTTTGGCAGGCTTCGATTGCTTCTTCGCCAGAGCCCACCACGACCGGATCATACCCCAGACGCTTGAGGATTTTCCGACCGACCTTTTGGTTGATTGAATTATCGTCAACCAGAAGCACCTTCAGATCCATTGCCTGCGCTTCATCAGGCTGCGCAGTTTGGGTGCTTTTGGTCTGTGCTTCGACCTCTGGTGCTAGCGTCTTTGCCAGCGCGTTCAGCAACTGTCCGGACTTCGCCGGCTTGGTCAGCGATGCGGCGTAGTTATGCTTTGCGACGCCCTCGCGAAACTGGCTTTCTAGTGGTGAGACGGAGCTGAACAAGATCATCGGGGGAGCCTTGTCCCCCAGTTCGTCGCGCACCGCTTGGGTGAATTCGAACCCGTTCATGCCGGGCATCTTGTAGTCCACCACGATCAGATCGAACGCATCGCCGTTTTTGATCAGATCAATGGCCTCTTCCGGCGCGCCGCTGGCCCGCGGTGATAGTTCCCACGAGCGCAACTTCTCGTTCAGGATCAACCGGTTGGTTCGGTTGTCATCGACGATCAAAACCCGCGCACCCTTGATCGCCGCAAGCTGCGCATCCCTGCTGGCGCGATCTGGAATGCGGGCCACCTCACCCGGAAGGGTGAATGAAAAGGTGGTCCCGATGCCCATTTCGCTTTCAACGGAAATCTCTCCGCCCATTAGTTCTACAAGGCGTTTTGTGATGACCAGTCCCAACCCCGTGCCGCCGTAGCGGCGGGTAGTGGAGGCGTCGACCTGACTGAACGACTTGAACAACCGGTGCATGCGGTCCTCGGGGATACCGATGCCTGTGTCACGTACAGAAAAGGTCAGCAGGGCCGTCTCACCGGGTGTATTGGCCGCATCCGGCATCATGGTAGAGACTGACAGAACCACTTCCCCGACATCCGTGAATTTCACGGCGTTGTTGAGCAGGTTCATCAATATCTGCTTGAGCCGCACCGGATCGCCAACCATGGCGTGCGGCACATCCGGGTTGATTCGGCAGGCAAGTTCGATGCCTTTTTCTGCTGCCTTGGAGGCGACCAGTTCGACCGAAGACTCGATGGTCTCTACGAGGTCCATCGGCGTGCGTTCCAATTCCAGCGCCCCAGCTTCAACCTTGGAGAAATCGAGAATGTCGCTGATGATCGTCAGCAGTGTGTCGGCCGCCGTAGCAATCGTATCGCTGAAGTCGCGCTGTTCCTCATCCAGTTCCGTGCCGTTGAGCAGGGTGCTCATGCCAATGATCCCGTTCAGCGGTGTGCGGATTTCATGGCTCATTGTCGCTAGGAAAGCGCTCTTGGCCTCGTTCGCGGCTTCCGCTGCATCCTTTGCTGACTTCAGCTCATCGGAAATGCGTTTGATTTCGGTGATGTCCGAATGCACCGCGACCGTGCCACCCTGGTCGGTGCGGCGGTTGCTGATCTGCTGCCACTGCTTTCCGGCCATCTCCTGAATGTAAGGAGTTCCAGCAGCCTTGTGACGTCCGATTTGCCGTTCGATCCAAAGTTGTTCGTCACCCTTTGCATTCGGAAACCGACCTGAGGTTGCTGCCTTTTCCAACACCTGTTCGATGGGTGTGCCGGTTGGCAGTTCAGCATCGGACTTCCCCAGCATGATTTCGCGATAGCGCTGATTGGCAACTATCAATCGATCTGCGCTGTCATAAAGTGCGAAACCTTCCGAAATGCTTGCGATAGCGTCGGTGAGCTGTCCTCTTGCCTCGCGTGCGGTCACCTCGGCATCGACCAACTCCGCCGTCCGTTCTTCGACGCGGCGTTCAAGTTCTTCATTTGCCGATTGCAGTTGCTTTTCATAGGCGGCCTGGCGGGCCTGAAAGTCGTTGAACGCCGCCACGACACGCCCGATTTCGTCGTCGCTGGTCCAATCGACCGGCTTACGGGGTGCGGCCGATCGGGGCTGATTAATCGCCTCCATCATCAGCGCGAGCGGGCGCCCGATGATCCGCCGGTTTGCCGCAAGTGTGGCAGTTATGACAGCCACCAGAAGGATACCCGCCAGCAGGACGACAAAAGTCAGCCGCTCGCTGGCCTGAACCGCCAGCCGCGTCTCGGCAAGCGCGACGCGCAACGAGCCGATACGGACATCTGCGTCGCCTGCATCATAAAGGATGTCTTTCTCTGCGGTAAAACGCGAGCTGGCGATGGCATCAACCGCACCCACCTCAGCAATCAGTCTGTCACGGTCGTCGTAAACCGCAGCGGCCAGTACATCGCTGTCTGTCAGAAGGGCTGTGAGGATCAGCTTGATCTGGTCGTTTGCCACATTCCACAAAGACTCAGCGACAACCGCACTTTGAATGTCGACAAGCCTTTCCAGCTTGATCTGCAACTGTTGTTCCGCAGTACGGCGCGCGCTCCATTCGAACAGCCCGAAAACCATGACAGTCGAGATAAGAACCAGCGGCACCACATAAAGCAGAAACTTTGTCTGCACGGACCGACCGAAGCGTCCGCGTACAGCGGGACCGGCCTGATCGGTGCCGCTGTCAGGCATATCCCTTGCGCCGCTTTGCATCAGAACTCAGTTTCAAAATAGCTTTCTACAACTGCATCGACGTCTAACTTGGCCAACCCGGCATTAAAGGTGTCACGCATCTCACGTCCGCTGTCGGTGTCGTTGAAGCACAAATAGAGTGTCTTTTCCTCCAGCGGTTTCGGATTGAATTCCAAAACGTCAGAGAGGCCTTCGAGCGTTTCTTCGGTGGCCAGAAGATAGGACAGAACCAGCTTGTCTATGACCGCCAAATCGATGCGCTGCCGGGCAAGTTTTCTCAGGTTTGTTAGGTCGTCGGGAGCCGGGATCGCGCGGATCCAGCCTGTTCCAGCCTTTTCATCGAATTCGTCAGTATTGGCATACCCAAGCACTGTACCGATCTTGAGTTTTTGCTCCCCAATATCGTCAACGTTTTCCCAAATGACCGGTGCCTCAATATTCTGGGCGAAACCCAAAGGCCCGTTTCCAATTGGATCTGACGGGATGAACCCGTCGACATGGCGACAGTGGTACCCGGGGAAATAGGCAACTGCGGTTTCCTCATCCCTGGCCACAGAAATTGCGCGCTTCCAAGGCAAGGTATCAACCGCCATTTCGATATTTGCTGCCTCAAATGCCTTCTGAACGACGGCGGTGGTCACACCCCCCTTCGGCAGGCTTTCAGACGTATAGGGTGGCCACTCCAATGTGGTCACCGACAGATCTGTCTCGGCGAATAGCGGGGACGCGGCCACGGAGGCCGCAAGGGCCAGACTTACTATTTTCGGCGATCTCAATTCTCACCCTCCCTGAATTAATCGCGACCCCCGGCAGAGAGGAAGTAATACCCACCGGGGTTCGCAAAAAAGTGCAGGACAGGGCGAGGTATCCGTCACACGTGCGGTGCCCGCCTGTGGGCATCGCAAACGCGCCGTCTACGCATGATGTACAGGCAACGACCTGCGCATCACGTATTTGACTAAAAACCCCCAACATCGGACCAAACCCAAAAAGTGGAGCCGCCAAAACAGCGACGCAGGGCCCGATTTCAATGACCTACACCATACCACTCGTGAGCATGTTTGAACTGCTACGCGAAGTCGATCATCCTTCAAATGAAGGATGGAGAATGATTGACTGCAAAAATCGCGCACTTCCTTGAGAAATAGGCTCTTTTTGCAAAAGCTTCGAACATCTAGTGCAAATCGGCCGATGAGGATCTGAGGTCGTCAAGCAGCCAACTCAGCACTTTCCCGTATTGCTGGTGATGGACCATGTAGCCACTATCAGGCAGAATATGCAGCTCAACCTGATCCAGCATGTCTGACCAGCGCCGTGCCGCGCCCCATTGGACGTTTCGGTCGTGTTCCCCGATCACCAATCGGATTGGCACGGGGCAATTGCGCAATAGCGGACGCCAGTCCTTGCGGTAATTGAGGTCCCCAAAGTTGCCGACATAGCCCTGATCCTGATGCACGCGTCGTCCGTGCACCATAACTGGCAGTATCTCTGGTCGCATGATCCATTCTACGTCCCGCGGACTGGCCCGCATCACTGCTTTGCCAAAAGCTCCCGGGCCTGAACGCATGACAAAAGCGAAGCCTGCCTTGCACAGAAACTTGAGTGACTGAGGAAAGTGCAGCCGGGAGTGCGGGATGAGGTAGTTATACCCGTTCGTCCCTTCCAGGTCTTCGTCACAGGTGACCGGCAAAAGGGGATGACAGGCGGTGATTGAGGTGACCCGGTGCGGCATCAGTTCAGCCGCTGCCAGGCTGTGCACCAACCCCGAACTCAAGGCCAAAATCGCCGCCCTCTTAATGTTGAGATGATCCAGCAGCTTCATCACATCAGGCGCAAAATCGCGCGGCTCGCTCGCCTCTCCGGAATAGATGGTGGTTTGGCCAAAGCCCGGGCGCAGTGGCCCGACGATCCGCAGACCACGACGTCGTGCAGTCTGAACAGCCTCCTTGAACCAGACATCTCCAAATGCCTGGTCGTGGTAGAACAGGATTACCTTATCCGAATTGGTGGCCCCAAAGTCGGAATACTCAATTTGTCGACCATCTGGCAGATGAAAGAGATGCCGTTGTTCTTCACGGGGAAAAAACTCGGTAGCCGAAGTCGCGTTGATGCGCGCCGCAACCAGTTTTCCTTCTTCGACGTCGTGCATGAGCGCGAGGCCAAAGACCGTGCGCACAAGATCCATCTGATCGCGCGTATCGGTCTTGGCAAAGATGGCCTGAAGCTGGCTGCGCACCGTCGTGATGGAGCTTTGACGGCGCGTGGCAATGTCTTTGACCTTGTCGCCCTCGACCACCATGCGGGTTACCTCCACTTCCGCGCGGGTCAGATTGAAGAGGTCTTGCAAGATGGGCCCCAAATGCCCGGGCCACCCCACGTCTGAAGTGCGCAGAATAACAAAACGCCGATTGGTGCTTGATTGGACGTAAGGCTCAAGCCGGATCAGCAAAGGCTTTCCAGTCTGATCGTTGTGATATCGCAAGACATCATTGGGTGCGTTGCGCCCATCCGGGTTTCGCGCAACCAACCGCAACTGGCCTTTCAAATCAGCCAGCTCATCAGTGTCCATTGGCAGGTTGTCAATGCGGCTTTCCGGCACCAGCTCATAAGCGACTTTGGCTGCGGTATTTGCGTCAACGATCATGCCCGTTTCGTCCAGCGCCATCGTCGCTTGCATGCGCTGCGCAAGCTCCTTGTGGAGTACGTCATCGGTATCGCGCCGCCACGGTGTCACTATATCAACAAGCGCGGCGGCGCGTTTCATGTGGGACATGACCTGCCCGGTGGCAGCTTGATCACTTTCCGAGCCCAGTGCCTGAAGCTTTTTTTCCAGCTTCACCATGAATGCATCATATTGGTCAGGCGACGAGACCAGGTCATAGAGCTCGGATATGATCTCATCCTTGTCTGTCATTGTCACTTAACCAGCTTTGGCAGATAATCCAGGAATTAGCTCCAGATCATGCGCCAAAACCTTCGGCCATGTCGATACCTGTGAGGAGCTAGGACCCTAGCTGGTCATTCCAACTGCCCATCTGATGCCGCGGCGACGGCGCGCCTGGTCGTCATGCGCTGCAGGCGCATGGCTCATTGGCCAAGTAGGAATGAAGCAGACTTGCCGAACATCGTCGCAAATATCGGCTATGGTAAAGCGCTCCAAACATAGAATGCTTTTGGCAGCGGGAGGTAAGAGGCGAATGAGCAGTTGGACCCTGGACGAGACCTGCAACCCGAAGCGGCGCCACTCGACCATCGGCTATCTAAGCCCTATCACATTCGAGGAGCGAGCCATGAAAGCTTAAGTTGCCGTCCACGAAACCGGCAGCAGGCCAGACAGCCCACCAAATGCGGCGGCAACGAAGATCATCACGACAGGGGCACCCGTGAAAGCCCGGGCAATCAGTGCATCGGCACCGGTCGCACCGGCGTAGGCGGCAAGACTGATAGAGAGCAACAGATAGGGCGCGGTCTCAAGCAGGGCTCGCAACGCAAAGTGAAGGCTTTCGGCCCCTTGCGCTGGATTGAAGGCCGTCACAATGGCAAGAACCGTTGCGGTGGCGAGCCATACGCGATGGTCTATACATATGCGACAGGCGACTGCGCTTGTGCGTCCTGCGTGCGTAAGGTTCGTATCAATCATCACGATATATCCAGTTTAGTAGTTATAAATGAGCAAAGAAAAGGCGGCCAATTCCTCATGCCGCATCCTCCTTTACGATTGCCACGCCTTCACAGCATTCGGCAGTCAGAAAGCTGAGCGCCGCTTGTACGGCACCGAAGTCAGGTCTGTTCAACACCTCCCGGCCCTGACGCTCTTGCGTGACCAGACCGGCGGAGACCAGTGCGCGCAGGTGGTGGGAGAGCGTGGAAAGGGGCAGTCCCGTGTGTTGTGCAATATCACCAACGATAAGACCCTTTTCGCCTGCGCGTGCCAGCAGGCGGAACACTTCCAGCCGTGCTTCGTGTCCCAATGCGGCAAGCGCGCGTGCAGTTTTGTTCATATCGCTCATACCGCCCATATAACTAGAAATATAGTTATGTGCAGGCCCGGCGCTCTGGAGTTGCTGTGGTGCGAAAGCGGTCGTTGTCATTCTGATTACTCGGGCCTGCGAATGCCTAGCCAAACGGCAATCCTGATAAAGACGCAAAATGATATTGCGACACCTGGAAGAAGGAGCGCCTTAACTCTGGTCAGCGGAGGTCACGCTTTGTCGATCCGGTATGGTTCAAATGGCAAATCTGCGATCTCGCGCAGGCTCATTCGTTGAATTTGGGGATGCGAAAGGGGGTCGCGTCGCCATTGCGCCTCTGCCGCAGCATTTCTGTCCTGCCGCGCCACTTGGGGCAGTTTGATAGTCCAGCACGCTGAACGAAGAGACGGCCATTGGTTCCGAAAGCAATGTAGCATACCTTTAATCAATCAGATCAATAGGCAGAAAATAATCGATATTTACAGGCCAGTGGTATAGAAAAACTAAATGAGGGATCTGAATGCAGTTACCTTGAACGCCTTGCGCGCCGCTGAAGCCGTCGCGCGACTTGGATCGCTGAGCAGCGCCGCCGACGCGCTGGGTGTCACGCCCGGTGCCGTCAGCCAGCAAATCATCAAGCTTGAAGCTCAGCTGGGCACAAAGCTCTTTGAACGCAGGCCGCAGGGGCTGATCCCCACGGAGATCGGGCGCGCCGCGTCCGCCCGCTTTTCCGAGGGCTTCGAGGCGCTGCAACAAGGGATTTCGCTCACCCAACGACAGACCAAAGATGCGATCACGATATCGGTTGCGCCGGTCTTTGCAGGTAAATGGCTTGTGTGGCGCATGGGGCAATTTGCGGCTGAGAATGGCGGGGTGCGGGTCCATATCGACGCCTCGGTCGAATTGGTGACACCGCGGGCGGGCGAGATTGACGCATGCATTCGGGTGGGCTGGGGCGATTGGAAAGGTGTGGAAGCCGAGGAGATTTATCCGCAGCGTGTATTCCCTGTCTGTGCCCCCTCGATCGCGGACCAACTGAGAGAACCCTCGGATCTGTCCCATGTTCCCATCATCCGCGAGCCAAAGTCGATGTTCGGTTGGGATGTGTGGTTGAGGCCGAATGACCTGAGCGAGGAGATACTCGGGGAGGGGCCTGTTTTCTCCGACGCATCGCTCTGTGTCGATGCGGCCAAGGCAGGTCAGGGGGTGTTTCTTGCCTGGGAAACGCTGGCGCAGGATGCGCTTAATTCCGGCCAATTGGTCGCCCCGTTTCCGGGCCGGTTCACCACAGGTATTTCCTATTGGTTTGTTGAGCCTGAAGGCGTGCGTCGGTCCCGCCAGGTTGAAGCCTTTCGGTCATGGCTCATTTCGGAACTGATGGACGGGTCTCGATCAAGCTAGGGTGCGGCTTGACAGACCGTCCCGCGTATGCGGCAAATGAGAAAGGCCTTGTCTGACCGGTTTCAGCTGCCGATTGGCCGTTGGCAACCTCGACCGGGCCGCGTCACATCTGTGTCGCCGCAAGCTGTGAGGGCATGACACCAAAGAAGTTTTTGAAGGCAGTTCTGAAAGCCGTTTCCGACGCAAACCCTACCGCCGGAGCGACCGCTTTGACGGCGTGGGCGCAGGCCAGCATGTCTTTGGCCTTTTCCATGCGCAACGCCATGATGAACCGCGCGGGCGTCTGCCCGGTTTCGGCCTTGAATTTCCGTTGAAACGTTCTGGGCGACATCCCGGCGACGCGGGCAAGATCATCGACCGCAAGCGGTGTCTGCAGGTTTGCCTCGGCCCACGCGACGGTCGGGCCGAAGACATCTCCGGCGCTGATCTGGGCGTTAAGCAGTGCGCTGAACTGGGTCTGATAGCCCGGGCGCACCTTGTAGATGACCAGATGTCCTGCAACACGCCCCTTCATCTGCTCACCACAGTCAAGTGCGACCATTGCAAGTGCCATGTCGATACCTGTGGTCACGCCTGCCGACGTCCAGATGGAACCATCAACAACGTAAAGCGCCTCCGGGTCCAGCTGCACCTGCGGGAACCAGCGGGCAAAGACCTGCGCACCAGCCCAATGCGTGGCTGAGCGTCGGCCGTCCATAATCCCTGTATTGGCCAGAATAAAGGCCCCAGAACACACGGACCCGCAACGGCCCGCGTGTTTGGCTGCAGTCCGCAGACAGTCGCCTAATCCCGCGCACTTCATGGCGGCGGTCAGATGGGACCCTTCAGCCCCAACAACCAGAGTTGTCGTTTGCGCGTCAAAGGCGGCCTTCTGCGGCAAGAGCTGCGTTTCAACCGGGATACCGCAGGATGAATGAACCAAGCCGCCTTGCTCGGAATGGACTGATATTGCGTAAGGCGGTGTATCGCTCAGCGTGTTGGCAGCATTGAAAACACCTGCTGGCCCGGCCAGGTCCAGCAATTCAAACCCGTCGTACACCAGTATCTGTATCTTCTGTGGGCGGTTCATTGGCGCAATTTAGCTGTTTGTTGTCATTTGCGCCAGTCATATCTTGGCGTAGTTTGCCCTCAACTTCCCCGAGACAGAGGACATGGCCATGCCAAACGATCAAAGCCCGTTGAAAAATGGGATGGACCCACCGGCAATCGTGCAATGGGTGATCGAACGGTCTGGCTTTATGGTCATGATCGGCACCAAAGTGCGGAAAGCTGAACAGGGCAAGGTCAGCCTCGAAGTCCAGCGCGCCCCTGAACTGCTACAGTTCGATGGCCTCTTTCACGGCGGTGTCATCGCCAGCCTGGCGGACTATGCCGGTGCATGTGCGGCAGCGGTCTCGGCCAAGCCGGGGGTACCCGTCCTCACATCAAGCCTCAACGTCACTTATCTGGCAGCCGCCAAAGGCCAGGTTTTGCGTGCGAATGCCACCTGCATCAAGACGGGGAGCCGGTTGCGCGCCTCTCGGGTTGAGGTGACCTCTGACAATGACGGTACAGCGCGATTGGTTGCCGTTGCGGATGTCGTTGTCAGCGTAAACACAGGATAGCGTCATGCGGTCATCAATTACAGCAGCGTGTTCCTGCGGGCAGGTGACATTCACATCCACTGCGCCACCGGTTGTCCAGTTTCTTTGCCATTGTGCGGACTGCCGGGCTGCGACAGGAACGCCCTACACTGGCACGGCGATTTTCAATGTGGATGCCTCCGAGAAAAGTGGCCAAGTCACCCGTCAGCGCTTCACGGCGGGGTCAGGTGCCACAACATATCGCGACGCCTGCAGCGCCTGCGGGACAGTGATCTTCGATATCTCCGAGCAATACCCTGAACTGGTTGGTGTTTTGGCGAACTGCATCACTGCGCCCTTCGTGTTCCAGCCTGCGCATCACATCTGGCTTCAAAGCCGAGAGGCGCTAATGCCGTCCGATGATGGACTGAAACAGCACGACAGGGGTCTTTTCGAGGCATGACCGCCATCAGGCCGTGCCGAAGTTGCGTACCTACCCAATACAACCAGCACTTCAGCCCTGCTGATGATCCAAAGGTACACTGCCGCGGCAAACCCCGCGGCAGCGCCCGCGTTAGAATACTCTTTCGCCCTTCTTCACGTGCTTTTTCAGAAAGCCCATCATCTTCTGAATGTCAGACACGCCCTTGCTCAAGTCTTTGACCGTCTTGTCCAGCGAGTCGTAAAGCGTATCGATGTTGTCGTCGATGGCATCGGCCTTGATCTCGACCTTCGCAAAGATTGTATCGCATTCTTTTGACAATTTGCTGGCCTTGATCGGGTCGGACAGGCGGATCGCCTTGAAATCCTTCTGCCTGGTTGTGATGTCCTTGGACAATTTTGACAGTTCTTCCCACAAGGGTTTGTTGTTCGACACCATCTTGGTGGCAATCGGCAATTGCTTGTCGAGGATTTTGTCGACACTGAACAATGCACCGTCGAGTGCCATCATATACCCATTCAACAGAAGGTTGTGCTCTTTGCAGTCCTTGATGATTTTGGCGGCAGGTGACATGTCATGCACCTTCATGACCGGCAGCGGGCCGCCCATTTTCAGCGCTGCCTCGGTGACAGTTCCGACAACGCCGTCCGGCTTCTTGAGCTTGGCCTTTTTCTGAAAGGCAACAAGTGCCTTGTGGGTGATCGGGCCGAAAATGCCGTCGACTTTAAGCACCGGTTTCGTGCCTAGCTTGTTGAGCCGAGTCTGAAGCGCTTCGACCTCTTTGCCCTTCGAGCCGCGCTTGAGCTTCGCCATTTCAATTCTCCTATTACAATAATCAAAATCAGGGTCTTTGCTAAAGACCAAGTGTCGCGCGCACTGAACAGGGTGTTCGCAACTGGGCAAATCCTACCGCCTGCACGTATCGCCATTCGGTCGGGAATGTATCAGTTTCGTATTGATCGAGATGATTTGGCCTGACGCTGACCGCGGCCCGGTTCAACCGGCTTGGTCCAGCCCGTCGCCCGCGATCTTAGTCGCCCGCGTCAAACATATAGCCGATGCCACGGACGGTGCGGATCAGGTCGCCGTTCGGATTGCCGGACCTGATCTTGCGGCGCAGCCGTGAAACCCGCAGATCGATCGAGCGATCAAAGGGATCACGATCACGCCCGCGGGACTGTTCCAGCAATTGATCGCGGTTCAGTACACGGCCCTGATTATTGAGAAAGGTCCGCAGCAGCTCGAACTCCATCGCTGTCAACGTGATCTCCGACCCATCCGCATCGAACAACCGTGCGCTCGCCGGATCCAACGTCATGCCTGCAAATGTGACTGGCTCTTGACTGGGTTCCTGCGTCTGGCCTCTGTCCGCCCGGCGCAGCACAGCCCTGATCCGAGCTTCCAGTTCACGCGGATCGACCGGCTTGCCGACATAATCGTCGGCGCCAAGTTCCAGCCCCAATATGCGGTCGACACTATCGTCAGCAGCGGTCAGCATGATGACAGGCAATTGGCCTTGGGCTCGGATGGCCTTGAGTGCGGCGAGCCCGTCAACCTTGGGCATCCGGACGTCCAGCACGACAAGATCAGGCTG
Organism: uncultured Sulfitobacter sp.; assembly: GCA_964447345.1. Lineage (GTDB taxonomy): Bacteria > Pseudomonadota > Alphaproteobacteria > Rhodobacterales > Rhodobacteraceae > Sulfitobacter. Next base: position 3,719 of record CAYUSM010000023.1, on the reverse strand, counting down.
CCGCGCGGACAGCAGATGCGCAAGTGCTTCGCCGTTGCTAGCACCACGCACCGCGTAACCACGCGTTTCCAGGTATTCGATCAGCGATTCCCGCAACTCGGGCTCGTCATCACAGACGATAATATGTCTACCCTCCATCCGATGCCTCCGCGATAAGCTGCGCCACCAGTGCAAGGATCTCCGTCGGCTCCGCTGGTTTCTCCAGATAAGAGCAGCCTATCCCACTGACACCACCGCCCGAATCCTGCCCCATCGCATCGCCGGTCATGAAGGCAATACGTGCGGCTTGATCGGGATCGCGTCGCCGCAATTCATCAAAGAATTCAACACCATCAATTCCCGGCATACGTACATCTGACAGAATCGCGTCGAACCATGTCTCTGCACAATGCGCCAGCGCTTCCTCTGCTGATCCGGCCACGGTAACCCGGTATCCGCCCCTTGAAATCACATCCGAAACGGTGACCGCCACATCCGGTTCGTCATCCAGAACCAGCACATGCGCCCGGGTTTGCGGCCGTGTTCCGACTTCCTCCTGATCCTCATCGGAAGGACAACAAGCCGCCGGAAGGGTCACGCGAAACTCAGCACCGCCGCCCTTCGCGTCGCGCACGTCAATCTGCCCGCCGTGTGCGGTCACCAGTCGGTGGCAGAATGCCAGCCCGACACCGGTGCCCTCACCGACCTCTTTGGTGGTGAAGTAGGGCTCAAAGATTCTCCTGTGCAGCTCTTTCGGTACACCCGGCCCGTTGTCGCGGATGATGACCGCTACCTTGTCGCCCTGCACCCTTGTCATGAGGGTAACCCGGCCCTCGCTCGTCTTGTCCTGCAACGCTTGCTCTGCATTGATCAATAGGTTGGACAGCACCTGAATGATCTGATCTGCATCGACCTCAACTGCCGGATTGCCCGCATCAAGTTCGAGAACGATTTCGACGTTGGCGGCATGCAGCCCATAAGAGGATATTTCGACCGCCGCATTGATGACTTCGTTGATCTCGACAGTCTCGGTCCGCATCGGGCGATTGCGCGCCATCGCCAGGAACGTCTTGACGATCCGCCCGCTGCGCTTGGCGGCGGCAGCCAGTCGCTCGACGCGGCGGCGCAATTTGGGATCGTGCAGATCTTCTTCCAGCATCATCGCATTGGCCACGACAATCGAGAGCGGATTGTTCAGCTCATGCGCCACACCGGCCAGCAACCCGCCCAAAGCCGACAGCTTTTCATTCTGATGCGCCAATTCGCGCTGGCGCTCCAGTTCAGATTGCATCGCCAGTTGATCCGTGATGTCCCGGGTTGCCGATACGATCAATTGCTCACCACGAAACTGGATCACCCGTGCCGAAGTCAGCCCATCCATGATGGTGCCGTTTCGGCGTCGGAAACGAACTCGGTAGTCAGTCAGGCTGCCGGTTTCCTGCAGCGCCTCAATGTACCTTTGGCGGTCGGCGGGATCGAGGAAAAAACTGAGCGTGCTATCGATATCTCCAAACCGCTCGCGCGACAGTTGGGGGGCATAGATCACCTTGCCATCTTCAAGGCGGGAGACAAGAAAGGTTGATGGACTGGCATCCACAATGGTGCGCACCAATTCGTCAGCTTCGCGTTCGGCCTGTTCGGCAGCCCTGCGCGCGGTGACATCGCGGAACACGATCACATAGCCACCCATCGCCGTAGGATATGAGGTACGTTCCACCACTTTCCCGTCCGGATGGCGTGTGGCCACGTTCGCGTCGCAAGCCAGTATCGATTCCCTGATCTGGTCCACAAGAGCTTCCGCGCCCATGCCCTCGGGCACCAGGGTCCGGCCATTTTCGATCGACCTGCGTACCAATTCCGTGGCCGAGGCGCCGATCTCGGGGGGATTGTTGGGGTCGTGAAACATTGCCAGATAAGCGCGGTTGACCATGAGGCTGTTCAGATGTGCATCGACCAACAATACCCCGTCCCCAATTGAATCGAGGGCATCGGCGACCAGATGCCGGGCCTGCGCCTCGACGTCCCGGCGCTCGCTCACGTCGAAGGCGACGGCAAGCACGCCACCACTTTGCATCGGAAAGGTCGAGAGACGTACGTGCCGCCCGTCGTTATGGCGCAGCTCCCAGCGACGCCTGTGCCGGTGCGACTCCATGATAACTGCGGTCAGCGTCTCTTCTGATGACATGGCGTGGCGTGGCTCGTAAAATCCCCGCTCCAGAATGCGCTGACCGACTGCCTTCACGCTTTCTCCTGGCGCAGCCGGTGCCACGTGGCGGTTCCATCCGTCATTGGCCAGGCGCACAATCAGGCCGCTGTCCCAAACGATCATCCCCATGTCCACAGATTCAATGCTGGCGCGCAACATTTCCAGCGCCCGAGCCTCGACAACCCGCCCCCGGTCAGGATCGCGCAGCGTCACCAGATAGCCGCCGTCCCGGACAGGTGTCGAGGTCAGCAACAGCGGATCGACGCCTTGCCTCGGCAGTTCGTAGTCACGCACGCAGCTTTTGATCAGGCCGATAAGGTCGCGTCCGGAAAAACCTTCAACGCGTTTCCCTGGTGCCCTATCGGTCAAGGCCTGCACGACTCCAGCCGCGTCTGTGCCGGGAGCGATGTCCGGATCGAAACGCATGCGCCAGGTGGCGTTGGCGACGCGCAGTGTCAGATCGTCACTGAACATAACCGCAGCCATGTCGAGCGCGTCAAAGGCCATATCCGTCCATCCGCTCTCCCGACCGGGTGCGTCGCTTTGCGTGCCCGTCTCCGTCTTCATGGGATCACCCTGTCCTTGCCAAAGCCGCGCGTTGCCGTGCCGCGCAAAAACATAATGGCAAAGATTGCAGGGTCTTGTCCCACGTCATCCCTTTCGCTGCTGCGTTTGGATGAAGGGCAACGCTTCAGACAAACCCTGCACGCATACTGTCTGCAGCGTCGGGCCGGTCGCCATAGGCCGCCGCGATCATATGGGAATTGATTACGCTCATCACCCGGTTCCATGCCGCGACTGTCGCGTCATCGACACCCGCCTCTGGCAGCGTATCAAGCAGTGCCTGCGTTACAACGGCGTAATGCCATGACTTTGTGCCATAAACAATGTGGCGGCGTGCCAGGGAGGCGAGGATCGGTGCCAATTCGTCCCAATTGCTCAAAGAGGATATGGCGATGGCGAGGGTCGCTGACAGCTTGCGATGCTGCTCGCTCAGGTCCTCTGGAAACATCTCCCGAAGATCGGGCGCAAGTTCGAACAAACGAGTGTAGAAGGAACCCGCAACCTGTAGGTCATTCTCCGAAAAAAGCGGCCGCGTGGCCTCGACCAATTCAATATCCCGCTTTTCGATCAACATATTCGGCGCCTTTCATCAGACATGCGACGGTCGCTGCGACCGCGCTATGCAGCAAAGCTTTGCCCGGATGGTGTGTCTGACTGATGTCTAGGCATCGCGCATTTGTATCGAAATTGTATCAGTCCCGCGGCCGCGAAGCGTGTTGTTTCGGTTCTGCTGTCCGAGCCACGTTGCGACAAACAAAAAATGAAAGAGGTTCCTGAGTTGCGAACCCAGAGGGAACAGTGTCCCAGAAGCGATACATCAGCCACCTTCTTGCAAACCAAATTACCCAACGCCCCCCCGTCCTAGCCAAAAGTATAGCCGCAATAGCCTGAGTGTCAGCGCGATAGGCTTTCGCGGGACTGCCGCCATGGGTCCGAAACGGGCAGGTTCCTTGCACCAGTCTGTGTGAGG